>NZ_JBSGCD010000015.1:0-181697 GCF_053601675.1 Micromonospora sp. NPDC004704 | reverse complement strand
CACGGGGGGGGGGGGCGGAGGACGAGATACCCCCCCCCCGGGGGGGGGGGGGGGCCCCCCCCCCCCCCCCCGAGGCAGGTGACCATCCAGAACGAGCAGAGGAAGAAGGCCGCAGGGTCACCGTCCCATCGGCGGATCAGTCCGCCGTGCGACAGCTGATCCTCGATCATCCCCATCGTGGCCCGCATCCGGGGGTCGGTCGCCGGCAGAAACCCGACGATCGGCATGACCAGCACGCTGGCGTCGAGCTTGTCGGAGCCGAAGGCCCCGGTGTACGCACCCACGTCGTCGTTCCAGCCTTCGCGCAGGATCGTGTCCCGCGCCTCGTCCCGCGCCCTCGTCCAGCGGGCCAGGTCGTCGGCGTCGCCGATCCGCTCACCGAAGCGAACCGCCCGATCCAACGCCACCCAGCAGAACACCTTGGACGACAGATAGTGCCTGCGCGTGTCGCGGGCCTCCCACATTCCGGCGTCCGGCTCCCGCCACGCGCCGCCCGCCCGGTCGGCGAGGCTGCGCAGCAGGTCGCGAACCTCCTCGGGCATGGGGTCGAGGTAGTCGCGCAACAGCCAGGCCGCGTCCAACACCTCACCGAGTACGTCGAGCTGGCGCTGCCGCCATGCCTCGTTGCCGATCCAGACCGGTGTGCTGCCCGCATATCCGCGCAGTGTGTCGGCCTGACGCTCCGAGATGTCCCGCTCGCCCTCGACGTCGGACATGATCGGCACCGGCCGGTCACCAACTTGGCCGACGGTCGAGGCGACCCAACTGAACAGCCGGTTCGCCTCGTCGGGACAGGCAGCGACCCAGAGCGCGTGCAACGTCATGCTGAAGTCCCGCAGCCAGGCGTAGCGGTAGTCGTAGTTGCGGTCGGCGCCGATCTGCTCGGGCAGGGATGTCGTCGCGGCGGCGACGATCGACCCGCTCGGCTGATACGTGAGCCCTTGCAGCACCAGGGCGTGCTGCCGGACCAGCTCGGCATAACGCCCCTGGTACTCGTGCAACCGTGCCCAGGACCGCCAGGACTCGACCGTCTCGTCGACCGCCTGCTGAGCGTCGATCGCCAGCCTCCCCGGTTCGCCGTACGTCGGGGCGTAGGCGAGGACGAATGTTTCCCGTTGGCCCGTCCCTACCCGGAAGTGTGCCGAAGCGTCGTCGCTGTCGTTGTTCAGCGGCACGCTGGCGGTCATCCTCAACGTCGTCGCGCCCGCGGTGGCCACCAGTGCCTCGTCCCGTCGCACCAGATACCCGTGCACCCGACCGTACTGAAATCGGGGTGAATATGACATTTCCAGCGGCACCACCCCTGAGAGCCCCTCCACCATCCGGATCAGGACACCAGGGGAACGACGCCCAATCTGGTGCCCCCGCACCCCGGGCTCCAGGGCGAGCATGTCGGTCACCGCCACTGAGCCCTGGGCGGTGGTGAAAACCGTACGCAGGACCAGGGTGCCTTTCACATAGGCACGCTCCACCTCGAACCCGTCCCGAGGGCGAATCGACCAGTGCCCGCCGTCCTCGTCCAACAGCCGGCAGAACACCGACGGCCCGTCAAAACGGGACGGACACCACCAGTTCACCGAACCGGTCCGGTCGACCAACGCGGCGGTACGCCCGTCAGCCAGCAACCCATAATCCTTGATCTCACTCTTTCCCACCCCACCGGCTACCCGCCGACTCCGAATCCAATCGGACCGGCCGTATCCGAGGTGGTCCCGCGAAGGCGCCCCGTCGCATCCGGATGACCTCGACCGGGCACGGCCGCAGACCATCACCGGCTGCACGCCCTGCTTGCGACGGCCCTCGCGACCAAGGAACCGACCAGTAGGCCGCCGCCGGACGTACTCCCCCAGCGGTGGCACGAGCACGGGGCAGCCGAAGACCGCAGGCGCGATCCGGCGCACCGCCCCCGAGCGGTTGCCAGCGGCGACCAGGATGACCCGGTCGACCGACGTGCCCTGCCCGATCATTGCGTCCAGCCCGTCGGCGAGCACGCACAGCATGCCCTCCATCGCCGCGCGGGCCAGGTGCGCGGGGGTCGAGGTCCGCAGGGTCAGGCCGTGCACGGCTCTCGGAAACACCCTCGGATTCACTAGACCAGAGACACAACCTAGCCCGCGGTGAGGCGGCTGAGGAACTCGGATGTGTTCAATGGTTGCTCCGGCAGCGAAGTCGGCGCGTCCGCACGTAGGCCATCAAGAAGAATCGGAAGAAGGCGACGCCAGAGCCGTGGGTTCGCCTCGCCGAAGGTCTCGATGAGGTAGGCCATCAGGGACATCAGGACTCCGATGTCGGTGGCTGCGACGTCGGCCCGGATCACCCGCTGCTCCCGACCACGCTGCAACAGGTGGTCGATGCAGCGCTCCACGCGCGCCCGGATGTCGCCGGCTCCAGGGCCTTCGCCCGGCGCGCCTCTCAGAAGCTTTCCCAGGGCGCGCTTGTTCGCCTGCGGTTCGAGCACCGCCTCGAAGAAGGCCACGAGCCCGTCGGCCGCGTCCTCCATCGATGCCGCGCGCTCTGCGGCTTCGAGCATCGTGTCGACCGTCTCGGCGAACACTGCTTGCGCGAGCGCGTACTTGTTGGGGAAGTGACGATAGGCGGTGCCAACGCCGACTCCGGCTCGTCGTGCGACATCGTCAAGCGTCGGCAGCAGCCCTGCCGCATTGAACAGCTCGCTCCCGGCGGCGATGAGCGCAGAGCGGTTCCGCTCCGCGTCCTTGCGCAGCGCCCGTCCGTCGGGCGGCTGAGCTGGGCGTGTGCTCTCGTCCATACGTCCTCCCCGTCACGCATCCGAGGAATCGGAGACGCATCTCCGCTATGGTACCGTGGCTGTAACGGAGATGTCTCTCCGTTTCCGTTGAATGTCGGCCCAGCTGGATGAGGAGGACTCCGTGCCCGTCGAGCGGATCATCTTCGGCACCATGACACTCGGCTACCACGGCAGAGGAGTACGCGTCCGCGACACCTCCACGGCGAGGCGGATGCTCGACCACTTCCATAGCCGCGGCTACCGCGAGATCGACACCTGCTACGTCTACGGCGACGGCTCGTGTGAACAGATGCTCGGCGATCTGCGCACCCATGATCACTTCAAGATCGCCCTGCGCTACGACCCGGTCGCTACGGCCAGGGGCCACGAGCCGGAGGTGCTTCGCGCCTCACTGAGCAATATCGCTCCGGAGGATGTCGAGGAGACGCTCGCCATCGTGGCGCGCGAGGGCTGGGTCCGCCCGACCGTTTACCAGGGCCTGTACAACGCCGCGTCCCGCTCGCCGGAGGCCGAACTCTTGCCGTTGCTTCACGAGCAGGGCATCCGTTTCTACGCATACAACCCACTCGCTGGCGGCGCCTTCGCGTCAGGCTTCGGAAACGACGAGTCAGTGAGCACCGGCTCTCGATTCGACCAGGGGCACCCTCAGGGCATCGAGTACCGCCGCCGATATTGGAACGAGCCGTACCTGCATGCAATGCGTGAGTTCAGGGCTGGTTGCGAAGCGTGGGGTGTCCTACCCACCGACGCTGCCCTGCGCTGGCTCGTGCACCACTCTCACCTTGGTGCCGCGCATGGCGACGGCATCATCCTCGGCGCGTCCAGACCCGAACATCTCGTCCAGAACCTTGACGGGGTGCAGGGCACGCCGCTTCCTCCCGAGTTGCTCGTCGCGATGGACCTGGCGAGCGAGACCACTCGCCCGGCTTGGCCGTCGATGCGCCGAGCCTGACATCCACTGATGGTGAAGGCTAGAAGGAGTTACTAGCATGACGATAAATACCCCTAAGACCTGGTTTATTACAGGAGCGTCGCGAGGCCTGGGTGTCCGGTGGGCGGAAGCCGCGCTCTCCCGCGGCGACCGTGTCGCTGCGACCGCACGATCTGCCGACGCGTTGCGCCCTCTCGTCGAGAGCTACGGCGACCTGGTTCTCCCGCTCGAGCTCGATGTCACGGACGAGGTGGCGGTGCATAAGGCGATCGAGACTGCCGAGGAACGATTCAGCGGAATCGACATCCTGGTCAACAACGCAGGGCAGGCGGTGATGGGTGCCATTGAGGAAGTCAGTGCCGCGCAGGCAAAAGTGCAGATGGAGGTCAACTACTTCGGCGCCCTGTATGCCACACAGGCAGTTCTGCCGCACATGAGGGAGCGTCGCCGCGGCCGTATCATCCAGATCTCGTCCATGGGTGGAGTCATCGCCACCCCCATCATGGGGACTTATCACGCAACAAAGTGGGCGCTGGAGGCGTTGAGCCAGGCTCTGGCGGCAGAAGTCTCGGATCACGGAATTTACGTGACGATTATCGAGCCGCTCACGTTTCCGAGCGAGCTCGGAACTCCCGCTCCGCAGATGCCCGAGTACGACCATGCACGTACAGCGCTGATGGCCGGCTTCGAGGGCACCGGAATCGCTCCGGGTGATTCGGCTGCGGCCGCTCAGGCGATGCTGGCTGTCGCTGATCACCCCAACCCTCCGCTGCGAGTGCTGTTCGGCGCGAATGGCCTGGAGTTGCTTCGCCCGGAGTACGCGCGCCGAATTGCTCTGTGGGAGGAGTGGGATCACCTCTCCCTGCTCGCACAGGGCGCCTCACCAGCCTGAGGTTGGCATCCTGCCCTGGATTCGGCCAGACGACGGTGCCGGGCACCCATCGGGAGGCGCCCGACACCGTCGTCGGACGGTCGCCACGGCAGACGAGAGCCAGCCACGCCTGGATTTGATCGGCCCGCCCGTCGACCTCTGGCGAAACGACCAGAAAGTGCCACGGCGGGACCTCGGAGTGGCGCGGCCTTGGCAAGGGCGGCAGCGGGCCGAGCGCCGGGCCGAGCAACCACAGCTCCAGCTCAGCCAGGAACAGGCCCGGACCCGGGCCGGCGCCGGAATCGCGTACGCGGCTGACAGCGGCGGGCGCCGTTTGATGGTGGTCCTGGCCGCAACGACCCATCACCGCCGGTAGCTGAGCCTTACCCGTTCTCACACGATGGTGCGTCCGCCGTTCACGTCGAACACGGTACCCGTGACAAACCGTGCCTCATCGCTGACGAGGAACGCGATGGCTGCGGCGATGTCTTCCGGATTGGCGACGAAACCCAGCGGGGCCTGCGCTGCGAGCTGTTGCAGATACTCTCCCAGGGATTCCGATCCCGGAGTACGGGTCGGGCCGGGGCTGACGGAGTTTACCCGTACGCCGGCGGGGCCGAACTCGGCTGCCCAGCTCTTGGTCAACAGGTCCAGGGCGGCCTTGCTCGCCCCGTAGACAGACAGACCGGGGAGCGCGACCTCGGCGGCGAGTGTGGACACGTTGACGATCGCTCCACGGCCGCGTGCGGCCATTACGGGTGCGATCTTCGCGACCAGGTAGAACGGGGCCTTCAGGTTGGTGGCCAGCACCGCGTCGAAGGTCGACTCCTCGGTGCCCGCGGTCGGGCCACCAGCCCCGATCGCCGCGTTGTTCACCAGGATGTCGAGGGCTTCGCCGGCGACCTCGGTGGCCTTGGCCGCGAGTTCGACGGCGGACTGTGCATCACGTAGGTCCGCGCGGACGAAGTAAGCCGCGTTGCCTTCGGAACGGATCTGTTCCACTACCCCCTGCCCTCGTTGAGTATCGCGGCCGGACACGACGACACGGATACCGTCGCGGGCGAGCCTGAGTGCGGTGGCGCGACCGATTCCGCTCGTCGAGCCGGTGATGAGGGCGGTCTTGGTGCTCACGGGGTCTCCTTGCTGATGGTTGTGACGACCTGGGATGTAACCGGATGGCGTGGCCGGAAGCGGTCGGTGCTACAGGGCCTGGAGGAAGGCGACACGGTCTGCGAACGCGCTCTGTGCGACGCGGGAGTTGGGCGCGAGTTGGTCGAAACCGTGGAATGCGCCGGGACGCACCGACAGGTGCACGGGCACACCTTGTTCCATGAGCCGCTCGGCGTAGGCGACCGTCTCGGCGCAGAAGAGATCCAATTGGCCGACCTCGAGGTAGGCCGTTGGCAGATCGTGGAGTGAACCTGCGCGGGCGACGGAAGCGGCGGCGGGCACGTCGTCGGTGCCGTACTTGTCGCCGAGGTAGGCCTGCCAGCCGGTGATGTTGTCGGCGACCGACCAGGCGAGAAACGGCTCGACCGCCGGGTCGGCGACTGCGGTGCGGTCATCGAGCATCGGGTAGATCAGGATCTGTGCGGCCAGAGGCCCGATCCGACGGTCGCGACACACCAGCGCGGTCGCTGCCGCGAGACCGCCTCCGGCGGAGTCGCCCATGAGCGCTACGCGGGCTCCGGGTACCCGCTCCGCGGCGTGCTCGATTGCCCACCGGACTGCCGTGACGCAGTCTTCGATCGCCGATGGGAACGGTGATTCGGGTGCCAGGCGGTAGTCGACCGCGATCATTGCGACCCCGGCCTGCGAGGCGTAGCGGCGGCAAACGTGGTCGTAGCCGTTGAGGCCACCGGCGATGAGACCGCCTCCATGGACATGGACAACAAGTGCGTTCGGCAGGTTTTCTGGCTTGTAGAGGCGTAGCGGAACGGCGTGCCCATCCGGAGACGGCACGGTGAAGTCCACCATCTCGATACTGTCGTCGGGTGTGGCGACGGCAGCCAGTCCGTTATAGAGGGCGTCGATGTTTGCCCGCCGCGTCTTCCAGTCCCCTTCGACTGGCGGTGTGGGTGGGGTGACGGCTGCGATAGCGCTGGCGGCCTCGAAAAGTTCGTTGTCGATGCTGAGCATCTGATCCTCTAATTTCGTAGTGGAAACTGCCCCGTGCCCGCTGCGCTCTTGCACGAGCCAGCAGGGATCCGTCTTCTTCTCGCGCGGAGCGGCACTTTCGTACGCTCCCCCAATAGGACACGTACAACGTACGTAAGCCTGGCTCACGTACGTTGTACGTGTCAAGTGATCTGGGACACCTCGGCTGAGGAAATGCCCGGACGTACGCAACTGGGCTCAATGACGCCGGGAGCCGCTCAGAGTCGGCTCGCCAGGGTGACGACGCCGTCGCCCGTCAGGTCGGCGATGGCGTGACGTCGGCCGGCGAGGACGGAGATGATGCTCTCGCCCGGTCCCACGACTTCGAGGCGGCGGTCTGACGAGCGGGACCACAGCGTGTCTGTGCTGCGGATCGTGAGACCACGGGCCCGGGTGGCAGCGGGAATGAACGGGTTCGGCACGCGCGTCGCGACGGCGAGGACCGCGTTGGTTACCCGCGGTGACAGGACGCCGGACCTGCCGAGGGCGAACGCGATGTCGAGGTGGTGGATGGCATGGTCACCGAGCATCAGTGGCGCCGGCAGCAAGCGCCCGATGCCCCCGGGGTGCGCACGAGCGCGGTCGAACTCGTCGATCAGTTCCCGCGCGGTGTTCCGGCTGGCGTGGTCGCGACTGAGAAGGTCATTGGCGGCGTCGAACGTCCGACGCTGCCGCGCCATCGTCAGCATCAACCGTGGCAGCGGAAGATGCAGGCCGAGCACGAGATGGGCGAGCACGTCCTTGTTGGTCCAGCCCGCACAGAGGCTGGGCCGCTCCCACTCCTCATCGGTCAGGTTTCGAGCGAAGGCGACGAACGCGTCACCCTGGTGCCGAACAAGATCACCGAAGCCGGGTCCACCCTTGCCGCCGACACGGAAGCCCGGGCCCCTCGTATACGTGATGATCACAAAACTCCTCCTCAACATACGTACGCTGTACGTATAGTACCGTCAGATACGTACGTCGTACCTAAGTCGGGAGTAGTCAGCATGAGAGCCCGTTTCACCCTCGCGGACATCCAGCAACACGCGCTGGCGATCGTCGACCGGGACGGCCTGGCCGGGCTCACCATGCGCTCACTCGCGGCGTCCCTACACACGGGCCCCATGACGCTCTACAACTACGTCGACAGCCGTGAAGCCCTTGAGGAACTCGTGGTCGACGCCGTCTCCGCCCGCGTCGAGATGCCAGAACCGACCGACGACTGGCTGGCCGACACACGCGCCGTGGCCACCGCCCTGTGGCGAACCTTCCGCGCACATCCGGCAGCCATCCCGCTCGTACTCACCCGCCGCACCTCCTCCCGAGCCAGCCTCGCCCCAGCCGAGGCACTCGCGGCAGCACTGGCACGCGGCGGCCTCGACGGCGTCGACCTGTTCGTCGCATTCCGCACCGTCTCAGCCTTTGTCATGGGTATCGCACAAGCCGAACTGGCTGGCCGGCTATCGCGCGAGAACGATGCCGGCTCGGCCGCCCAACGCGTCGCAGCGCTCGCACCCGACGCACTCCCGACCCTCTCGAAACTGGCCCCGGTCGGCGCCGCGTTCACCGGCCAGGAATTCGAGCGAGGACTGACGGTCGTGCTCAACGGCCTCGTCCACACACCCCGTCCGTTCGATCCCGGCAACCAAGCATCCGGTCTCCCGTAATGGAGACCCGGAGCCGGCTCTGATCACGTCCGACCGCACTCGACCAGGGCCGGCGCCAGTGCGGAAAGATCTGGAGCCCGCTGGCTGCCTGGCACAACGACAAGCACGGTGATGCTTCCCTTCCGCGCTGCACCCGAGCGACCGTCAGGCAGACACCGCGACAAACCGTCTCCTCAGGATGGCGACGACCGGCGTGCCCGAGTTGACCTGTCCGCCCGAGCGTTGGAGTAGCCGGCCACCGCCGATATCTCGTCATCGGTCAGCTGGATGTCAAGCGACGCGACGGCGGCGTCGATCTGGGCAGTCGTGGTAGCGCCGGCCAGCGGCGCGTCGCTCAGTGCTCCAACGTCTGATTGATCTCGCTTGCTGCGTCCAGGCAGATCTGCGCCTTTTCGCGCTGGCCGGCCCGCTTCAGTGTCTGACCGAGCAGAGTGAGGGTCCACGCCTGGAATCGACCGTTCTGTAGCTCCCCGAACTGTGCCACCGCCTGTTCCAGGTAGCTGATGGCCTCCTCGTGCCTGCCGTCCGACGCGTACGCCTCACCGATGTTGCCCAGCGCGACGGCCTCGCCTGCCCGGTCCCCGGTCTCGCGGTTGATGGCGAGTGCCTGGCGGTACCGTTCGGCGGCCTCGACGTAGCGCTTCCCGTGCCACGCGAGTGAGCCGAGACTGTTGAGCGCCGTTGCCTCGCCGTTCCGGTCGCCGAGCTGCCGGCGGAGTTCCAGCGCCTGCTCGAGGCATTCGGCGGCTTCGTCGTAGCGATCGACCTGCTGGTAGACAACCCCCAACTCGTGCAGGCTGTCGGCCAGGCCGAACCGGTCGTCCCCGCGTCGCCGGATCGCCAGGGCGGCACGCCCGAGGTCGACCGCCTGCGCGAACTGGTCGAGGTTCTCGTGCAGGATTGCCAGTCCGTTGAGGATCCAGGCCTCGGCGACCTCGTCGCCCTGCCGCCGGGCGGATTCGAGACCGGTTTCGTGCGTTGTTCGCCAGTCCGTCCGGTGGCTGCCGAGCTGCATGAACGGCCACAGCGTTACGGCCAGCTTCCAGGCGGTCGCGTCGGACCCGGTGGCGGCGGCCAGGTTGGTCGCCGCCACCAGGTTGGCGCGTTCCCGCTCGCACCACCGCAAGGCCTGAACGTGGTCGGCGAACGAGAGCGCAGCCGGGGTGCCGGTCGGGAGTTCGGGACGCCTCGCCCGTTGGCCGAGCATCCGATCGGCGGAGTCGGCGGTGCGCAGGTACCAGTTCAGGACGCGCTCGACGGCCTGCTCCTGATCCTCGGTGTTTTCGTCGTCCTGTAGCCGTTCGGCGGCGTAGAGCCGCACCAGGTCGTGTAGGCGATAGCGGCCCGGGGTGGTCTGGACGAGCAGGTTCTCGTCCAGGAGGTCCTCGAGCAGATTCTTCGCGCGAGCGGCCGGCAGATTCGCCAGTGCGCCCGCCGAGGGTGCGGTCGAATCCTCACCGGGATGCAGGGACAGCAGACTGAGCAGACGCCGGTGCGGGGCGGACACCGCGCGGTAGGACAGGTCAAACAGCACCCGGATGGCCCGATCCTTCCGGGCAAGCTCACCCAGACGCTGGTCAGCCGGACGCAGCAGGGCAGCCAGGTCCGCGACCTGCCAGGTGGGTCGGGTGCTCAGCCGCCGAGCGGCCAGTGCCACGGCGTACGGCAGGTGCGCGCAGAGCTCCGCCACCTCGGCCGTCGGTCCGAGTTCGGCGTGTACCCGTTCACGCCCGGCGATCCAAGTGATCAGTGACGTGGATTCCTCCGACGCGAACGGATCGAGGTAAAGCGCCCTCGATCCGTCGACCGTGTCGAGGTTGCGCCGGCTGGTGATCAGGGCAAGGTGCCCCGAATCGCCCGGCAGCAGGTGCTCGACCTGCTGCCGCGATGCGGCGTTGTCAAGCAGCACGAGGGCACGTCTGCCGCTCAGCCGATCGCGGTACATTGCCGACCGACCGTCGACGTCGACGGGAATCTGCTCGGGCGGCACACCCAACAGACGCAGGAACCGGTCGAGTACGGCGGCGGGGTCGGCCGCCTGCTCGGCCTCGTCGAAGCCGCCGAGGTCGACATGTAGCTGGATCTCGTCGAACCGACCGGCCCGCACCAGCCTGTGCGCGGCGTGTATGGCCAGTTTCGTCTTGCCGACGCCCGCCATGCCGGTGATCACGAGGACCACGGGTGCGTCGGTCGCCGCACTCGACAGTTCGGCGACCAGCCCTTCCAACATGTCCAGCTGAGTGCGGCGCCCGGTGAACTCGGCAATGTCCATCGGCAACTGGCGGTACGCGGTGGTGGTGACGCTCCGACTCTGCGCGATGGCCTCGATCGCCTTGTCCATCCGGTCGAACCGCCTCTCCATGCGGTTCCACAGTTCGTTGCGCCAGATCCAATCGGCCACCGGTGCGAGCGCACCAGCAAGCCTGGCGTTCGCGTCGAGGCCGCGTCTGATCTCCCCGACCAGTCTCAGCACCACGTCGTCAGGGTCGACGCCGATCTCCGCAAGGTAACTCGGCCCACCAAAGACCGGTTCGTCCAGGGGCGCGACCCAGCCGCGTACCGCATGAGTCAGATCGGTCAGGTCCAACGGTGCCGTACCGACCAGCTCGCCGCCCCGCTCCAACAGGCTCATCCGCAACTGGGCGCACGTCCGGGGATCTATCCCCTCGGCCAGCCCGGCCACCGTGTTGGTTATCGCGACACCGACCAGCGCTCTGAGTTCACGTTCCCGGTCGTTGCCAAGTAGCGCACCGTGTAGGCGCCGGCTGGCCGGACCGCCGATTCCGGTCACCAACCAGCCGAGCACCGCGTTGAAAAAATCCAAGGGCACGTGGACCCCTGACGGACCGCAGTATCGCGTCCCTGGACAGTAGCTGGTCGGACGGCTCAGGCGGCCAGCTACTGTGGGCGGCGCGGCTGGTGCCCTTCCGGGTCAGACCCATGTCACCACCGACATCGACCAACAAGCAGGGGCCCGCTCCCACAGGTCAACCTCGTCCCACAGCCGGATGGATCCGGCGTTGACGTACCCGATCGCGACGTCGCACCGCCGGTCTGGTGGGTGCCCGGCCCGTACCCCGGTGGGCCGTCCGGATTCCGACGGCCCACCGGGTAAAACGGGTCAGAGGCGGCCGGCCGGTTCCGGGCGCGCGTCTGGCTTGATCAGCGCCGGGAGCTTGCGCTCGAATCGGTTGAAGAGATTCATCGACGGCAGGATGGGCTGGGTGCCCGTGGCCTGCTGGGCGATCTGGGCGCCCCAGACCGAGGCCCGCAGGCGCTGGTTCGGGGTGCCGTGGTGGCCGGGGTTGTCGAAGGAGCAGTCACCGACCTCGTAGAAGGCTTGTTGCGCCTGGTGGATCTGGACGCCGTTGAAGTTGAGCCCGCGCGGGTGGGTGACGAAGTAGGTGCCGAACCCGTCGGCCATCAGTTCGGTACGGCGGGTCGCCTCGGCGCCGGTCAGCGGGCTGTCGAACAGGCCCTGTTCGAATTGGACGTGATGGGCCATCTCGTGGGCGAGGACCGCGCGCGAGCCGGCTGTTCCCAGGCCGAGTGCGTCGAGCGCGGTAATCATGCCCTCGCCGAAGACGACCTTGTCCGGGACGTCACGCAGCAGCGGGTCGGTCTCACCCTCGGCGGTGAAGGCGAAGGCGTTCAGGGTGAAGATCGGGTTGCGTCCCGCGTCGAGCGCGGGGACGGAGTTGATGATGGCCATGATCTCGGCTGCGGCGGCAGCCGCCTGATCCTCGTCCATGCCCCAGATGAAGGAGACCATGCGAGCCACTCGCGCCGGGTCCTGCAGCATGTCGTTCTGCATGGCCATGAACTTGACGTCGAACAGGTCGACGTCCCAGAACTGCTGTGCGTCCTTGAAGGTCCGCTTCAACGTGCTCTTCTGGCTGGCCGGCAGGCCGTAGTCCGCCTCGTTGTTGGGCTGGCCGTAGATGAGCGCGTCGTAGGCCGCGTAGTCCAGGACGCCAAAGATAACCAGGACCAGCAGGGTGTCGAGGTCGACGCCTTCGATCAGGCCCTGGGTGTACGTGCTGAACTGGGTGTCCTGGCACTGGTAGAGCGACGGGTCGATCGCCTCTGCGACCAACTCCTGCGCGAGGGACGGTTTCAGGCCCATCCTCTCCCGCTTGTCGGCGAGCATGGCCTGCCAGTTTTCCGGTAGCAGCGCCGCGATGGCGGCGATGCGTGCCTGGGTCTCCGGGTTCGCGGCGGCTCGGGCGGTCGCGAAATCGAACTGCGGCGGGGCGACGATGCCCCCACCTGCGCTGACGCTCGCGGGGGGCGCCGCGTGGACGGGCCCTGGGGTCAGTCCCAGGCCGAGGACGGTTGCCGCCAGCAGTGCGGGGATCCGTCGTCTCATGCACGCTCCTCGTTGTCCTGCGAGCCTCAGATATTGAGGCCTCGATCAACTATTCGGTAGCGGCATTGAAACACATAGGTGCGCGGCTGCGCACCCTCCGAGATCAACTCGTCCTTCCTCGTCCACGCGCCACGCCCGGCGCCCAGGTGTCCACCCACGTCGCGCCCTGGTCGTCGCCCTCCACGTCGGCGCCGGGCACGCCGGCCCCGCCGAAACACTGCCAGCCGAGGCCGGGCGTCTTCGCGTCCTGCTTGCGCACCAGGGCAGCGCGGTCCGGCGGCACCGCGTACACGATGGCGTGGTGCGCGATGGCGACGTTCTCCGGTGCGAATTGGGTCCCGGTCACGAACGCCGTCTTGGTCAGGCCCGGGTCGATCACCTGGCACCGGTACTCGTCCGTGCCGCCGCCCTCCGGCGCCGTAGGCGTGTAGGCCTCGGCCATCCTCAGGTCCAGGAACCGCTCGCCGGCGCGCAGCGACTGCGCTGGAGCCGACGACGCGCCCGCGTGCATGCTGTGCGGGCCGGCAGCTGGGCGCGCCGGCAGCTGGGCGCGCCGGCAGCTGGGCGCGCCGCACTGTTGTCGGCGTCCGACCCGCAAGCGGCGACAGCAGCGAACGCTGTCACCAGCGTCATGGCGCCCGCCGCAAATTTCCACGGTGGACTGTCAGATTTCCTCATAGCCCGGACGCTAGGACAGATTCCGTCTTGTTTCGTCGTACGGCGGTCGTCATCGTCGGGAGGGAGGTGGTACCGCGGTACTACTCCCGGAGCGCCGTTCGACACCCGCACGAGAGCCGTGCCGCGTTGCTCATCCGGTCCGACGGCTGTGTGCCTGGGCCTTGCCAACCGGTCTGATCACCGGATTAACGGTCGTCTCAGATTCGCTCGGTACGAAGTTGGCCTCAGACAAGCGATGCAACCCGTCAGGAGGCTATTGATGTCAGTCAACGCAGCGCCGCCCAGGGAAGTGCCGCCCGATCGGTTGGCAGGCCGGTGGGTGCCGTGGCTGGTGATCGGCTTGTGGCTGGCGCTGGCGGCGGTCATGGTGCCGCTGAGCGGAAAGTTGAGCTCGGTCACCACCGACAAAGCCGCGGACACCCTGCCAGCCAGCGCCGAGTCCACCAAGGTGGCGGTGCTGGAGGACAGTCTCCCCGGCGGCGAGGACAACACGTTCGTCTTCGTGTACCACCGCGCCGGCGGCATGACCGACGCCGACCGCGCGACGGTCGAGCGCCACCGCAACACCCTTGCCAAGCGGTACCCGCCGAAGGTGGCGGCGGCTGGCGAGGACGACGAGGGCCCACTGACGAGACTCTCCACCGACGGCAAGGCGATGATGTTCACCCTCGAGGTGAGCACGACCTACGGCGCACCGGAGGCCATCGTCGGCCCGTTGCGTGACACCGCGAAGGACCGCCCCGGCGGCCTGGAACTCGACGTGACCGGCCCGGCCGCGATCGACGGCGACGTGGACGCCGTCTTCGACGGCATCGACATGCAGGTCCTCCTCACCACCGTCGTCGTCGTCACGCTCCTGCTGATCCTCACCTACCGCAGCCCGGTGTTGTGGTTCATCCCGCTCGTGGCCGTGGGCGCGGCCGCACTGACCGCGATGGCGACCGTCTACCTCCTCGTCAAGGGCTTCGGCATCGTGGTCAACGACCAGAACTCGGCGCTGCTGACGATCCTGGTATTCGGCGTCGGCACGGACTACGCGCTGTTGCTCATCGCTCGATATCGGGAGGCACTGCACCACCACGAGAACGTCCGGGTTGCGATGGTCCACGCGCTACGCGGCGCGGCGCCGGCCATCGTCGCGTCCGCGGCCACCGTGATCGCCGGCCTGCTCTGCCTGCTCGTCGCGGACCTGAACAGCACCAGCGGGTTGGGCCCGATCGGCGCGGCCGGTATCCTGTGCGCGCTGGTGGCCATGCTGACGCTGTTCCCGGCGGTGCTCGTGGTGCTCGGCAGGCGGATCTTCTGGCCGGCCATCCCACGGTTCAGCACGGTCGTGGAAGAGAAGCCGGGGCTGTGGGGACGGCTCGGCACCGCCATCAGCCGCCGCCGGTGGGTGGCGACGCTCAGCTCCCTCGGAGTCCTCGGCGTGCTCGCCATCGGCCTGGCGGGCAACACCGGCGTCCTGCGGGAGCAGGACCAGTTCCTGTCCGCGCCGGAGTCGGTCACCGGCTTCACCGTCCTCCGCCAGCACTTCCCGGAGCTCGGCGGCCAGCCGATGACGATCTTCACGCGGACGGCGCACCAGGAGCGGGTGCTCGACATCGTCAAGCGCACTCCCGGCGTGACTCTGGCGATCCCGGGTGAGACCAGCGGTGGCTGGGCCGACATCTCCGTGTTCCCGGCTGACGCGCCGGACACCGTCGCGGAGTACGACACGATCAAGCGGGTGCGCACCGCCGTGCACGCGGTGAGCGGGGCGGAGGCGATCGTCGGCGGGCCGAGCGCGGAGAACCTCGACACCGAGGTGACCACCAGCCGCGACGAGAAGCTGGTGATCCCGCTGGTGCTCGCCGTCGTCCTGATCGTCCTCGGGCTGCTGTTGCGCGCGTTCGTGGCCCCGCTGGTCCTGATGGCCACCGTGATCGTCTCATTCGCCGCAGCCTTCGGCGGCAGTGTGTTCGTCTTCGACACGATCCTCGGGTTCAAGGGCGTCGACTATTCGGTGCCGCTGCTGGCATTCCTGTTCCTGGTGGCGCTCGGCGTCGACTACAATATCTTCCTGGTCAGCCGGGCACGGGAGGAAACCGTGCGGCTCGGCACCAGAGAGGGCATGCTCAAAGCCCTCTCCGCCACCGGTGGCGTCATCACCTCGGCAGGCCTGGTCCTGGCTGCCACGTTCGCGGTCCTCGCCACACTTCCGCTGGTGATGCTGGTCGAGGTCGGATTCCTGGTCGCCTTCGGCGTGCTGCTCGACGCCCTGCTGGTGCGGTCGGTCCTGGTGCCCGCCCTCACCCTGCTGATCGGCCGGGGGATCTGGTGGCCGAGCCGGCTGTCCCGACCGGTGGAGCTGCCGGACGGTCAAGAGTCGCTCGCCGCCGACGAGGAGCCCGTGCTGCAACGGTGAGCGAGTCGGCACGGACGAGATCCGGGACGGGGCCCAGCCCGTCCCGGATCGTTTCATGGGCCCGACGGTCGCCGCCCTTTGGTCCTGCGCCACGCCCCGGGGCTGGGGTCGGCGCATCGCGGTGTCCTGTCCCGGCGATGAGCCGCGCGGGGCCATGCCCGAGGGTCGCCGTCCCTAGTCCTGCGCCGCGCCGCCGGGGCGGGTCAGCGCACCGCGGTGTCCTCCCCGGGGGTGAGCCGCGCGATCGGGGCGGGCGGGGCCGCGGCCGGAAGGTCGACCCGAAGCAGCGCGCCACCGCGTGCGGAGCGGGCGACGGTGACCCGGCCGCCGTGGTCGTCGACGACCCGCTGCACGATCGACAGCCCCAGACCGGATCCTGGCAACGCCCGGGCGCTCTCGGCACGGTAGAACCGGTCGAACACCCGCGGTACGTCGGCGGCGTCGATGCCCGGCCCGGCGTCGTCGACCTCGAGCACCGCCGACGCGCCCTCGGCACGGAGCCGGACCTGGACCGGCTGGGCCGCGGGGGACCACTTGCCGGCGTTGTCGATGAGGTTGAGCACCGCCCGCTGGAGCGCAGCGGGACGCCCGCTCACCCACACGGAGGTCACGTCGAGCGCGACCTCGATGTCGGGCACGCGGGAACGCGTCCGGGTCGCGGCGGCCACCACCACGTCGGCGAGGTCGAGCAGCTCGGTGTTCTCGTCGCTGACGTCACCGCGCGCCACCTCGGTCAGCTCGGCGGCAAGGGTGCTCAACTCGGCCACCTGGGCGCCGAGATCGTTGAGCAGCCGGGTCCGGCTCGCCGCCGGCAGTGCGCTGTCCAGGGTGCCGCGCCGATCGAGCCGGACCAGCAGCTCGACGTTGAGGCGCAGGCTGGTGAGCGGGGTCTTGAGCTCGTGGGCTGCGTCCTCGGCGAGCAGCCGCTGGGCCCGCCGGGAGTCCCGGAGCGCGGCGAGCATGTCGTTGATCGACTGGGTCAGCCGCCGGATCTCCCCACCGCCCTCATCCGGGATGTCGGCGTCGAGATCCCGGGTGTGCGCGACACGTACCGCGGCGGCGGTCAGCCGGTCGATCGGTGCCAGCCCGGCCCGCGCCACAGTCCGCCCGACAAGGGCGCCCCCGGCCACGCAGAACAGCCCGATCAGCAACATGCCAAACCCGAACCGGTTGATCGGGCTGTCGTCGACGACGCGGGCCACCTGGACCGCGCCGTCGCCCGCCCGCAGCGTGTAGATGACGTAGCCGTCCTCGTCGCTGTCGTTCGACTCCATCAGGTCGGCCAGCCCGCCCTGCGCCACGCGCCCGGCGGGCCCGCTGACCGGAGGCAGCGCGGGTTGACCGGCCGGCGTCCGGGTCGACCCGTCGGGCAGGATGACCCGCACCAGCCGACCGGATCCGGGATACGGCGATAGCTCGACCTGCGCCAGACCGGCGCGCTCGGCGCTCGTCGCCAGGACGCGGGAGTCGGCGCGTAGCTGATTCTGGGCGGTGTCCTGCAGCTCCCAGTCCAGTAGTTCGCTGGCCACCTGGAAGGCCACGAACACGCTGACCGCGATGGCCGTCGCAGCGATCACCGTCAGCCTGGTCCGCAGGGACCGCCGCCGCCACCAACGGGTCAGCCGGCGCGGTTCCCGACCGGCGGGCCCGCTCACGGAGGAGTGTCCCGCAACGTGTACCCCAGGCCGCGCAGCGTGTAGATCAATCGCGGCTCACCCTCGGCCTCCATCTTGCGGCGCAGGTAGCTCACGTATACCTGGAGGTTGTTGGCGGTGGCGCTCATGTCGAAGCCCCAGATCGCCTCGAACAGCGCGTCGCGGGTCAAGACCCGGGTCGCGTTGCGCACGAGGACCTGCAGGAGGGAGAACTCGGTCCGGGTCAGGCGCAGCGGCCGCCGGCCCCGCCACGCCTCGAACCCGTCGGGATCGAGCCGGACGTCGGCGAACGACAGGATCTGCGACTGCCCGTCGGTCGGCGTGCGCCGGCGCAGCAGGGCCCGCACCCGGGCCAGCAACTCCTCGGTGGCGAACGGCTTGGGCAGGTAGTCGTCGGCGCCCGCGTCCAGCCCCGCGACCCGGTCGGAGACCTGATCCCGGGCGGTCAGCATCAGCACCGGCAGATCCCGACCCGCCGCCCGCAACCGCCGGCAGGTCTCCAACCCGCCGAGGCGGGGCATCATCACGTCGAGGATCAGCAGATCCAGGGTGTCACCGCCGACCCCACCGACCCCGTCGAGCACGGCGAGACCGTTGGCGACGCTGCTGGTGTCGTAACCCTCGACCTGGAGCACCCGCTCCAGCGACTCACGGATGGCCCCGTCATCATCCGCGATCAGGATCCGCACGCCGGCCCACCCCCTTCCAGTCGATGCTTTGCCGCTCATCCTCCCTGATCAACCTGAAGCCAGGATTAGAACCATCACCTCGGTGGTGCCCGCGGGCCGTGCTCTTACGGATGCCTGAGCTCAGACTTGACCACTGACGGGACGGCAACGAACGGTGGGACCGCCCGAACGGATATTTGCGAGAACGGAGTGCCGGCGCGCCAGGCGCACTACCAGGCCCGCAGGTCGGCGGCGAACTCCGCGCACTGTCATGCCGCGATCCGCTCGTTACGCGATTTCGTACCTGCGGATGGAGGGGCCGCCGCTTCGGTCGTGTCGATGACCTGGACGAAGGCCGCCGCCGGACGGTGAGCACGGTGCGTGCGACACTCGTCGATCGGTGGACGCCGATGACTATCAAGGCGAGGGGAACTCATACGTCCGCTCCCCCGTTTCTCGGGACCCGGCAGGTGTCCTGTCCGCCCCTGTCGGAGTGGTCATGCCTCCCCTCGCGGACGAGGTGGGCGACGTGGGGTTGTCGCACCACCCCGCCGACGACGTCGCACCGTCAGCGTCCCGGGATTACCGTCTGCCCAATCCTCGACCACATCGTCACACGCGTCGAGGTCGGTGCCGGGTACGGGTTGGAGCGAGCGGTTGGACGACCACCTCAAGCAATGCTCAAGATCCGGCTCACGCAGCCCGTCGCAGCGAAGAATTCGCATACACTCACCGCTCCCAGCTCGCTCACGACCCGCACCCATCCTGTCGCGACGGTGCCCGCCGTCGTACCCGGGCCCGCCGTGGGTGAGCTCAGCACGGCCGTCCGAACTGGATCGGTCCGGCCCGCCCGTGGGCCGGCCACGGCATCATCCACAGGCCGCAAACAGAAGGAGGGGAGCATGCATCGCACACGACTGCGCATCGCGCTTCTCGCACTGCCCGCCCTGGTGGCGAGCATCCTCATCGTGCCCGCACCCGTAGGCGCGGTTCCCACGCAGTCCACAGCCACAGCGAACTCGGGGCGATCCCCCCTTGAGGACCGGGAGTCGGTAAGCCACGTACGCATCCAGCTGACCGGCGCCGACATGCTGGACAAGGTGGTCGCCGCCGGCTTCGACCTCGATCACGGCCTCAGGCGTGTGCCCAGCGGCATCGAAGGAGAGGCGGTGGTGAACGCCGAGCAGATCGCCGAACTCGAGGCGATGGGCGTCGAGATTCTCGACGACGACGAAGGCTTCGCCTGGAGCGACGAGGCCGACGGCGGCCTCCAAGCCCTCCGTACGCAGACAGCCCAGGTGTTCAGCCACGAGAAGACGGTGCGGGTCGTCCGCGCCGACTGGTTCACCACGAAGGGCCAGGGTTTCCTCTACGTCGAGGCGCGGACCACCGAGGGGCAGCAGGCGGACCCGATCGTCACGATGCAGCTCGAGAACGACTCGGGCCGGCGCACCCCGTTCGGCTTCGCCCGGACCATGAGCCGGTTCGTCGACTCCGGGCAGTACATGTTCCACCGGAACCTGTTCAAGCTCGACGCGCGACCGAACCAGATCCGGGTCACCAGCTCGACCGGCGGCGTCGCCACCGGCGACGTCTCCGACTGGCTCGAGGACGCTCCGCCACCGCTGACGGAGAACCGGGGCTACAAGTCGGACTTCGTCGACGGCTACCGGAACCCGCAGCAGCTCTACAGCCGCGCCAAGGAGATCGCCCGGCAGTACCCGGACATCGCCGAGATCGTCTACCTGCCGAACCAGACCAATGGCTACCAGCGCAAGGCGCAGGCCACGATCGGCGGTACCGGGCAGTCTGCGGTCGTCGTCAGCTCGGCGGCGTGGGGTCACGAGGGTGGCAACGACATCACCGTCGAGTTCGTGGACCGGCCGGGGGCGAACCTCCCGCTCGGCGTCGAGGTGACGGGCAAGGCGATCCGCGTCCTCCTCGCGAAGGATGCCTCCGCCGGGGCCGCGAGTACGGCTACCGAGGTGGCGGCGGCGCTGGAGACCCAGTCCCAGGGACTTGTCGACCGGGCGCACCCGTACCGGACCAACGCGGGCACCGGCATCGTCGCGCCGACGTCCGGCCCGGTCGCGCTGACCGACTTCCTCGACCAGAAGCGCGTCGGCGCACCGGAGGGCGAGGTGCCGCGCGGCCCGGCCACGATCCCCGTCCTGCGGATCGGCAAGCACCGCGACGGCAGGAACCCGGGCGTACTGATCCAGGCGCAGGACCACGCCCGCGAGTGGGTGCCGGCGACGACCTCGCTGGAGTCTGCCGAGCGTCTGGTGCACAACTACAGGTCCGACAGGGAGACGAAGAAGATCGTCGAGGGCACCGACATCTTCTTCATCCTGTCCAACAACCCCGACGGGGCGAACTACAGCTTCTACAATTTCGCCTCGCAGCGTCGGAACATGACGAACCACTGCCCGGACGAGAACGCCGATCCGGCCCGGCGTAACTCCTGGGGCGTCGACCTGAACCGGAACTACCGGGTCGGGTCGGGTCACGACGGCTACTCGGGTGCGTCGACCAGCTGCGTCAGCGACACCTACCAGGGACCGGAAAAGCTCTCCGAACCCGAGGCGGAAAACATCATCTGGCTGGTCGAGAGGTATTCGAACATCAAGTTCATGATGTCGGTGCACTCCAACGGCGGCCAGCTGTTCTGGCAGCCCGGTGCCTACATCGCGGACGGGCGGATCACCACGCCGCGCCCGCCGCTGGGCGACGAGGCGTTCTACTGGCAGTCGGCCGGCAGGATCCTGTCGCAGGTCAAGGCGCACCGGGAGACCGTCGTCACGCCGGAGAACGTCGGCGGGTCGTCGGATGTCCTCTACTCCTCCGCGGGCAACGTGCGCGAGGACCTGTACCACACCTACGGGATCTACGCCTTCGGGTGGGAGGTCGGCGGATCGGTCTACAACCCGGCCACCGGCACCTGGCAGGGCGGCTCGTTCCAACCGGTGTGGGAGGGCGATCCGAACCTTGTCAGCGGTCACGCCGAGACGATGGAGTATGCCAACGGCATCATGGAGATGTTCCGGGTCGCGGCGGACTGGGGCAAGGACAAGAAGGACCCGACGTCCAAGCTCGTTCCCGGCGGCGGGAAATACTCCGCGCCCGTCGACGTGCGCTTCGAGACGAACGAGCCGGCCACCATCTACTACACGACGGACGGCAGCCGGCCCACCCTCCAGTCGCCGCGCTACGAGGCGACCGAATTCCGAGAGCCGGGCGAGGTGTTCCACGTGACCGAGACGACGACGTTCCACTGGTTCTCGGTCGACGCGGCGGGCAACATCGAGCAGAACTACGACCCGACGAAGACCGACAAGCGCAACAACTACCGCAAGGCGACGATCACGATCCGCAAGAAGTAGGCGCCCATCCGGTCCGGGCGGGATCGCAGTCATGTGCACCCGGTTGGACCGGATCGGTCCGCCGGTACGGGTTCTCCGATGAGCACCCGTACCGGCGGGGCCTCACCTCGGTGGCCGGCATCGCCTCCGCGAAACAGGGGTCACGGGACGTGATCACTGCCCCCAGCATGGCCGGCATCATCGGCATGATCGAGCGCCACGTGGCGGAGATTACCCGCCACGTGGCGGGCCACCGTTGCGGGTGATCGACGGCGCGCTGGCCGCCCCGGTCAGCCCTTCACCGCGCCCGCGGTGAGCCCCTCGGTCAGGAAACGCTGCCCGAAGGCGTACATGACCACCACGGGGATGCTGACGAGCAGCGATGCGGCGGCGAGCTGTCCCTGCGGTACGACGTCCCCGGCGATCATCGACTGCATCCCCACGGGGAGCGTCTTGAACTCGTCCTTCGTGATGAACACGAAGGCGAAGAGGAACTCGTTCCAGGCATTGGTCAGGGTGAACAACGCGACCGCCAGCAGTCCCGGCTTGGCGAGGGGCAGCACCACCCGGCCGAACGCCTGGATGCGGGTGCAGCCGTCGACCAGCGCGGCCTCCTCAAGTTCGACGGGGATCGATGCGAAGTACCCCGCCAGCAGCCAGGTGGCGAACGGAAGCGTGAAGGTGGGGTACGTCAGCACCAGCGACCACAGCGAGTCGGTGAGCCGCACCCCGATGAGCAACTGGTACAGCGGGATGAACAGCAGCGCACCCGGCATCACGTAGGTGAGCAGCACCGTGACGGTGAAGCCCTGCGCGCCGCGGAACCGCAGCCGGGCCAGCGCGTAGCCCGCCAGGACGGCGCAGACCAGTGCCACCGCGGTGGACGCCACGGACACCAGCACGGTGTTGAGATACCAGCGGCCGAACGGCTGGTTCGTGAACAGGGCACCGAACTGCTCCAACGTCCACGGCGTCGGCCACAGGTCGTTGACGCGCATGACAACCTGACCCTCGGACTTGAAGGCCGTGACGGCGATCCAGTACAGCGGGCCCAGCACGAAGGCGAGCAGCCCGACCATCGCGACACCGGATCCCAGGCTCGACACGAGGGACGACGCACGGCGACCTCCCTGGGCCTGGAGCGCCGAGACCACCCGACCGACCGCCGCCGCGATCAGCAGGATCACACCGAGGACCACCGCCGCCTTCCAGAAGATCTGTGGCGACGCCCAGACCAGCAGACCGACGACCGCCGCGGTGACGACCCACGGCAGCGACCTCCGCGCCTGCCGCGCCGTCGCCGCCCAACGCGCCGTCCGGGCTCTCCCGGGTCGCTTGGTGCCGGCGTCCTGGCGCAACAGCCGGACCAGGACGAACACCAGCCCGCCGATGACCGGCAGCATGACGAGCGTGACCGCCGCTCCCGCGCCGTACTGCAACTGCAGGATCGCCTTCGAGTACGCGACGAGCACGTACGGCGCGGTCACGTTGCCCGGGCCGCCCTGTGTCAGCAACCAGATGAGGTCGAAGTTGTTGAACGTCCAGATCGATGACAGGGTCACTGTCACGGTGATCACGTGGCGCAGTCCGGGTAGCGTCACGTGGACGAATCTCCGCCACGACGAGGCGCCGTCGATGGCCGCCGCCTCGTACAGGTCCGCCGGGATGGCCTTCAGCCCCGCGAGGAAACAGACGGTGAAGAACGGCACCCCCTTCCACACGTTGACGAGGATCACGGACGGCATGGCCAGCGACGTGTCGGACAGCCAGCCCGCAGGCCAGCTGTCGACCAGCTGCACCGTGGCCAGCAGCGGCCCGATCCCCGAGGCGGTGAGCAGGGTGTTGACGCTGCCGAAGATCGGGTCGAGCAGGGAGCGCCAGCTGAACGCCGTCACCACCGTCGGCACCACCCACGGCACCAGCAGGAGCCCGGTCAGCAGGGCCCGACCACGACGCCGATGGTGCAGCAGCAGGGCCGCGGCAAGCCCCAGTACCACCTTGAACACCTCGGCGTACGCGGTGTAGACGAACGAGTTCACCACGCCCGTGCGGAACTGCTCGTCGGCGAAGAGGGCGATGTAGTTGCCCAGGCCGACGAAGACGTTGTCCTGGCCGTGCCGCTCCGTGGTGCTGGTGACGATCGACCGGGCGATCGGCACGAGCACGAGCCCGCCGACCAGCGCGGCCGTGGGCGCCAGAAACAGTGCCGCCAGCCGCCAGTCCCGGCCCAGCCGCCGCTGGGTCCTCGTCAGAGAGCCGCGCCCCGGCGGCGGGGGTGCCCCCGTCGCCGGGGCCGGTGCTGAACGGACCGACCTCACTGCGGCAGCCCCTGCTGGGCGAAGATCTGCACCATCTTCGCGTGCGCGGCCGTCACGGCCTGCGCGGGCGCCGTTCCCTGAACGACCTGCTGCATCATGTCGGTGAGGACGTAGGCCGCGACGGCGGCCTGCTGGCCGGCGCTGGCCTTCTGTGGGAAGGCCAGCCCGTTCTTGGTGGACAGCGGCAACGGCTGCTGGGACACCTTGCGCACCATGGGAAACGCCGGGTCGCCGCTGGTGAAGAACGGGTCGGCGTCCCAGACCTTCTCCCAGGCGGGCATCGCCAGACCGGGCGCCTCCTTCGCCACCCCGACCAGCGCGGGCGCACTGACCAGGTACTGCGCCAGGAGCTTGGCGAGTGCGGGGTTCTTGGCACCCTTGAAGACGACGAAACCCTGGGACTGGCCGAGCAGCAGGGAGTTGTCGGTCGCCGGCCCGATGCAGTCGGAGAAGACGTGGGTGTTGCCGTAGACGGGGTTCCGCTTGGTCTTGGAGTCCGCGTAGACGCTGAAGCTGTTGCGGGTGTAACCCAGGATCCCGGCGAGCCAGTTCTCGTTGTTGCTGGTGTCGGTCCAGCTGGCCACCCCCGGCGGCAGCATCGGCCGGTACTTGGGATTGGTGTAGAGGTCACCCAGGAAGGTCACCGCCTGCACCGTTTCGGGAGAGTCGAACGTGACCTTCCTGCCGTCGTTGGAGGTGATCGCCCCGCCGTACGAGTTGATCAGTGCCTCGATCATGCCGTTGCCGTCACCGGACCGGTTCACCGTCATACCCCAGCCGAACCGGCGCTTGGTCGGATCAGAGATCGCCAGGCACAGATCCCGCAACTCCTCCCAGGTGTAGACGTCCTTGGGGGTAATGCCCTTGTCCTGCATCCAGTCCTTGCGCAGGAACGACCCGATCCCGATGAAGTGGTACGGGATCGCGTACCACTTGCCGTCGAAGACGCAGAAGTTCTTGGCCTCCGCGCAGGGCTCGCCGTACTTGGCCCTCAGCGCCTCGACGACGTCCGTCACGTCCTCCAGGTCGCCCAGCGCGTGAAACTGCGCGACGAACCGCGAGTCGGTCATGAACGCCAGGTCACGCGCCACGCCGCCCTTGACTTCGGCGTCGATCTTGGCCACCACGTCACCGGCGTCGGCCTGGACCAGACTGTTCTCGATCTTCGTCCCGGTGACGTCGGCGAACTTACCGATCGAGCTGTCGAGCGCTTCGTTCGCCTTTGTCGAGTAGAGCTTCTGCGACAGCACCCCCATCGAGGAGCCCTTCAACGACGCCGCGGCGTCCACCAGCTCCTTCGGAACCTCCGGCTGCACCCTGGTGGGCGAGTCGGAGGTGCCCCCGCACGCGGCCAGACCAGCCGCCCCGAGCACCCCCACCCCCATCCCCAGAAAGCCGCGCCGGGACCATAACGGGTTGTCCTCCATGGACCTTGGCCTCCCTTGTCTTCCCTGATCGCCGCACGCCGAAGGCGCACTTGGCGAACACCGCGTTCCTAGTGCTTCAGCTGTGTTTCGATGTCGGCGACTGCGGGCACGCGGCCCGCATCGATCAACGCGTGCGCGTACTCGTCGTTGGCCAGCTACCGCCCTGAGGGCTCGATGGCACAGAAGTTGGTGGGGTTGTCCCGGCGGCGTCGGGCCCGCCCATGGCGCCGTCCACCCCCGCAGTCCACGGCGACCGGGCCGAGAAAGCGGTGCTGACGTTCCAGTTCGGTCGGTCCACGGGACACCACCGTTCGAAATTTCGAACTATGTTCGAGATATCGTGTCGAGTGGACGCGACGCTAGAGGAACACAGGGAGGCATGTCAATGTTTCGATGCGATTTCCGGTCGGAACCGGCAAGCCGACTATCGAGCCGGGGCCAGGTAGCCCATCCGGGCGGACAGCGTGGCCGCGCCCTCGCGTACCAGCGCGGTCCACTCCACGTGCGCCTGCGGGGTCCAGCGAATGGTCGGCGCGGACACGCTCATCGCGGCGATGGTTGCGCCGGAATGGTCCCGGACCGCCGCGGCGACGCAGCGCATGGCGCTGTCGGACTCACCGATGTCGAACGCGACGCTCTCGGCCCGGACATGTTCGAGATGTGCCCGCAGGCGGTCCGGATCGGTGATGCTGTCCGGCGTCATGCCCGACAGGACACCCTTCGGCAGGACGACGTCCAGGCCCGCCTGATCGAGGCCCGACAGCAGTATCTTGCCGACCGCCGTGCAGTGGGCCGGCAGCCGCCGCCCGACCGCAGAGACCATCCGGATCGGGTGGGTGCTGTCGACCTTGACAAGGTAGATGACATCGGCACCGTCGAGCACGGCCACGTGAACCGCCTCGTCGCACGCGGCGGCCACGTCCCGCGCGACGCTCTGCGCCTCGCGGACCAGGTCGAGCCGGCCGGCGAACGCCGCACCGAGCTGGAACAGCGGCATGCCGAGCCGATACTGCACCGGCTGGCCCGGAACGGAGATCAGGTACGAGCGCGCCTCGAGCGTGACGAGCAACTCGTGGACGGTGGTGCGGGGTAGGTCGAGCCGCTCCATCACCTCACGGGCCGACAGCTGAGGGCGGTCCAGAAACAGTTCGAGGATGTCGAGTGCGCGAATGACCGCCGGTACCACACGGGGCATGTCGATAGTCCCTTCGGAATGCCGGACTCGTGTCAACGATCTCCACACGGACCGGCACCTGAAGAGGGTAACCGCGTCGTCCCCCGCGCCAGGTTCCGGGCTCGTCGCCCGCAGAAGCGGTCCCGACGCAACCAGAAACAGCTACGTTCGCTGCTTTTCCCCACACCTAGGATGGTCAAATGTCGATCTCCATTCACCACCTGCGCGCCGGCAACGCCTCACGCTGGGCCGTACGCCGGGACGGCGAGTGGGGCGAGCTCGACGCCAGCCTCGCCGACCTGCTCGCCCTACCGCTCGACCAGGCCCGCGCTGTGGTCGAGGCCGCCGCCCGCGAAGCCCGTGGCGACATGCCCGGAGACAGGGCGCTTCCACCCGTGGACCGGCAGGAGGTGTGGGCGGCCGGGGTGACGTACCTGCGCAGCCGCGACGGACGACAGGAGGAGTCCGGACACGGTTCCCTCTACGACCACGTCTACGTCAGTGACCGTCCCGAGATCTTCTTCAAGTCCAGTCCGTGGCGGGTTGTCGGCGACCGCGACGCCGTCGGGATCCGTGTCGACTCCGGCTGGGACGTACCCGAGCCCGAGGTTGGCCTGGTGCTCAACGCGGCCGGGGACGTGTTCGGTTACACGCTGGGCAACGACATGAGCAGCCGATCGATCGAGGGTGAGAACCCGCTCTACCTCCCGCAGGCGAAAATCTACGACCGCTCCTGTGCGCTCGGCCCGGCGATCGTACCGAGCTGGGCGATCGACCCGGACACGATCCAGATCGGGATGCGGGTGCTGCGTGAGGGCCGCGAGGCGTACGCCGGAGCGACCTCGACGTCGGCGATGGCCCGCGGTTTCAAGGACCTGGCCGGCTGGTTGTTCCGAGCGCTGAGCTTTCCGGCCGGCGTGGTGCTGCTGACCGGCACCGGCATTGTGCCGGAGGCCGAGTTCACCACACGACCCGGTGACACGATCGAGATCACGTCCGCGGCACTCGGAACGCTGACCAACCCCGTCGTTGCGGTCGGCGATGCGACCGGTGGGCAGAGACGACCGTGACGCGGGCAAACACGACGGCACGATTCGCGCCGATGCCGAACCCGGAGACTTCCTCCAGCTGACCGGCGCCCACCACCAGAGGTGACAGCCCCACTGGGCCGTCACTCGCCCGCGCGGAGCACCTCGCTCAGCCGGTCGCGCCGCCGTAGCGCCGACTCGACGGGGACGACCGTGGCGGCCGCCGCCAGCAACGCCATGCCCACCAGGCCGAGCATCCACCAGGGCAGGACGACCGCCGGGTCGGTGGCTTGGCCGGTGAGCAGCCGCAAGTCGAGCGGGCCGAGTGTCAGGCGTGCGAGCAGGGCCCCGAGCAACGGGCCGTACACCGCAGCGACCACGACCGGCGGCAGCAGCTCTCCGGCGGCGACCCAGCGGGCGTCGCGTGGCCGCAGGCCGAGGGTCCGCAGCCGGGTCAGGGTCTGCCACCGCTCCGGCGCACCCGCGGCCGAGGCGAGCATGAGGCCGAGCAGCCCCAGCGCCAGCAGCGCCGCAGCGGCCGTCCACGTCAGGCGCAGTAGCCCCGCGGTCAGCGGGGCCGCCCGCTGCGCCCGCAGGACATCCGTGCGCAGCACGACGTCGGCGGCGACGCCGGTGCTCGACACGGCCCGTGCCGCGCCGGGGCCGGTCACCCAGACGGTGTTGGGGACGGCGGGCAGCCCGGCGGCGGCGAGAGCCGCGGCGTCCACGATGACGATGTCGGTGGCGGCGCCGACGGAGGGGGCGGTACCGACCGCAGCGAGACGGATCGCGGGGGCGCCATCGCGGGGAAGCTGCAGCCTGGTACCGGTCCGCAGGCCGCCGTCGCTCGATCGGACCAGCGCCGGCACGTCCCCGGGGCCAGGACCGGGTGCCGAGAGCCGGGCCAGCGCCGGCGCGTCCGGCAGCGGGGTGGCCGCGAGCAGGCGTTGGAACGCGGCGGCGTCCACGATGACCAGACGTGGGGCGAGTGCGGTCGAGTCGGCGACGACGCGCGCCGAGTCGGTCACCTGTGCGGTGAGGACCTGCCGTACCCCGGGTGCGGCAGCGATGCGCTCGGCGAGTGCGGGCGTGGAGGCCGCGGCGTCGGCGCCGACGTCGAGGCGGGCGTCGGCACCGACGGTGCTCCACGCGCCGTCGGTGAGGCCCCGGGCGGTGGTGGCGCCGAGGATGAGCGCGAACGACGCCAGCGCCGTGGCGCTCACCAGTACCAGCAGCGGCAGCGCGCGCCCGGCCGTCGCGGCCGCCCGGGCTGCGCCGAACACGGCCAGCGGACGGCGGGAGCGCAGGGCCTGCCGGAGCGACAACCGCACCCCGACGGGCACCAGCCGGAGCAGGACGAGCGCGCCGGTGAGCACGCCCAGCGCGAGCGCGCTCATGGGCAGGGCCAGGTCGCCGGTCAGCTCTCCGGCGTCGCCGACGGGGTCGGCGGCGGGCACGATCCCGCGTTGGTGCAGTGCGACGAAGGCGGCGACCGCGGCGATCAGGACAGCGGCCTCCAGGGCGGCGCGGCGCAGCTGTCCGGTGCCGCGGAGCCGGCTGCGTGCGGCCCGGTTGGCGGGCCTGCGCCGATCGCGGCTGGCTCGGGCGGCGGCGAGTGTGCCGAACGCCGGCCCGGCGACGGCGCCGGCCAGGACCACGGGAACCGCCCAGGACCAGGAGACGCCCGCCGCCACCGCGCGGGCGATCGCGAGCCCGACGACGGCGGCCGACAGGGTCACCGCGGCCGACTCGATCAGCAGTTCCGCGCCGAGGTCGGGCAGCGCCGCACCGCGCTGCCGGGCGGCGCTCAACGCCGGGGTACGGCGGCGGACCAGCAGATCGGCGGCGAGCAGCAGGACCAGTACCGTGGCGGTCAGAACCCCGGCGAGCAGGACGGCGGCTTGCGCGGAAGCGGCGCTGATCTGGGTACGGGCGTCGCGCAGCACGGTGTCGAGCTGCGATTCCCACTTCAGGGACTCGTCGCGGACGCTCGACGAACCGGAGGTGGCCTTCAGCTCGACCACGGTGCCGGCGAGCGCCGCGGCGGCGTCCCAGGTGAGTTCGCCGGGTTCGGGGGTGAAACGGACGGTGCGCTGCAGTTGGTCCTCGTCGACGGCGAGACGGGCGTCCGGGAGCGACTCACGCGACAGCAGGCCGGCGAGGCGGGTGCTGCCCACGCCGTCGGCGCCGGGTACGGGTCGCAGCAGCGACGGGGCGAGTCGCCAGGCGGGATCGGCGCTGTCCGCAGGTCGGTAGATCCCGCTGATCCGTACGTCCTTGTCGCGCTTCTGATCGTCCTTGAGCGGGATTCGGTCGCCCGGGCCGAGGTTGAGTGCGGCGGCGTCCGCCTCGGACAGGCCGACCTGCACCGGCCAGGGCGGTCCGTGGTAGGGGATCTCGACGGCCTGGTCCGGGTCGGCGACGGCGGGGCCGGGCGCGCTGCCGGCGATCCACGTCACGTCCGGGCCGCCGAAATCTCCGGCCAGGTACGTGAACTGGAACGTACGCAGCACGCTACCGTCGGTGATGCTGAAGATCGGGCCGTTGACGACGGCGACGGGCGGTTGCAGCACGGCATCCAGGCCGGCCCCGAGCATGTCCGCCGCCCGGCTGCGGAAGTCGTCGACCTCCCCGGCGAGGCGGGGTACCCGGATGCGTCCGCCGCTCGGGCCGTCGTCGCGCTTCCAGTTGGCGTGTACGAGGACGTCCGCGTCGTCGCCAGCGCGGCGGATCATGTCCTTCACGGCGTCGTCGGCGGCGGCGCGCAGCAGCGTCGGCACGGCCCCGGCGAGTAGCGCGACGGCCGCAACGACAGCGGCGGTGAGCAGCAGCGGTCCGGCGTCGGCGCGGGCGCGGCCCCGGACGCTGGGCCAGTGCGGTGCCGGCCGTCGGCGAGCCAGCCAATGGTTCACGACGCCACCCGCAGGTGCGCGGCGTCGGCTCGGCGGACCTGGAGGGTGATCACGACGGTGACGGCGAGCGTGCACCCGGCCAGGAGCCCGGCGAGCAGTGCGGCCTCGGCGGTCCACGGCCAGAGTGGCTGGGCGGCCGGAACGGGCGCGGCGCCGGTGTCGGAGCGTACGAGCAGGGGTACGACGACGTGGGTGGCGAGCGCGCCGACGGCCGCGCCCGCCGCGAGCAGCGGCAGCAGAACACCGGCGTGCTGGCCGAGCAGCACGGCCCGGATGCCGCGCCGGGACATCCCCAGGCCGCGCAGCCGCGCCACCTCGACGGCGCGGGCCTGCAGGTCGCAGGTCACGTGCAGGACGACGCCGGCGAGCAGCAGCAGGGCCGCGGCCGGGACGACCAGCCGGAGCGCGGCCGGCAGCCCGGCGCGCAGCGGGCCGCCGGTGAGGCGGGCGGTCTCTGCCTCGCGCGTCGTGACGGTGCCCAGGTGCAGGGCGGTGGCCCGCTCGGCGGCACCGGGTCCGGCGGGGTGGCCGACCCACCAGGCGTCGACCGGGAACGTCAGGTCGCCGGTGACGGCAAGTGCGCGGGACAGGGTGTCCAGGTCGGCCAGGACGGCGACGGCGCCGGGGGCGGACGGGACGGTCGGCACGACCTCGGTGACGACGATCGGGACGGGCGTGGTGCCGACCGTGACGCTGAGCTGCCGGCCGCGGTCGGCACCGACGTCGCTGGCGAAGCGGGCGGAGACGGCGACGGGCACCGGGCCGGGGTTCGGGAAGGCGGTGGCGACGAGGTTCCGGGCGGCGTCCGGGGCGCCGCCGAGGTCGACGGTTGCCGCCATCCGCAGCTCGGTTCCCGTCGATGTGGCGGACAGCGCGACGGTCGGGTCGCTGAGCTGCCCCGCCACCGGCGGAGCGGATGTGGCGGTCCACTCCGATCCGTCAGCCGATACGTCCGGCGGCACGGTGAGCGTGACGGCCACGGCGATGCGGCCCGCGACCGCGTCGGACCCACCATCCGGTCCGGTCGGGTCGGGCGCCACCGGCAGGGACACCGCGACGAGGCGCAGTCCGTCCGCCGTCGCGCACGCGGGCAGCCGGTGCTCCCGCCCGTCGAGCGGCACCGGAGGACCGGTGCAGGGCGTACGCAGGCCGGTGGCGTCCTGTAGCAGCAGCCGGGGCGTCACGGCGAGCGAGGTGCCGCCGGCCGCGGTCCCGCTCAGGACGAGCGGGGCCCCAGCCGGAATGGCGAGGCCGTTGACGCGGGCGGGTGGTGCGAGAGCGGCTCCCACCTCCGTCCAGTTGCGGTCGCCGTCCAGCCGCCCGCGCAGCAGCGCGTCGGCGCGGGTGAGGTCGACGGCGACCAGGCGTGGCGCCTCACCGGCGGTGCCGAGCCACTGCCCGACGGCGGTGCCTCGGTCGACCGCCGGGCTCACCTGCCCCGCGGTGGCCGCGCTGACGGCCGCGCCCTGCCCGGCGACCGGCGGCGTGGTGAGGGCGAGCGCCAGGTCGGTGCCAACGGAAAGCTCGGCCTGGTCGTACTGCGACCGTTCCCAGGTGGCGTCGAAGGCGATGCCGAAGGTCCCGGCCGCGCAGGCCAGCCCGACGAGCAGCCCGGCGGCGACCGCCTGGGGCCGGCGGGCGGCCTCGGAGGCCGCCAACGGCAGCACCAGCCCCCGGGCGCGGCGCGCCAGCCGGTCGGCGCCGCGCAGGGCGGGCAGCACCACGCGGAGCACCAGGGCGGCGCCTGCGGTGAGCAGCAGCGCCGGCGCGAGCACCCGGACCGCGTCGGCGCGCGGGCTGGCGGTGGTGGGCTGCGCGTACAGCTGCCACCACCCGACGGCGGCAAATGCCGCGAGCAGCAGGTCGGCGCCCGATCGGGCCAGCAGTTCGCGCCGGTTGCGCCGGTCGCCGGCTGCCGGGACGGGCCGGATCGCCAGGACGATGAGCACGACGGCGAGCACCAACGCGCCGCTGGCGACCGCCAGGACCTGAGCGCCGGTGACGGCCGGAGGGACGGTCAGACCGGCGCCGTCCAGCGGCGACAGGTGGGTCAGGCCGGCGTGCACGGCCGACGAGGCCGGTATCGAGAGCGCGGTGGCGAGGGCGGCGACGACCACGGCCTCGAGTGTCGCGGTGGCGGCGAGCTGGCCGCGGCTGGTGCCCAGGGCGGACAGCAGGGCGGTCTCGTCGGCGCGCATGCCCGCGGTCAGCCGGCCGGCGAGGGCGAGTGCGGTCGCGGCCAGGACGCCGCCGAGAACCGCGACGGCGAGCACGACGGCGCCGGTGACGTGTCGCTGGTTGTCGGCGGCCCGCAGGGTCAGTGGCAGGGCGGAGGAGACACGTTCGAGCTGGACGCGCTCGCCGAGGGTGCCCGCCAGCCGGCGGTCGGCGGCGCGGACGGCCCCGGCCACGGTCTGAAGGTCGCGGCGGTTGGAGTGGGACAGGTCCGGATGGGCGGTGATCTCGAGCCGGTCGAGGGTCGCACCGTTGGTGATTAGGTCGGCGAGGTCGACGATGAAGGGGCCGTAGGCGTTGACGGGCTGCCCGAAGCGGCCGTCCCGGTACCCGGTGGCAGAGCCGGCGGCGGCCAGCGGGTCGCGGTCCCAGCCGCGGCCCGGCAGCGGGCGTACGACACCGACGACGGTCACGTCGAGGGCCGGGACGGGCGCGTGGGCCAGCTCCGCGCCGAGGTGGACCCGGCTGCCGGGGCCGAGGCCGAGCAGTTGGGCGGTGGACTCCAGCACCACCGTGTCACCGGGGTCTCGTGGCCAGCGCCCCGTCATCAGTTGGGCTCGGGCCGGCAGGTCGTCCAGCCCCGACAGGTACGCCTGGGCCGGGACGGTGGTGCCCGGGGCGAGCCCCGGCGGCAGCGCCCGCAGCACGGTCGACGCCCGCGCGGTCGTCGTCGACGGGAACGGTACGAGCGCGGAGGTCACCACGGTACGGGTGTCGGCGGTGACGGATGGCGCGTCCCGGCCCTCGATGGTGCCGGTGTAGGCGGTCACGTCGACGGCAGCGGGGGCGGCGCGGGCCATGGCCACCTCCAGCGCCCGCTCGGCGGTGCGGGTGCTCAGCAGGGTGCAGGTGCCGAGCAGGGTCGCGCCGACCGTGACGACCCCGAGGAGGGCTGCCAGCAACGGCCACTGCGCGCGGGCGCGGCGGCTGACCAGCCTCAGCATCGTCGCGTCACGTGGCGCCCGGCACGTGCCCGTACGGCTGCTCGGCCGCCTGCTCGTCGAGTTGCCCGTCGTGGATGCGGATCACCCGGTCGGCCAACGCCATCATCACCGCGTCGTGTGTCGACACCAGTGCGGTGACGCCTTCGGACTCCACCACCCCGCGCAGCAGGGCCATCACCGACAGACCCGTCTCGGCGTCAAGTTGCCCCGTCGGCTCGTCGGCGATCAGCAGCCGGGGTGAGGCGGCCAGCGCACGCGCGATCGCCACCCGCTGCTGCTGGCCGCCGGACAGCTCGGCCGGCCGCTGCCGGGCATGGTCGGCCAGGCCCACCAGGTCCAGCAGCAGTTCGACTCGCCGCTCGCGCTCGGCCGGGGCGACGCGGGCCAGCCGCAGCGGGGCGCCGACGTTCTCCGCCGCCGACAGCACCGGGATCAGCCCGAAGCTCTGGAAGACGTACGACACCTTCTCGCGCCGCAGCCGGGACAGGCCGTCCTCCCCGAGCGCGGTGACGTCGGTGCCGTCGACGTGCACGGTGCCGGTGTCCGGGCGATCCAGGCCGCCGATGACGTTGAGCAGGGTGGTCTTGCCCGAGCCGGACCGGCCGACGAGCGCCACCATGGAACCGGCGGCCACGTCGAACGAGACGCCGCGCAGGGCGTGCACGGCGGTCGGCCCGGTGCTGAAACGCCGGTGCACACCACGCACGCTGAGCAGCGGCTCGGTGCTCATTCGTCGCTTTCCTCGTCGGGGCGGATCGTGATGTGGTCGGGCTCCAGGGCCAGCCGGACCCGCCGGGTCAGCGCCAGCGCCTGGCGGAAGTCGCGCGGCACCTGAACCCGCCCGGCCCGGTCCATCACGGCGTACTCCTCGGCGATCATGTGCGTGTCGCCCTCCGCGTTGGTGGTGGTACGGCGCAGCACCTCGCTACTGGTGCGCCCGTCCCGGATCGCGACGGTCCGTTCGACCTGGCCGCTGACCTCCGGGTCGTGGGTCACCACGACAACGGTGACGCCGTACCGTCGGTTGACGTCCCGCAGTACGCCGAAGACCTCCGCGGACGTGGCGGCATCCAGTTCGCCGGTCGGCTCGTCGGCGAGCAGGACCCGCGGCTTGTTGGCCAGCGCCACCGCGATCGCGACCCGCATCTGCTGTCCGCCGGAGAGCTGGGCGGGGCGCCGATCGGCACAGTCGGCGACGCCGAGGCTGCCCAGCAGCTCGGCCGCGCGCTCCCGGCGTTGCTTCTTTCCGGTACGGGCCGCCGTCATCGGCAGGTCCACCATCTCCCGTGCGGTCAGGTAGGGGACCAGGTTGCTCGCCGTCTGCTGCCGTACGAAACCGACGGTGTGCCGCCGGTAGTCCACGCGGTCCGCGCGGGACATCGCCAGCAGGTTCCACTGGTCGACCCGCGCTCGGCCGGCGGTCGGGGCGTCGATGCCGGCCAGAATGGACAGCAGCGTCGACTTACCCGAGCCGGAGGCGCCGACGACGGCGACCATCTCACCGCTGTCCACGGCCAGGTCCAGTCCCTGCAGCGCCTGCACCTCGATCGAACCGGTCTGGTAGATCCGCACCAGGTTCTCGCAGACGATGAGCGCGTCCCGGCCGAACTCTGGCGCCCGCGCGGACGGCTGCGGCAAGGACAGCGGCGTGCTGGACATTCCCTCCTCCGTCCGGGTCGTGCCGACATCGGGCCAGCGTCGTGCAGCGATCGAGTACACCGAACGGACACCGGGTGTCACCTATCCGGCACGGAGGGTCGTGTAATGCGTCAGAAGCCTCGATCGCCCCCGCTAACGCAGTATTGAAGCAGTTTCGCAACCGGCTGCGTCGTTGACCCCTGCACGGGCTTGCCCGCGTCCCGCGGGCGCGGACAGCGGAACCCCTATCCGCCACGTACGGCGTCACCCGCGCCCGGTCGCCGTCGACGTACCGAGCAGCCCCGCAGTGCCTCGTCCAACCGGCGCGCGGCCGCCCGATGCATTGGCGGCCCGGGTCCCTCCGTCAACCCCGCCGCCCCCGACCTGCGGCGGGGTTTCCGAACGGCCGATTCAAGGATCACCCAAGCTTCCGTTCCAGGCCACCGAGAGATGGTTGCCTATCTATTCCTTGTGCTCCGAGGGGAGCGAGATGACAGGATCCATGAGCCCGTCCGCGCGCGGACCCGGGCAGTGGCGGGCGGTGGCCGTCGCGGCCGTCGCCGTCCTGACCGCGTCGCTGCTGATCGGCGGTCCGTTCCGGGCCAGCGCCAACCAGCCCGAACCCGAGTCGACGGCCAGCCGGCTCGACCCGGTCAAGGCCGCACAACAGGCGGCCAGGAGATGCCGAGGCGCAGCGACGAGGATGCGATCCGGTTCGCGGAGACCGAGGGCGTCACCTTCGACGACCTGGAGATGGACGACTACTCGGCACCGGAGGGACTGACCCAGGAGGATCGGGACGCGGCGAGCAACCCGAACGCGCCGCCCGGTGAGGATCCGGTGCCCCCGGACCCCACCCCGACCGGGCCGAATCCCACCCCGACCACCCCCACCCCGACACCTTCCGAACCGACACCACCACCGACCGGGCCGCCCGGTAAGGACCAGACGCTGGAGCTGCCACTGGTCGCCGGTGTCGCCACCACCAACTGGGGCTTCGAGGAGCAGGGCGAGCCACTGCTCGTTGCCGGCAGCTACGACTGGGGGGACGGCACGCACGACCTGTCCCGTACGTACCTGAGGTTTGACACGACGGCGCTGGCCGGACGTACGGTACGCAGCGCCACGCTGCGGCTGAACCAGGTCTTCGCCTGGTGCGACACCGACACGATCGACATCCGGGTGTTCCCGGTGACCGGCTCCTGGGCCCCGGAGACACTCGCCTGGAACCGGCAGCCGGCCACGGGCGCGACCGGTGTGGCCGCGGACGCCACCCCCGACTGCGAGGGCGTCGGGACGATGAGCTGGCCGGTGACCGCGACCGCCCAAATGTGGGCGACCGGTACGGCCAACCACGGCCTGGCCCTGCGTACGGTTCCGGAGGCCGGGGAGGGCCAGCACGAACGCTACTTCGACTCCGCCGTGCCGTGGGAGGGCGAGCCGGTTCCGCCCGTGCTGGAGGTGACCCTGGCCGGCACCGGGGCGCTCACGACCGGTTCGCGGGTACCGGGCGACGGTGGGCGCGCGGTCGACGCGGCGGCGCCCTCGCCCACCAGCCCCGGACAGATCACCCTGGCCGAATGCGACGGGACCTCGGCGACGACCAAGGCGTACGCGTCCAAGGGCTGGATCAAGAACCAGTACAACGCCTGCCACAAGCAGACCGGGCTGTTCGAATCCTGGGTCCGCAACCGGGGCGGTGTCTGGGTGCAGGTCGGGGCGGTGTCGTTCCGGATCACCCAACTCGTCACCACGTTCCGTGGTGTCCGGGACAGTTCACACCTCGCGGCTCGGGACACCAAGCTGAAATGGCGGCTGGACGACTTCCGGACCGTCTGGGGCACTCCCCCGCCGGCCGTCATGCCGGTGTCGCTGCTCCTGCTCAGAACCAGGGGTGCAGGGTCGCCCGACCCCTGCCAGCTCACCAGTGGGACGGACCGGGTGACCAAGACGTACGCGCAGTGGACGGCCGGTGTCACGGTCGACCACACGCTCCGCTCCCCGACGCCCGTCGGGGTGGGGCGGCACTACACCGCCAACTGCGACATCAACGCGGGTATCGAGTTCGTCTACGACCGGGTCAAGTTCACCGCCTTCGGCACGCACAAGGCCATCCGCTGCGACTCCTCACCGAACATCTCCGTCTACAACGGCGGCTGTGTGATCAGGAACGGCGTCTCGACCTTCAAGTTGAACAAGAACGATCTCAAGGTGCAGCACTCGGCCGAGCACATCGACACCGCACAGCAGACGCCCAACCTGACCGAACCGTTGCCGCCCGCGGGCCAGCGCAAGCACATCCCCGGCTCGCGGGAGAGCAACGACCCGCTGCACCGGCTGACCGGCGGCGGCATCAAGAACAACCGGGACCTCGCCATCGCCGCCTGCAACCGGATCTGGGGCACCAACCGGGACTCGTGCGACGAGTACCCGTTCGCCTCGACCAAGGAGGGGGCCCTGACCGGGCCGTTGTCCTACTCGGTGGACGAGATCCCACTGAAGGACAACTGCGCCTCCGGTTCCCGGCTGGGCTGGTTCTACCAGAAGCACCGCATCCTGCCCGGGGACCCGTTCTTCGTCCAGATCGTCGGCCAACCGGTCGACCCCGACGACCCGAACCCGAGTGAGCCACCGGACGAGCCCGGCGACACGTACTGCGACCAGCAGTAGCCGCGCTCCCGACCTCGTACGACGGACCGTCGCGCCTCGGTGGGCAACCACCCGCCGGGGCGCGACGGCCCCGTCCGCACCTCGCCCGCCGCGTACGATCGGCGCCCGTGGCCGAATTCGCACTCTACGCATGGGGCAACTTCCTTTACGAGACCGAACTCGACCGTCTTGCCGAGTGGCTCGACCCCCCGTCCTCACCGGCGAGCGGGTGTTCCTCCATCCGGACGTCGCGATGTCCGACGACGGGCCGCTGCGCGTCGACGCGAGCCGTTCCCTGTACGCCGTCAGCCGACGGTTCGTCTCCGGGCGCGACCTCGCGCTCGCACCACCGCGCACCGACGACTGGCGGATCGGCTACCTGCGGCTCGTGACCGACGGGTCGGTCGACGACGCCGAGCGGGTGCTCCGGGAGCTTGAGCAGCAGGGGTGCGAACTGAACCGCGACGACGATCCGGGGCGCAATCCGCTACCGATCGGCGAGATCGTGGCCGGGTGGGAGGAACTGCACGGCCAGTGGGACGTCGCGCTGGTCAGGCTGTAGGACGGGACCGGCCCTGCGGGTTCGTACAGCGGGTGCCGGTGACCGTGGTCCGGGGCAGGCGCCCCGCGCGGGAGTGACCGTCGAGGGTTTCGCCGTCCACCATCACGTCGAGGTCGAGGTGCCTGCCCGCAGCACGATCGACGCGATGTGTTGGGCGACCATGTCATGCAGTTCCCGCGCGATGGCACTGCGTTCGTTGGCCCGGACCAGGGCCAGTTCCGACAACCGGCGCCGCCGCTCCTCCGCGACCCGCCGCTCCGCCTGGCGGGCCTCCTGTCGCACCGCCGGCAGGTAGGCGCCGAGCAGCAGCGGGAGACCGATCAACACGGTGACCCGGTACAGCACCGGGACCAGATCCGCCGGCATGCTGTTCAACACGCGTTTGGCGTAGACGGTCGCCAACGCTCCCCAGCCGGCCAGCAACGCCCAGCCGGTGCGGTGCAACGCCAGCTCGAAGACGGCGAGACTCGCGGCAAGCTTGATCGGCACCAGCATGGTGGCACCGACCAACCCGGCCATTCCCAGCAGCGCCGACTGGACCAACACCGTGGCCAGGGGACACCGGCTTCCCCCGGCGCTGATCGCCGCCGCCGTGGCCGCCAGCACCCAGTCGGCCGGCCGCAGGGGTACGGCGGTGTCGCGCAACCTGCGCCAGGTACCCGAGCACACACGCAAGGACGATCAGCACCCGAACCGGCAACATCCTCCGGTCGAACGGTTGACCGATCCAGCCCACGACCACACGCGAACTGTAGGCCCGACGCCGGTCGATGTGCTCCTTCCGTGGTAGGAGGCAGTTCTACGAAGGCCGACCGACCGGCCCGACGATCCGAGCCGGCGCCGGGGTGTCGGTCGCCCGCTACCAGCTTCCACTGCGCCGGGCGTGCCAGGGACGGCCGTCCGGGTCGTAGACCAGGCGGTAGACCGGCACCGCCCAGACCCGGGTCAACCAGCGCAGCCGTTCCGGTTGGTGCGGGCGTAGCCGACCCGGCGGCCGGGGCCCGAGTTGGCCACCGTCATGCCACGCCTGTAGCGCCGCCGCGCCGGCCGCGATGGCTCGCACCGCCTCCTGCGGATCGAGCAGGTCGTCGTCCTCGCTGCCGTCGGCGGCCCGGTCCAGGTGCTCGCGCCACAGCCGCAGCCGCAGTTCGCGGGCGAACCGGCGGGCCCCGTCGCCGAGCCCGGACGGGTCGGTGGGCGTCCGGTCGTCGGCCGTGTCGTCGAGTACGGCGCAGGACAGTTCGCTGTCGTGGGTCCACGATCGGCGGTTGAAGTTGTCGCTGCCCACGCTCGCCCAGACGTCGTCCACCACACAGACCTTGGCGTGCACGTACACCGGGTCACCGGACCGGTTCTCCACGTCGAAGACGTGCACCCGCTCGGGTGCGGCGCGCTCGCAGAGGGCGAGCGCCTGCTCCCGCCCCACCATGTTCGGCGGCAGGGCCAGTCGACCGTCCACGTCGGGGTAGCGGGGCACCACGGCGACCAGGTGCAACTCCGGGTTGGCCCGCAACGCGGCGGCGAACAGGTCGGCCACCTCGGTCGACCAGAGGTACTGGTCCTCAAGGTAGATCAGCTTCCGGGCCCGGTGGATCGCCTTGGTGTAGCCACGGGCCACCGTACGCTCCCCGTCCGGGGCGAACGGGTAGCGCGGCCGGACTGCCGGATAGGTGCGCAGCACCTGGATGTGGTGCGGCCCGCAGGGCGGCGGGTCGGGGGGCTGGGCCGGCAGCGGGTCGGCTCTCAGGTCCGCCCCGCGCAGCCGGTCCCGCAGGTACGCCATGGGGTTCTCCGAGTCCAGCGGCATCGGATCGGTCCAGCGCTCCCGGAACGTGGTGTCCAGCGCACCGACCACCGGCCCCCGGACCGCCAACTGCACGTCATGCCAGGGCGGGCGGTCGCCGTAGCGGGGCGACATCGCCACCGCCTGCGGGTCGCCCCGGTGGTCGGCGTCATCGCGCCGGCTGTGGCAGAGGTCGATCCCACCGGCGAAGGCGATGTCCCGCTCCGGCTCGTTCGGGTGCCGCAGCACCACCAACTTCTGGTGGTGCGATCCGCCCCGCCGGACCCGCTGGTCGAGGAGCACCTCGCCACCGGCGGCCGAGACGGCCTCGCTGAGGCTGCGGTTCTCCTCCTCGCTGTACTGGAGCCGGTCCAGGTGGGAACGCCAGATCAGACCCTTGACCACCACGCCACGTTGCGCCGCCTGGCAGAACAACTCGGACACGGTGGGACCGTCCGGGCGCATCCGTTGGTCCGGGTCACCCCGCCAGTCGGTGAAGAACAGGTGGTCCCCGGCCCGCAACGCCTCGACCTCGGTCACCAACCGATCGAAGTACGCCGCGCCATGAATCAGCGGTTCGGCCTGGTTTCCGCTGGTAGAGGCGGGTAGGCGGGAGGTCGGATTGCCGCGCTCCCGCGCGGTGAGGAACCAGTCCTCCGTCGCCACGTGCCAGCCCTCCAAGGTCGATTACGTCCTCACCGTATGCCGACGGGGCCGGGCTCCGCACCACGAAGTGCGTTCGCCTGCCGCTCCGGGGGGCTCTGGCTAGCCCGGTCCGGGCTCGATTGGCGGTCGTTGTCCCCCGCTGGTGAGGGCCGGCCGGAGGGGCCGAGCGTGCACGGGCAGCGGGGGCGGGCCAGGGCCTGCGGGCCGCTACCGCACCCCGGTTATGGGTCGAAGGTTGAACAGTGCGGTGCTGGGCCCGGCAGGGTGCGGGTGCGGTTGCCGGCCGTTGGTGGTCGGTGGGATCCGTGGCCGCCTGATGCCGCTGCTGAGGGACCCGAAGGTCAGCCCACCCGGGCGCGGGGCCGCGCGTCGATCCGGTATCCGGTACGCCAGCACCACCTCGGCCGCCACCGCCGGCGATCCCCTCGAAGGACACGGGTGGCTCGTCTCAGGGGCGCGTGGGGCGGTAGGTCAGGACGACGATGCCCGAGGTGAAGGTCGTGCTGTCGACGAGTTCGACGGTGCTGGCGCTCTCGGGGCGGAAGAGTGCCTCGCCGCCGCCCTTGATGACGGGGTAGATCCAGACCTTGTACTCGTCCAGGAGCCCGTGCTTGGCCAGATCGTCGGTGAGTCGGCCGTTACCCCAGATGAGGATGTCCTTGCCGGCTTCGGATTTCAGTGTGGTCACGGCTTCGACGAGCTCGTCGCCCGGGATGATGTGGGAGTTGTCCCACGCGGCCGGCTTCTCGAGGGTCGAGGACACGGCGTACTTGGCGATGCTGTTGACGTGGTCGGCGTAGGGGTTGCCGCCCATGGCCGGCCATGCCTGGGCCATGCCCTCGTACGTGACGCGGCCGAGCAGGAGCGCGTCGCAGCCGAGCGTGAGGTTCAGGGCGTACGCCATGGCGTCCTCGCTGTTGTGTTGCATGGACCACAGGTGCGGGTTGTCGATGAAGCCGTCGAGGGTGGCGTAGGTGGAAGCGATGATCTTTCGCATGATGTCTCCTCAGGAGTACGTGCAGTCAGGTGCCGGTGAGGGTGGGTGCGGTCAGGCGGCTGCGCGAGTCCGGTGCCAGGGGGCGCTGTCGACGAAGTGGGTGTCGAAGCGATCCTGGACCGCGAGCAGCTCGCGAGGGTCGGCGTGGCCGTTGCGGACGCGTTCCAGCAGGCGGAAATAGGCGAATCGCTCCACCCCCGGGGTGATCACGATCAGCGTGTCGGCACCTGACCCGGGAGCCGCCGCGAAGGCGTGCACGGTGTGCGGCGGGACCACGAGGGTGCCGCCGGCCTCGACCTCCGCCACCTCCTCGCCTGCCAGGACCTGCAGCCGCCCGTCCAGGACGAAGAACAACTCGGCCGATCCGCGGTGGTAGTGCGGGGTCGCGCCGTCCCTGCCTCGCCCCAGGGTTGTGCGACTGACTCCCAGCAGGCCACCGGTGGATGACGCGTCGGCCAGCAGCGCGATGGTGTCCGATCCGGCGCCGAGGAACTCGGCGTCCTGCGGGCGTATCACCAGGGGACTGAACCCAGGCTGCTCGTCCGGAGGCGTCCCTGGTGGGTGCATCTCACTCATGCCAGAAATGATTACACGTCTGATAGTACGACGTCAAACTATACGATGGTGCTTGTATCTGACCTCGAACTATAGTGGTGGCATGAGCGCCGCCGACACGCACGACGTCCCCGCTTCCACCTCACCCGGCACTGACACGAACACGCCAACAGCCGCCCCGGACGCGGTGGACGCGGTGGTCGCCGCCTGGCAGCGGGAACGCCCGGACCTGGACCTCACCGCGATCGCGGTAGTCGGCCGGCTCGGCCGCGTGAACCTGCTCCTCGGCCCCGCCCAGGAACAGGTGTTCACCGAGTTCGGCCTGCAACGGGGCGAGTTCGACGTCCTGGCAGCGCTGCGCCGCTCCGGCGTCCCGTACACCCTCAGCCCCTCACATCTGTCCGACCTGCTGATGCTCTCCCGAGCAGGAATGACCAACCGGCTGGACCGGCTGGAGTCCGCCGGAATGGTCGAACGCTCGCTGGACCGGGCCGACCGGCGCAGCTTCCAGATCCGCCTCACGGAACAGGGCTACGCCACCGTCGACGCCGCCATGACGCAGCACACCGCCAACGTCACCGCCCTGCTGGCCGCCGGCCTCACACCCCGAGAGCTGACCACCCTGGACGCCCTGGCCCGCAAGCTCCTGCACCATCTGAGCACCGCCGCCCGATAAAGTCCGGCAACGGCCATTCGGCGTCGCACCCGCCCACGATCGTCCACGCCTCACAGAAGGGAGGGAACCGCGTTGTCGCTACCCGCCTATCCACCTTCGCGCTACGACGGGGAACACGGTCACAGCCGCACCCACCTCAGGACAGCGGATCAGCCGGCGGACATCACCTACCCCAACGGGGTGAAGGTCACCTACCTCGCGCGCGGCACCGAGACGTACGGCGACTTCGGCCTCTACCGGTGGGACTTCAGCCCGGAGCCAAGCGGACCCGGCCCGCACTTCCACCGCGGCCTTTCCGAGTCGTTCTTCGTCCTGGGCGGAAACATCCGGCTGTACTCCGGCGACCGGTGGGTCGACGCCGGCGCCGGAGACTTCCTGCACGTACCACCCGGCGGGATGCACGGGTTCCGAAACGAGTCGGGTGAGCCAGCCTCGATGCTGTTGCTGTTCGCGCCGGGCGCGCCCCGAGAGGAGTACTTCGAAACCCTCCTCAAGCTGCGCGACGGTTCGCTGGACATTACCGAGTCCGAGCGGGACGCCTTCGGCATCCGGCACGACAACTGGGACTGACCGGTTGTTTGGCGGAAGGAGTGCTGGTGTCACCACGCCGACAGCGCCCTTGCCGAAATCCGGCCCGGTGCCGCCCACACCGGCCCGCGGCGAACCGTCCAATTTAGCCCGCTCGGCGGCAACACAATTGACTGTCCGATAGTCGACAACACTTTCGGTGACGCCGCCGGTTTCTGCCGGTAGAAGGTGCGATCACAGTGAGTGATTAGGTTCCGGGGGTCCCGGACCGATCGGATGTCTATTCTGGTCGATGGATCTCGCCTAACTTGCCTTCCAGAAGTTGCGTCTGAGGAGGCAGCATGTCTGGACCGGCTGGCCACCGCACCATCCGATCGAGGGTCTGGGCGGGTGCCCGACTACGGTCGGCCGCGTCGCTCGCCGCGCTCGCCCTGCTGCTGGGCCTCGGCGTCCGGGGGGACCTGCCGGACATCGTGCCTGCCTCGGTCGCCTGCGACTCGTTCGGCTACGCGTACGACGCCGCCGGGCAGTTGGCCGGGGTGCAGGACCGGACCGGTCGTAGTGCCCAATACGGGTACGACCCCACGGGCAACATCACCTCCGTCACCAACGACGGCAGCCAAGCCCTCGCCCTGCTGTCGGTGGTGCCGGCGCGGGCGGCGGTTGGCGCCGAGGTGACCCTCCAGGGCGGCTGCTTCTCCAACGTCGCGGCCGAGAACACCGTCGAGTTCAACGGCGTACCGGCCACGGTCAGCACGGCCGGCGGACGGCGCCTGGTGGTCCGGGTCCCCGCCGGGGCGACCACCGGACCGGTCACCGTCGCGGTCGGCGGTGTCACCGCGACCAGCCCGCAGTCCTTCGTGGTCAGCGGTTTCGACGAGTCCGCACCGACCGTCACCGCGGTCACCCCGAACGTCGTCGCACCCGGCGGCACGGTCACGGTCACCGGCACCGGCTTCGCCACCGAGGCCGCCGACAACGCGATCACCCTCAACCGCACCCGGGCGTTCACCCCGACCGTCGCCGCCGGCAGCCTCGGCGTCCAGGTGCCCGCCGGCGCCGGCTCCGGCCGGATCGGGGTACGGACCAGGTACGGCAGCGGCGAAGGCACCGCCGACGTGTTCGTCGCGCCCGCCCCGTACGCCGTTGCCGACGTGGCGCACACCTCGCGGGTCGCGCTCGGCGGCACGAGGTCGGTGTCGATCCCGAGCGCGGGCGACATCGCCCTGGTCGTCTTCGACCTGGCGGAGGGGCAGCGGGCGAGTGTGCAGCTCGCGGACGGCACCCTCGGCTCCTGCGGCATCTCCACCGCGAAGGTGCTCGACCCGTTCGGGCGCACCGCCGCGTCGTCCGGGTGCGTCGGCGCCACCGGCTTCATCGACGTGGTGACGGCTCGGACGGTGGGCACGTACACCCTGCTGCTGGCCGCGGCGAGCGCGGCCACCGGCTCGATCTCGGCGACCGTCCGGGAGGTGCCGGCAGACGCCACGGCGAGCACCACGGCGGGCGGCGGCCCGGTGACCGTCACCACCACCGTCCCGGGGCAGAACGCGGCCGTCACCTTCGCCGGCAGCACCGGTCAGCGGGTCGCGGTCAAGGTCAGTGACGGCACCTACGGCACCTACAACGCCGCCGTCACGCTGCGCAGGCCGGGCGGCGGAACGGTCGCCTCGAACGGTTCCTGCGGCAGCGCCTGCTTCCTCGACACCGCCGTGCTGCCGATCGAGGGCACGTACACCCTCTTCGTGGACCCGCAGTCCACCGTGACCGGGGCGATCACCGTCCAGGTGTACGACGTGCCGGCCGACGCCACCGTGGCGGTGACGCCCGGCGGTCCCCAGGTCACCGCCACCACGACGGTGCCCGGCCAGAACAGCGTCTTCTCGTTCGCCGGCGCCACGGGGCAACGGGTCCTCGTCCACCTCTCCGGCGGCACGTACGGGACCTACAACGCGACGGCGATCGTGCGCAGACCGGACGGGTCGAACCTGACCAGCAGCGCGTACTGCGGCAGCTCGTGCCTGTTCGACACCACGGTGCTGCCGGTCGACGGCACGTACACCATCGTGGTCAACCCCGACACCACCTACGTCGGTACGGTCGGCGCGCAGGTCCACTCGGTGCCGGCGGACGCGACGGCGAGCACCACGCCCGGCGCGGGCGCGGTCACCGTCGCCACCACCGTCGGCCAGAACGGCGTGATCTCCTTCCCCGGTACGGCGGGGCAGCGGGTCTCGGTGCAGTTCAGCGGTGGTACGTACGGGACGTACAACGCGTCGGCGGTGATCCGTAAGCCGGACGGGTCGAGCCTGGGTGGCAGCGCGTACTGCGGTGCGTCGTGTTTCTTCGACGCGGTGGTGCTGCCGGTCGACGGCACGTACACGATCGCCCTCAACCCGGACGGCGTCACCGTCGGCCAGGTGTCGGCGCAGGTCCACCTGGTGCCGGCGGACGCGACGGCGAGCACCACGCCCGGCGGCGCCCCGGTCACCGTGGGCACCACCGTGCCGGGCCAGAACGCGGTGGTGTCGTTCGCCGGTACGGCCGGGCAGCGGATCTCCGCGCAGTTCAGCGGTGGTACGTACGGGACGTACAACGCGTCGGCGGTGATCCGTAAGCCGGACGGGTCGAGCCTGGGCGGTAGTGCGTACTGCGGTGGTTCGTGTTTCTTCGACGCGGTGGTGCTGCCGGTCGACGGCACGTACACCATCCTGCTCAACCCGGACGGCACCTACCTCGGCCAGGCCACGGTGAAGGTCCACGACGTGCCGCCGGACGCCGCCGCGAACAGCACGCCAGGTGGAGCCCCGGTCACCCTGACCACCACGGTCCCCGGACAGAACGCCGTGGTCTCCTTCCCCGGCACCGCCGGGCAGTCCATCTCGGTGATCATGTCGGGCGGCACCTTCGGCACGTACAACGCCTACGCCAGGCTGCGCGCCCCGGACGGCTCCACCGTCGTCGCCGACACCTACTGCGGTACGAGCTGCTCGTTCAACGCGATCACGCTCCCGACGACCGGCACGTACACGGTCCTGGTCAACCCCACCGACGCCACCCTCGGTGCGATCACCGCCCAGGTGCACGACCTGCCGAACGACGCGGTCGCCAACACCACCCCGGGTGGTGCGGCGGTGTCGGTTACCACGACGGTGCCGGGGCAGAACGCGGTGATCTCGTTCCCGGCGACAGCGGGTCAGCGGGTGGCGGTGCAGCTCTCCGCCGGCACGTTCGGTTCGACCGAGGCGGTGGTGACGCTACGCCGCCCGGACGGGACCTCGATCGTGTCGAACAGCTCCTGCGGGACGGCGTGTTTCCTGGACACCACGACACTTCCGGTGGCCGGGACGTACACCGTGCTGATCGACCCGAGGGGCACGGTCGTCGGCGGCATCACCGCGAAGGTGCACGACGTGCCGGCCGACGCCACGGCGACCGCCACGCCGGGTGGTGCGGCGGTGTCGGTGACCACGGCGGTGCCGGGGCAGAACGCGGTGATCTCGTTCCCGGCGACAGCGGGTCAGCGGGTGGCGGTGCAGCTCTCCGCCGGCACGTTCGGTTCGACCGAGGCGGTGGTGACGCTACGCCGCCCGGACGGGACCTCGATCGTGTCGAACACGTCCTGCGGGACGGCGTGCTTCCTGGACACCACGACACTTCCGGCCGCCGGCACCTACACCCTGTCCGTCGACCCGAGGACGGCCGCCGTCGGCACGCTCACCGCCCGGGTGTACGTCGTACCGGCCGACACCACCGCCACCACCACACCCGGCGGGGCCGCGGTCACCGTGACCACCACGGTGCCGGGGCAGAACGCGGTGATCTCGTTTCCCGGTACGGCGGGACAGGTCGTCACCGCCAGCTTCTCCGCCGGTGCGTTCGGCGGCGGCAGCGTGGCCGTGGCGCTGCGCGCGCCCAACGGCAGCACGGTCACCAGCACCTCCTCCTGCGCGACGACCTGCTCGTTCAGCTCTGTGTCGCTGGCCGCGGCCGGCACCTACACGCTGCTGGTGGACCCGGCGGCCGCAGCCGTCGGCAGCCTCACCGCGCAGGTTTTCGACGTGCCGGTGGACGCCACCGTCCCGACCACCCCGGGCGGCGACCCGGTCACCGTGACCACCAGCACCCCCGGCCAGAACGGCGTGGTGACCTTCCCCGGCACCGCCGGGCAGCGGATTCTCGTCCAGGGCACCGGCGGCACGTACGGCACGTACAACGCGACGGCGGTGGTCCGCAAACCGGACGGGTCGAACCTGACCGGCAGCGCGTACTGCGGGGCGTCGTGCCTTTTCGACACGGTGGTGCTGCCGGTCACCGGCACGTACAGCCTCCTGCTCGACCCGGCCGGCACCTACACCGGCGCGCTCACCGTCCGGGTGTACGACGTACCGGCCGACGCCACCGCGACCGCGACACCGGGCGGGGCGGGGGTCACCCTCACCACCACCGTCCCGGGGCAGAACGCGGTGCTGTCGTTCACCGGCACCGCCGGCCAGCGGATCGTGGTGCAGGGGACCGCCGGTACGTACGGGACGTACAACGCGACGGCGGTGGTGCGCAAGCCGGACGGGACGAACCTGCTCAGCAGCGCGTACTGCGGGGCGACGTGTTTCTTCGACGCCACCACGCTGCCGGTCGCCGGCACGTACACGATCCTGCTGAACCCGGAGGGCGCCTACACCGGCACGGTGGTCCTGCGGATCTACGACGTGCCGGCCGACGCGGCGGTGAACGCCACGATCGGCGGCCCGGCGGTGTCGGTGGCCACCACCGCCCCGGGACAGAACGCGGTGCTGTCGTTCACCGGCACCGCCGGCCAGCGGATCTCGGTCCAGGGCACCGCCGGCACGTACGGGACCTACAACGCGACGGCGGTGGTGCGCAAGCCGGACGGGACGAACCTGCTCAGCAGCGCGTACTGCGGGGCGACGTGTTTCTTCGACGCCACCACGCTGCCGGTCGCCGGCACCTACACGATCCTGCTGAACCCGGAGGGGATGTACACGGGTGCGGTCTCGCTCCAGGTGTACGCCGTGCCGGCCGACGTCGCCGCGAGCACGACACCCGGCGGTGCGCCGGTCACCCTGACCACCACCGTCCCCGGGCAGAACGGCGTGCTGTCGTTCACCGGCACCGCCGGCCAGCGGATCTCGGTCCAGGGCACCGCCGGCACGTACGGGACCTACAACGCGACCGCGGTGGTGCGCAAACCGGACGGGACGAACCTGCTCAGCAGCGCGTACTGCGGGGCGACGTGTTTCTTCGACGCCACCACGCTGCCGGTCGCCGGCACCTACACGATCCTGCTGAACCCGGAAACCACGTACACCGGTGCGGTATCCCTCCAGGTGCACGCCGTCCCGGCCGACGCGACCTCGGCCACCACCCCGGGCGGCCCGGCGACCATCCTGACCACCACCGTGCCGGGGCAGAATGCGGCGCTCACCTTCCCCGGCACCGCCGGCCAGGTGGTCACCGTGGCGATGACCGCCGGAACCTACAGCCAGTACAACGCCACGGCGATCATCCGCAAACCGGACGGGACGAACCTGGGCAGCAGCGTGTACTGCGGCGGCAGTTGCACCTTCACCTCGGTCACCCTGCCCACCGCCGGCACGTACACCGTTTTTGTCGACCCCTCGACAAGCACCGTCGGCAGAGTCACCGGCGAGGTACGGCTGCCCGCCGCCCCGGCTCCCGCCGCCGCGAAGCAGACCGTGACCGGGCCGGTCGGCGACGTGACCGAAACCTGGACCCCGGACCGGTTCAACCTCGCCGGTGAGGACTGGGAGTCGCACCGCGCCGGCGCCTACGGCAACCTCCAGCCGGCGCTGCGCGCCGAGCGGGGAATCACCGCGCTCGCCGGGCAGGCCCTGCTGCTCAACGGCAGACCGCTCGCGGATGTCACCCTCACCGTCGGCGGGCGCGGCACCCGTACCGACGCCACCGGGCGGTTCCTGCTCACCGGGCTCACCGCCGGGCACCACGTCCTGGTCATCGACGGGGCGACGGCGAGCAGCCCGGGACGCGCCTTCGGCCGCTTCGAGACCGGTGTCGACCTGCGGGCGGGAGAGACCGTCGAGCTGTCGTACCCGATCTGGATGACCCGGCTCGACACCGCGAACAGCGTCCGCTTCCCCTCGCCCACCACCAAGCAGCAGACGGTCATCACCACTCCGGCGATTCCCGGCTTCGAGGTACGGCTACCCAAGGGCTCCGTGATCCGCGACCGGACCGGCAGAACCGTCACCGAGCTGTCCATCACCGCGCTGCCGGTGGACCAGCCGCCGTTCCCGCTGCCCGCCGGGGTACGCACCCCCGTCTACTTCACCGTGCAGCCCGGCGGGTCGGTGATCCTGCCGAAGGGCGCGCAGATCATCTACCCGAACACCCAGGGCCTCGCGCCGGGCAGCCGGCTGGACTTCTGGGACTACGACCCCGGCCGGGTGCCGTGCACCAACGCGCCGGTGAAGTCGTACCCGAAGAAGCCGGGCACGGCGGCGGCGAAGGCGCCCTCGGTCTGCCCGGTGACCGGCGCGGAGGCCGGCTGGTACATCTACGGGCGCGGCACCGTCACGCCGGACGGCCGGCAGGTCGTGCCCGACCCCGACGTGCGGGTCTGGGAGTTCACCGGGGCGATGTTCAACGGCAGCGGCAAGCGCCCCGCCGGCACCGGACCGGGCGAGGACGGCGACGCCGGCGGCGACCCGGTCGACCTGGCCAGCGGGCTCTTCGTCGACGAGCACACCGACCTCACCGTCAACGACGTGCTGCCGATCTCGATCACCCGCACCTACCGGCAGAATGACACCCAGATGCGCGAGTTCGGCATCGGCGCGAACTTCACCTACGGCATCTTCATCTACTCCGAACACGAGTACACCGAGGCCGACCTGGTCTTCCCGGACAGCGGCAAGGTCCACATGGACCGGATCAGCCCCGGCACCGGCTGGACCGACGCGGTGTTCAAGGCCGTCGGCACCACCGGCCCGTTCCGGGACGCGGTGATGACCTGGAACGGTGACGGCTGGGACCTGGTGCGCACCGACGGCATGGTGTACGTCTTCGGCGAGAACACCCCGTTGCAGTCCATCCGGGACCGGCACGGCAACCAGATCACCCTGACCCGGGCCAGCGGCGGGCAGTCCGGCGACATCACCCAGATCACCTCGCCCAACGGACGCTGGATCAAACTCAGCTACGCCAGCGGCCGGGTGGTTCGGGCGCAGGACAACGCGGGCCGGGCCGTGGTCTACGGCTACGACACCGCCGGTCGGCTGACCAGCGTCACCTCGCCCGGCGGCCGGACCACCGGCTACGGCTACGACACCGCGAACCGGATGACCACCGTCACCGATGCGCGCGGCATCACCTACCTCACCAACACCTACGACACTGCCGGGCGGGTGGTTGCCCAGACCATGCCCGACGGTGTCACCTACGGTTTCGCGTACACCACCGACGGTGCGGGCAAGGTCGTGAAGACGGCCGTCACCGAGCCTGACGGAAGCGTCCGGGAGACCAGCTTCGACGCCAACCGCCGGGTGACCACCGAGACCACCGCCGCCGGCACCGCCCAGGCACGTACCTCCACCACCGCCCGTGATCCGGTCACCCACCAGCCGACCGCGCTGGTCGACCCGTACGGGCGACGGACCGCGCTCGGGTACGGCCCGAATGGCGACCTGACCTCACTCACCGCGCTCGCGGGCACCGCCGCGGCGCAGTCCGCCACCGTCACCTCCGGCGGGCCCTACCGGCAGATCACCTCGGTCACCGACGACCAGGGCCGGACCAACCGGATGGAGTACGACACCACCGGCAACCTCACCAAGGTCACCGACACCGCCGGCCGGAGCCGGCACTACGCCTACAACGCCGCTGGTCAGGTCACCTCGTTCACCGACCCGCTGGGCAACACCACCAGCTACACCTACCAGCACGGCGACCTGGTCGCGGTGACCGACCCGTTGGGCCGGACCACCCGCAGCTTCGTCGACGCCGTCGGCCGCCCGGTCGCCGTCACCGACGGGACCGGCGTGCTGGAGCAGGTCCGCCACGACCCGGACAACCAGGTCGTCGCCAGCACCGACGGCCTCGGCCGGGTCACCGCCTTCGAGTACGACGGCAACGGCAACCTGACCAAGGTCACCGACGCCCGGGGCAACAGCACCTCGGTCGCGTACGACAACTCCGACCGCCCGGTGACCGTCACCGATCCGCTCGGCCACCAAGCCCGGCAGACGTACGACGTGCTCGGCCGGGTGATCTCCGCCACCGACCGGCGCGGCAAGACCACCGTCACCGAGTACGACCCTCTCGGCCGGACCACGTTCATCGGGTACGGCGCCACCGCCGGACCGAGCTACGAGAGCACCAAACGGTTCGGCTACGACACCCAGGACCGGCTCACCACGATCGACGACTCCGCCGGTGGCGGGCTGGTCACCCTCGGCTGGAACGACCTCGACCAGGTGGTCAGCGTCGTCAGCCCGGCCGGCACCGTCGGCTACTCCTACGACGCGGCCGGGCGGCGCTCGGGGATGACCGTCCCCGGTCAGCCGGCGATCTCCTACGGCTACGACCAGACCGGCCTGGTCGAGCGGATCACCCAGGGCGGCACCACCGCCACCTGGCACCGGGACGCGGCCGGCCGGACCGACCGGGTCGAGCAGGGCGGCGTCACCGCCTGGTACACGTACGACGCCGCCTCCCAGCTGACCGGGATGTTCTACGAGAGCGCCGGTGGGGTACCGATCGGCGACCTCGGCTACTCGTACGACGACACCGGGCGGGTGCTGAACCTGACCGGCAGCCTCGCCAACGTCACCGTCCCCGCCACCGCGCCATCGGTCAGCTACGACGCCGCGAACCGGCTGACCAGCCGGGGTGCCCGGACGTTCAGTTACGACAACGAGGGCAACCTGACCGGGGACGGACTGCTCGGCTACACCTGGAACGCCCGGGGCGAGCTGACCGGGGTCACCGGGCCGGGGATGACCACCGCGTACGGCTACGACGGCGCCGGGCGTCTCGCCACCCGTACGGCCGGTGGGGCCACCACCGCCTTCGTCTACGACGGCCCGAACCTGGTACGGGAGCAGACCGGCGCGGCCGTCGCCAACCGGCTCACCGCCGGGCTCGACCAGACACTGGTCCGTACCGACGCCGCCGGCGCCCGGATGCCGATCACCGACGCGCTCGGCACCGTGCTCGGCCTGGCCGACTCCGCCGGCACGCTGACCACCCAGTACAGCTATGACCCGTTCGGCGCGGTCACCGTCAGCGGCGCCGCCAGCGGCAACACCCAGCAGTTCACCGGCCGGGAGCGCGACGCCGACACCGGTCTGTCCTACCACCGGGCCCGCTGGTACAGCTCGGAGACGGGGCGGTTCCTCAGCCAGGACCCGGCCGGATTCGGCGGCGGCAGCACGAACCTCTACACGTACGCCCTCAACGACCCGGTCAACCTCTCCGACCCCAACGGCGACTGCCCGATCTGCGTACCGATCCTGATCGGGGCGTTGATCGGCGGCGCGTCCTCGGTCGGCATCGGCGCGGGCGTCGCCGCGCTGACCGGGCGCAAGTACAGCATGGGTGACGCCCTGCGGGACTTCGCTATCGGCGGCGCGCTGGGCGCGCTCAGCGGCGGTGTCGGGGCGTACCTGAAGGCCGGCAGTTCGGTCTGGAAGCTCAACCAGTTCGAGCGTGGCCTGGCGATCGAGGCGAAGCTCGGCGGCAACCTGCCGCGCAGCTTCCCGACCATCGACCGGTTCGCCAACGGCACCGCCACGAGTATCAAGAGCGTCGACCTGACCGCCAAGAGCTACCAGAGCGCCGGCCAGCTCACCAGCCGGTTGCAGGGCTATGTGGACAAGGCGGCCGGTTTCGCCAAGAACAACCCGGTCAGCTGGGACGGGGTCACCATCAGACCGGGACAGGTCGCCGCCCGGGAACTGGAGATCGCGGTGCAGCGCGGTACGGCCACCAACGCCCAGCAGAACGCGCTCAACCAGATAGTCCAGTACGGCGCGCAGCGTGGGGTGACCGTACGGATCATCCCGATCAGGTAGCAACCATCCGGGGACGCCCAACGATATCCTTGGGCGTCCCCTCACCCGACCGAGGACACCGATGACCAGACTCGCCGCACTCGACCTGCGCAGAGGTCGGTACGTCGCGTACTCCTCCTCGCTCACCACCGACGGCCTGTGGATCGCCAACGGGGTCTTCGACCTCCTCGACGAGCCGGCCGACGACCGGGAACTGGGCGCGGCGGTGCGCCGGATGCTCGACGCCTCGCACACCGGTGTGCCCACGCCCGACCTTCGGGGTGGGCCGACGCCCTTCTCCCCGCTCCTCGACGCGCTCGGGCTGCGCTCCTGGGCCACGTACGCCAAGGGCACCCGGCACGTCGACATCGAGTGGGACGCCGACGAACTGCTGGTGAGCCCGACCCGCAACGGCGGCGCCCGGGAGGGCTTCGTCGGGCTCGGCGAGCACGCGGTACGGCTGACCGACCCGGGCGACGACGAACTGGGCCGGACCCTGCGCGGTGCGCTCGACCGGTCCCACTGAGGCATGGGCGCGCCGTCCCGGCTAAGCCGCCGCACCATGCTGGCCGGCGGAGCGCTGGCGATGGCCGCGTCCGCGCTGGCGGCCTGCTCGGACGGCGCCCGTACCCCGATCCGTCCGGCCGCATCGGACCCGGCGGCGGACCTGCCCGACATCCAGTTCGACGTCGCCCGGTTCAGCGCGCCCGAGCAGTCCTCGCCCACCGGCGGACCGTTCGTCACGCCGCCGGTGCACACCGTGTACCTGACCGCGGCGCTCGCCCGTAGCCCCGGCCGGGACGACCAGCGGGAGCTGACCCGGGTGCTCACCCTGCTGGAGTCGCGGTACGCGTTCGGCGCGGCCGGCCTGCTGACCTTCGTGTCGTACGGCCTGCCGTACTTCCGGCGACTGCCCGGCGGTCTCGCCGGGGACCTGGTCGGCGCGCACCTGCCCCGGCTGCTCGCCGACCCGGACCGGTCGGTGTTGGAGGAGGCGGTGCCGGCGCCCACCGACGTGCACCCGGACAACCCGGGGGTCACCAAGAAACGCTTCACCGTGCCGGTCCGGATCGAACAGAACGACCTGATGTTCACCTTCCGCAGTGACCGTGCGGCGGTCATCCAGGACGTGCTGGGTTGGTTCGACGGCAGCGGCATGCTGGCCGGTGCGCCGACACCCTCGCCCGACTTCGCCGGGCTGCTCACCGTCACCTCGAGCCGACACATGTTCACCCAGGTCGGCCTGCCCCGCTCGGTGGCCGAGCAGAACCGGCTGCCCTACGCCCGGTTCATCCAGCCGGACTCCCCGATGTGGATGGGTTTCTCGGACCAGCAGACGAACGCCTCCGGCCCCCCGGCGATCTGCACCTTCGCCGGCCACCCCTCGGCCCGGCTGACCACCGCCCGCCCCGGCGACTACCTCGACAACGGCGGGATCCAGCACCTGTCGCACGTCATCCTCGACATGCTCCAGTTCTACGACATGGCCTCGCCGGACACCCCGCCGAGCGAGAACGGCAACTTCAGCAAACGGGTGCAGTACATGTTCCACGCCCCGCCGGTGCATCCGGGCAACACCGACCAGCTCACCGACGGCGGTGGGCCGTCCTTCCTGCCGGCTGACAACCGTGGGCCGGACTACGCCGAACAGACCGCCCGAGGGGTCGGCCTGCCCCCTGGTGAGCGTCGGATGGGGCACCTGTCCACCCTCCAGCGCAGCTCCCGGGCGCCGGACGGTACCCCGATGCATCTGCGGGTGGACGGCCCCGGTTTCGACCCGATGGACGTACCGGACGGCAGCAGTCAACCCAAGCTGCACTTCAGCCTCTTCGTGCCGACCGCCGACGTCTTCGCCCAAATGCGGCACAGCCAGGCCGCGGTAGACCTGGCGCGCAAGCACCGGGTGGCCGAGCAGGACAACGGCCTGGAACGCTTCCTCACCTGCACCCGACGACAGAACTTCCTGATCCCGCCCCGACGGCACCGGGCCTTCCCCTTGGTCGAGCTGGCCGACTAAGAACTCCTGACTCTTTGAGCGTTGGGGTCTGCGCCAGCAGGTGATCGCGCAGGCCAGGGTGAGGAAGGCTTCGTGGATGTCATCGCGGATTTCCCAGCGGGTCCGTAGGCGTCGGAACCAGTGCAGCAGGGCGATGGTCTGCTCGACGACCCAACCGAGGCCCTTCAGGCAGGCCGGGACTCGGTAGCGATCGCCCTCACTTGCCTTTTCGGGCGGCTCAACTGCCCGAACTGCGCCACCCCGTTCGATCTAGCCGACCACACGAGTGGCCGCTCATACGGATGACGCGCGGATCCGCATCCGCCGCCGATCAGGCGGACCTGTCGGCGTCCGTTCGTGTCGTGACGCTCGCGGGATGGCTTTGCCGGATTCTCCTTTGCAGCGGACCGCTCCAGGGTCGTCCGATGGCGGCCCGTCGCCCGCGATGTCCGGGGCGAGCACGGGCGCCTGCCTCGCTACTCAGGAGGTCCGTGCAGACACCCCGACCCGGCGTGTTCTGATCTTTCAATGACCTCCGAAGCTCCCGGGTGGGCCGCTATCGACGCCCGGCTCGCCGAGCTGTATCCCGATGTGAAGCCGAAGCACTACGGCACGCTGCACCGCTTCGCGTTGGGTGGACCAGATCCACTCGACGGTGTCAGCTTCTACCAGCGTGTCGAGCCCGTGCCGCACTGGCACATCATCGGCTACGGCATGAGCGAGCTGTACGCCAAGGAAACCGAAAACCCCGACGAGTCTGGCTGGGGCTTCGAGTTCACCATCCGGATCACCCGCGACACCGGTGACACCGCGCCGCCGATCTGGGCGGCAAACCTGCTGCAGAACCTCGCCCGGTACCTGATCTCCAGCGGCAACAGGTTCGAACCCGGCCACCACATCAACGCCAACGGCCCCATCCGCCAGGACCACGAAACGGCGCTTACGGCCCTAACCTTCGTCGAGGACCCAGAACTCGGGACAATCCCCACCCCGCACGGCCGAGTGCAGTTCCTACAGGTAGTCGGCCTGACCACCGACGAATACGCGCAAGCTCGACAGCGGGGCACCAACGGTCTACTGACCATGCTTGGCGAACGACAGCCGCTACTGATCACCGACCTGAACCGGCCCTCAGTAACAGACGACCAGGCGTCGCGGACCCCAAGCGAGGCCGGACGCGGCAACGACGGCCCCTAGACCGGGCTACTCACGGTCGTCGTCCTCGACGTCCGCGCCCGCGGCCCCGGTCATGCCTACTACCCGCGCAAACTCCGTGAGGGCAAGACACCCGCCGAGGCCCGACGCGCCTGAAACGGCGGCTCACCAAGGTTCTCTACCGACACCTCATCAAAGATCAACTCAAACTAGCCCCCAGCGAGGATTGACACACAGAGGCGCACTTGAGCCCCTTCCGCCCTGGGGCGGCGCCCGAGCCGCGCAGGCCAAATGAGAGCCACACGACCAGCGTGGGCAGCCGAAATGAGAGCGACAGCCCGGGCGCCTCGACCGAAGCCTGGCCGGGCCACGGTCGCAGGTCAATGAAACAAGTAGCCGATGTGCGCTCACCTGATCATTCGGACCTGGTCGCATCGAAACAGTCGTGTCGCCGATCACCGTCGGACCCCAGCCTGACCCAGCGCGACGCCAACAACCGATACCACCGGATGAACGGCGGCCGTCGGCCTGCTAAGCCATCCGACCTTCGTCCTCCTCCTCGCCCGGTCGGTCGGCCCGGCGCAGCTCAGATCGCGGCCCGCCGCCGGGTTGACCTCGCACGGGTTGCGATCCTCGCCCGGTCCGTCGACCGGGCGCAACCACTTCGGGCGCTGGGCCGTCCCCCACAGGTCCGTCTGGCTCTGCGTCAGCCCAGATACTTCTCCCACGGGCCGGTGATGGCCAGGGTCAGGCCGGGGTCCTGCATGTTGACGAAGAGCACCTTGCCGTCAGCGGTGAAGGTCGGCCCGCAGAACTCCGAGTCGTTGAGCTGGTTGCGGGCGATCGCGTACGTCGGGCCGCCCGGGATCGTGCTGAGCACGTGGGAGGCGCCCGAGCCGTCCTCGGCAAGCACGAGGCTTCCCCACGGGGTGACGGTCACATTGTCCGGGCCGTCGAAGGTGAGGTCGTTGTACTTGACCGGCGTCCCCTCCTCCGAGGCGGTCTGGTGCGGGAAGTACGTCACCAGTTGGATGGTCTGGGCCTTGTAGTTGTAGAACCAGACCATGCCGTCGTGCGGGGCCGCGTCCGCCGGCAGGTCACCGTCGTCCCAGGCGTAGGAGTTGACCACGTACACGCCCTCGTCGGTGCCCCACACGCCCTCGAACTTGCGTCCACGGGTGACCTGGGCATCGGTGAACTGCTCGCGTACGGGCTTGTTCCGCGCGTCGTGGTCAGGCACCTCGATCCACCGTACCGGGAAGGGCCGGCCCAACTGGGCGGAGGTCAGGTAGGCGACGTCCGGCAGCACCGAGCCGTCGTCCATGATGATCTGCATCGCCGCGAGGACACCGGCGTTCGGGGCGAGGCGGGTGAGCGCACCCGGGCCCAGCTTGACGCCGCGAGGCGCGCTCCAGCGGTAGAAGAGGCCGTTGGGTCCGTCGGCATCCTCGGAGAGGTAGATCGCGGTGCGGTCCTTGTCGACCGCCAGGGCCTCGTGGGAGTAGCGGCCCAGGCACATGATCGGCTTCGGGTCCGCGCTGCCGTCGGCCCAGACCTCGAAGACGTAGCCGTGATCCTTCTGGAAAACGCCGGACCGGCCGTCCTCCTCCCAGTCGTCCCCGGCCCGGTCCTCGGTCTCCTCGCAGGTCAGCCACGTCCCCCACGGGGTGGGTCCGCCCGCGCAGTTGCTGACGGTGCCGGAGAGGGCGACGAACTCACCCAGGTTGCGACCCGCGCGGTCGGTCCGGATCACGGTGCAGCCACCGGCGTCAACCGCGCCGGGATCGTAGACAGTGCCCTTGACGTGCGGTACGCCGAACTCGGCGCCCGGGTCGATCTCATGGTTCTGGATCAGGTTGTAGCGGCCGTGGCCGGCGTCGTAGACCGCCATGCCGTCGTGGTCGGCCGGGGTCAAACCCTGGCCCCGGTCGAGGCGGGTGACGCCGGTCCGGGTAACCACGGTGTAGCTGAAGCCCTCGGGCAGGGCCAGGATGCCGTCGGGGTCATCCACGAGCGGCGGGAAGGGCACGTGGCCGCCCTTGACCGGCGAATGGGGCTGGCCCGGGTGGGCCTGAGCCAGGGACGGCAGGCCACCGGCAACGGCAAGACCCACGCCAGCGGCGGCACCGCCGGCCAGGAAGGTACGACGAGAGGAAGTCACGTAGATCAGCTCCTGTCAAACAAGTGCGACGATCTGACAGCCAACTCCAACGGGCAGACACCGACACGTCACCTGTGAGATCGATTGGTGACATCGAAGTAAAGACCCAGGGCCACTCACACATCGCCCGGGCGGCGTACTCCTTTGGAAGCACGGCGGCCAGCTACAACCGGATGGTGATCGCCTCGCCCGGAACCATCCGGGCGAGCCGACGCAACAACGGTTTCCGGATCCGTCAGCTCATCCACCGGTGCCGGCTGCTGCGGGATTCGCAGCGGCTGGGCCGGGTCGGCGGGTACGCCCGCACGCAGTGCCGAGCCCAGGTAGCGCAGGCAGTGCTCGACCGCTTCGGGCAGGCTCTGGTGCAGCGACGGTGAGATCGGTTTGCCGGTGTCCGAGGGGTCGACGGCGGTCACGTCCCAGAACCTTCCTGCAACCGGACAGGTCGGCGGCGTTGGCCGTCAGGTCCTTGACGGTGCCCCGGAGCCCGAGCCCGTGGACCAGGCGGATGACTGCCCGAACGACGTGTCCGTCCAGGACGTGACGTGGACCAGCAGCCGGGCGCCGGGGCGGCGCCCGGCGGCGAGCACCAGATAGCGCCCGAGCGGGTCGGTCACCGGCTCCAGCACGGTCACCACACCGTGGGAAAGCGTGTGTTCGATGGGGTGGCCGCTGTCGAACTCGGTCAACGCCTCCGGACCGCGTCCGAAGAGCCTGACCCAGGAGCTGAGCCGGTAGCGGTCGCCAAGCTGCACAATCGGTGACGGGCGGGCCGCGGCGCGCAGGCATCTATGCCCGGACCCAGCGATCGTCAGTTCCCATATCCGACGTTGGACACTACGGATCTCGATGATCACGAGCATGCGGAGCCGGTCGGCACCACCGCCTCCCGCTGATCGTGCCGATCGATCTCGTGCCCGCCGCCGTCGCCCGCCGTCGGCAGAATGCGGAGACATGATCGGCCACGTCCGGCCCGGACCGGGATCCGGGCCGGGGACGTGTGACATACCGGCGCGGTCCCTGGAAATCGGAAGTAGCAGGCGCTTCGCGATCTGTCCAGTGTGCCGCGCCGGTAGGCGAACGATCCGCGTCCCCGTGCCCGGGGTGGAACGGTCGCTCAGTCTTCGACGAACTCCCGGATCCCGGCGGCGAACCAGGCCTGGTTGGCCTCGTTCCGGATGAGCAGAACGGGCGTCTCGCAGGAGTCGGACGGTGCAGGCGACAGCACGTCGTCGATGGTGAATTCGCCGTTCTCGTCGAGGGGAACAGCTTCCGTGTTGCGTTCCACGAACGGGGCGGTGTTCTCGCAGACGAGAGTCGCGAAGACGTTGAGGCCGGCTGTTCCGCCGGCAGGCGTGATCGTCAGCGCGGTTCCGACGGTGTCGCCTCCCGCGAACACCAGACCCTTTCCACGGGCCACGATGTGACCGTCCGCCTTCACCTTCGCCTGGAGGTTGGCGATCCGCCAGGGCTGGGCGGCGGGTTGAACCCCTCTGACGATGTTGCGATTTACGGTGTCCGCGACAAGGTCCTGCCCGTTGCCAGTGGAGACTGGCTCGACCCCGATTCCGCCCTCGAACCTGACAAGCGTTCGATCGTCCGGCGCATGTCCCTCAGGTGGGCCGTCGTCTCTCAGCGCTGCTTCGACTGCCGTGCCTCGCCGCTGGGTGTCCTGGGCCATCAGGGGCGTGGTCGCGATCATGGTGAGTACCAGGCCGGCGCCTGCGGCGCCCGCGACGGTGATTAGTTTTCGCATGCTGCCCTCTCTCAGGGAAGAAGTTCTCACCCCGATCTTTCTGGTAGATAACTGAATTGCTCTCGTATTACGGGCTCAATACCCCAGACGGGCGAATGACCGCCATAGCCTCTTACGGCTCCATACTTTGCGCTACGCTCCGTGCCTCCGATTGACCGGCTCGGGTCGGGTCCGCTCGACCCAACCTACGGGCCGGTGAACCTCGACAACTCCCGACAGCTGGCACTCCTGTGGCCGCCGTCAGGATCCGCTTCAGGAACCCTCGAACGGTGAAGTTATCCGACCTTCGTCGCGAAGGCGTCCCGGACCGACGGGGACGACAGGAACAGCCGACTCTGCGAACTGCTGGCCGGTGTGAAGTCGATCATCCAGTGCTCGGGCAGGACTGACCCGCCGTCGAAAACCATCAGGTAGACGTAACCCACCATGATCCAGGTCGTACCGTCCGACCAGGCGCACGTGACCTCGGCGGGGCGGTCCCCACCGTCCCGGTAGCCGAGCAGCGGGCCGTCCGGCGGGAAGCAGAGCGACAGGTCGAAACTCGACCCGGCGCGGCCGGCGACCATGTCGGCCGGTTCCACCGTACGGTCGGCTTCGAAGTCGTGAGTGCCCGGCAACGCCACCGACGTGCCGTCGGGCAGGACCAATGTCGTACGCCGTTTCTCCACCGGGTCACAGAGCCCGGCGACCTCGGTGAGCAGGCGCCCGGCGTCACGTCGGTGTACGTACACCTGGAAGCTGTAGTCGATGCCCATACCGTGACCTCCAGGTCTCGACCCGATCACCTGGCTCCCCCGACGGAGGGGTGAGCCAGCTTCGTGGATCCTCAGTCTGCCCCGGCCGCCGGAAGCCGCCGAAGAGCCCAGGGAGTCATCGGGACTGTGCAGCGGCTGGCGACAAGCCGTACGGTGGTCGACATATCGACAACGCTCAGCCGGTGATGCCGTGGTGCGGATCGGGCCTTTCCCGGGGTTCCGCATCCCTGGATTGCCGAGACATGTTGGAGGTCCGGACCGTGTGGGGTTCCCCGGGGCATCGCAGGCGTCGCCTGCAACGGTTGATTCGGCGCAGTAACCGGGCGATGGCGGCGGGGCGGTTACGTACGGCGCTACGAACCAACCTCCTGGCCGAGGAGACGGTGCGCCTGCTCGAAGAGGAAGAAGGGTCCGATCCGTATCACCTCCGGGTGCTGGCGGCGCTGCTCTACAACCGCGCCGGGATCTACGAGCTGGTGGGCGGTAGTGATGCCCTCAGGACCGCACGTCTCGCGGCGAGTCTCTACCATCGCCTCGATCCGACAAAGGGCCAGCCGTCGAAGATCGCCGAGGTTCTCGCCCCCGTGCAGGTACCGGTCGTCGTCACCGACTACCGAACCGTGCGTGCGGTGGTTGAGGAGCATCAGCGCGTCGAGCGGGAGGTCGAGGAGAGCATCGCCCGTGCCGCGGATGCGTCCCTGCGCGCCAAGCGGCTGGACTGTCAGCTGTATGCCGCGGTCTTCCATTCGGACAGGAAGCAGTTCGAGGACACGATCGCGCGCTTCAGAGCCGAGGCGGATCGGGTTCTGAAGGTCTACCAAGAACTGGGGTTCGTCGGTCATCACCACACCCCCGACGACCTGAGACGCGTGGAGGCCGAGTGCAGGGCGGCGTTGACCTACATGCGAAGCCAGGCCACCTGGCACCGCTCGTCACGATAGGTTCGGCCTGACCAGGCATGGACGGCCCGACCGGTACAGCGCGATCGGGCAGGCTCACCCGGTGAGGCCGAGTGCGCCCGTACGCAGGACCTCGGTCGCGGTCTGGCGCAGTCGACGGCAGAGGTCGGACTCGTCGAGCCAGTGCTCCCAGGCGTCGGCGTCCTCGGGGACGCGGGCGTCAAGGGCGGCGAACGATCGATCCCACACCGGGGTCCCGGCGGTCCGGTCGATCACGGGCGAATCGTCCCCGTCAGGGTCGCCGGTGCGCAGCACGAACCCGAGCGCCACCGATTCGGCCCACAGCCGGTGCGCCGAGACCAGGCAGTGGTACTCGCCCGACGAGTGGTCGTAGATCACCTCGTCGAGCGGACGCGGCAGCACGACAACGCCGTCGCCGCAGGTGGCGAGCAGGTGGTCGAAGGTCAACCGGCGGTCGGGCAGCTCGTCGTACGCGTCGTGCAGCTCCGGCTCGTACGATCGCGCGGATGGCGCCGTGCCACGGACCGCGACGTACCGGGCGAACCAGGCCAACCGCTCGGCCCTTCGGGAGTGCGAGGAGTAGGAGCCCATCGACACGCCGAACAGGCAGGGGTCGGTCTCCGGGGGCAGTGGTGGGTCGATCTCGACGATCGATCGGGGCTCTCGATGGTCGGGCAGTCCGTGGTGCCGCAGGCAGGCGTTGACCTCGTCCAGGAACCGTTCCTTCTCCTGACGCGGCCAGACCGCCTCGTCCTCCTCGTCATGGCAGAGGAAGAGCCCTACGCCGACGTCGAAACCCATGTGGTGCACCGTAGCGTCCGGCTGGCCGACCGGATCGGGGATGCGATCGCCACCCTCAGCGGCTTCGGCTCGGCGATGTCCCACGGAACTTCCTTGGGGCCGAGCAGCGAGGTCCGGTCGGAGGGCCGAGGTCGTCGAGTCCGGCTTGGACAAGTGTCGTCGCCCGAGCGCGGCCAGCCGCCGGTCGTCCGGCGCGGCTGTGCGCCGATCGCGCCGGCCTGGTGCCGATGCTGGTCCGCGATAGTGCGACGAGTGGCACGCCGACCTCGACCCGACCGACGCCGTGGAATGTCTGGCCGACCTGATCGCCGAAGGACCGGCGGGACCGGTTTTCGAACTGGCCGTCGGCACCGGCCGGGTGACCATTCCGCTGGTCGAACGCGGAATCGACCTGCGGGCCGTCGACGCTTCCGAGGCGATGGTGGCCCGGCTGCGGGCCAAACCCGGCGGTGAGCGGATCCCCGTCACCATCGGCGACATGGTCGACGTCGACCCGGGTAGCGACGACCGGTTCGCCATGGTCTTCGTCGTCTTCACGACCTTCTTCCTCCTGATGAGCCAGGAGGACCAGGTGCGTTGCTTCGCCAACGTCGCCCGGCGTCTCCTTCCCGGTGGGCGGTTCGTCCTGGAGTGCCTGGTGCCGGACCTCGCCCGATACCAGCGCCAGCAGAGCGTCGACGCCCACCGGGTCGACCACGACCACGTACGCCTCGTCGCGGTCCGCCACGACCCGGTCGACCAACGCTTCGACGGTCAGCACATCCTCATCACCAACGAGGGAATCCGCCTGGCCCCGGTGTCGATGAGGTACGCCTGGCCCTCCGAGCTCGACCTGATGGCGCGTCTCGCCGGGCTGCAACGCCGCGACCGGTGGGGCGGCTGGCGCCGCGAGCCCTACCTCGGCACCGGCTCCCACGTCACCGTCTACGAGTTGCCGGCCCAGCCGCCGGCCTGACGCCGAGGTCGATCGTGGGGGTCGCCGCGAGCAGCGCCCGGGTGTACGGGTGGCGGGGGGCGGTGGTGATCTCCACGGTCGGGCCCTGCTCGACGATGCGTCCGTGACGCATGACCGCGACCCGGTTCGCGAGTTGCCGGACGACGGCGAGGTCGTGGGAGATGAACAGGCAGGCCAGACCGAGACGGTCGCGTAGGTCGCAGAGCAGGTTGAGTACCTTCGCCTGTACCGACACGTCGAGCGCGGTGACGGGTTCGTCGCACACGAGCAGGCGGGGTCCCAGGGCTATCGCGCGGGCTATCGCGACGCGCTGCTGCTGTCCCCCGGACAGCTGTCGGGGCCGACGCTGGCCGACCTGGGGGTCGAGTCCGACGAGGTCCAGCAGTTCGTCCACCCGCGCGAACCGGGACGGGGTATCGCCGATGCGGTGGATGTCCAGCGGCTCGGCGATGGCCTGTCGCACCGTCAGCCGGGGGCTGAGGGTGAGGTACGGGTCCTGGAACACCATCTGGACGTGCCGTCGGTGCTCCCGCAGCGCTCCGCCACGCAGGGCATGCACGTCGACTCCAGACAGACGCACCACGCCCGCGCTGGGGCGGTTGAGTCCGGTGATCACCCGCGCGAGTGTGGTCTTGCCGCAACCCGACTCGCCGACGAGCCCGACGATCTCTCCCCTGTCGACGCGCATCGTCACGTCCTCGACCACGTGCACGTGGTCCCGGCCTCGACGACGGGGGTAGCCAGCGGTGACCCGTTCGATTTCGAGCATCGGTTCAGCCCCCGTTCCGCCCGATCAGGGTTCCGGTTACGAGCGCGGCCCCACCAGGCGGTAGTGGACACGCCGACCGGTGCCCCGGGCTCAGTGTCACCAGCGCCGGCTGATGGTGGGTACACGCCGGCACGGCAGCCACGCACCGCGGGGCGAAGGCGCAGCCGCTGGCATCGTCCGGACCGGTGCCGGAGCGGCCGGCATGGTGGGGAACCGGGTGCCCGGTGCCGCGCCGGGACGCGGTACGGCGTCGAGCAGGCCACGGGTGTACGGGTGGTCCGGGTTCTTGATGATCGTGGCGAGCGGTCCCGATTCAACGATCCTGCCGGCGTACATGACGGCCACGCTGTCCGCCAGGCGGGTGACCACCGCCAGGTCGTGACTGACGACGATCATGGCCATGTCCAGTTCGTCGCGCAGCCGGGCCAGCAGGTCGAGCAGTTGCGCCTGCACCGTCACGTCGAGCGCGGATGTCGGTTCGTCGGCGACGAGCAGCTCCGGCTCGCCAGCGAGGGCGACAGCGATCTGCGCGCGCTGCCGCATCCCGCCGGAGAGCTGGTGGGGGAACTCACGGGCGATCCCGGCGGGATCGGGCAGACCGACCAGGCGCAGCAGTTCCTCGCTGACCCGCCGGGTGGTGGCGCGCCGGCCACCACGGTCGGTGTTCCTCACGGCCTCGTCGACGTGTGCGCCGATGGTCCGCAACGGGTTCAGCACGGCCAGGCTGTCCTGGAACACCACACCCACCCGGCGGCCGTTGGTCCGGCGACGTTCGCGGGGTGTGAGTCCGACGAGTTGCCGGGCGTCGGTTCCGGTCCCCAGCAGCGCCGAGCCGGTCACGACTGCGCTGGGGTCCAGCAGCCCGAACGGGGCCAGCGCGGAGGTGGTCTTGCCGCTGCCGGTCTCACCGACGATCGCCATGATGTGCCCCCGCCGGACGTCGTAGGAAACGTCGGCGACGACGCGGCGGCGTCCGCCGCCGTCCGGATAGGTGACGGACAGGCCCCGTACGCGCAGCAAGGTCTTGTCTTCGGCGGACCTGGCCGGCGTTGCGGCCGGGCGAACCGGCGCCGACGGCCCGGCGGCGGCCGGCGTTTCGGTCGGGCGGTGCAGACGCGTCGGCAGTACCCAGCGCAGGATCGACCGCCGCTCATCGCCGACCGCCAGACGCTCTCCGAGCAGGTTGCTCGCGAACACGATCGCGGTGATGGCGATGCCGGGCGGGTAGGCCAGCCACCAGGCGGAGGCCAGGTAGGGCCGCCCCTCAATGAGCATCTGGCCCCACTCGGCCTGTGGTGGAGGGATGCCGAGGCCGAGGAAGCTCAGCGTGGCGACGCCGAGGACGATGGCGCCGACGTCGGTGCTGGCGTAGACCAGGCACGGTGCGAGGGCCGGCGGGACCAGGTGTCGGCCGAGGATGCGTCCGGGTCCGGCGCCGAGCAGCCGGAGTGCATCCAGGTGGGGGCTGCCCCGCAGACCCGCGACGCGGGCGCGGGCGATGCGGGCGTACGGTGCCCACGCCCACAGGGACATCGCGATGACGAGGTTCTCCACACCGGGCCCGCGCAGGCCGATGACCGCCAGCGCCACGAGCATTCCGGGTAGGGAGACGGCCATGTCGACGACCCGGGCGATGATCCGGTCGACCCAACCGCCGAGATAGCCGGCGACCGTGCCGGTGACGACGCCGACGGTCAGTGAGATCGCCAGGATCGCCGCGGTGACCGTCACCGAGATACGCGCGCCGTGCAGGAGCCGGCTGAGCTGGTCACGGCCGAGCTGGTCGGTACCGAGCAGGTGGTCCGCCGATGGTGGCAGCAGACTGGCCGCCAGGTCGTTGGCCGTGGGATCGGCCGGTGCGAGCACCGGTGCCAGCAACCCCACCAGCCCGAACGCGATCAGGGGCAGGGCGAGCAGCGTGGTCCGCACGGTCGTCGGCATGCCCCGACGGCGGTGTCCGTTCATGTCGCCTCCGCCCGAGGACGCGGCGTGCGTTCACCGGTGCCACCACGGCTCAGCCAACCCCGTCGGGCCCGAGGCAGGCGCGGGTGAGCACCGGAGCCACTGCGGGATCGAGGATCGACGAGGACCTGTAGGACGTCGGCAAGACGATTGGCCAGGATGAACCCACCGCCGAGAATGAGTGCGCTCGCCTGTAGCGCCGGGACGTCCCGGGCCGCGGCGGCGCGTACGAAGTAGGCGCCGAGGCCGGGCCAGCCGAAGATCTGCTCCACGACGACCGTGCCCACCAGCAGGGTGCCGATGGTGAATCCGGCGACGGACAGCACGGGTCCGGCGGCGTTCGGCAGACCGTCGCGGAGGTGGCCGGCAGCCACGCGATCCACGTGTCCCAGTCGGCGGCCGTGGCCGACCTAATCCGGCGGGCGGCCACCGGAAGCTGACCCGGGCACACACCAGCCCCCTACGCTCCGACCGCGCCGAGGCACCGGCACGCCGTCGCCCACGCGTCGGCCCTCGGACCCGGGCTGGGTTGGGGCGTGCCGGGCGGCGCCAGCGCCCCGGGGACGGCGTCATCTCACGTCGAGTTGCCAGAGGCCGAGCGGGTGTGTTCGGGCGCTGAACATCATGATCTGTACCGGTCGTGGAGTTCCGCGGCACGCAGCAGGTCCATGCGGCGTCAGGTCCAACACAACTCTGGGTCCGGCCCGTTGTCCGGCCCGGGAAAGACCGACGCCGGGAACTTCAGAGTCACCTGCTGATCGGCGACGGTCTCGGCACGCCGGATCCGGCTCACCGTGCCGTCGTCGTGCAGCAGTAATTCCTGTGGGCGCAACCGGCCGTTGTAGGTGAACCCCATGGACCAGCCGTGCGCCCCGGTGTCGTGGACGATCACCAGATCCCCGACGTCCGCCCGGGGAATCTCGCGCTGCACGGCAAGTTTGTCGTTGTTCTCGCAGAGCGACCCGACCACGTCGGCGACCTCGGTGGGTCGCGCCTGGCCGTCCAGGACGGTGACGTGGTGGTAGGCGCCATACAGCGCAGGCCGCATCAGCGCGCTCATGCCGGCGTCGACGCCGATCATCGTGCGCGCCTTGTGCATGCGGTGGATGACCCGGGTCACCAGGATGCCATGTGGGCCGGTGACCGCCCGTCCGCTCTCAAGGTGCAGCCTCGGCTGCCGTTGTCCAGTGTCGGCGGCCCAGCGCTGGAGCTGGTCACCGAGCGCGGCGCCGAACCCTTTGAGATCGAACGGCTGCTCGCCGGGCCGATACGGGATACCGATGCCGCCGCCGATGTTGACTGAGGACACCGCCACGCCGGTCCGCTGACGGAGCAGGACCGCCAGGTCCAAGAGCGTGGCGAGAGTACGCGAGAACGGCTCGGCGTGCATGAGCTCGGAGCCGCGCATCAGGTGCAGGCCGACGTCCTCGACGCCGTGCGCGAGGGCGAGCGTCACCGCGGGCACGAGCCGGTCGGCGGGGATGCCGAACTTGGCCGACTCGGCGTCCCCGAGCATCCCGCCAGGCAGGGTGCTGTCAGACGCTGACGGGTGCAGCCGGAAGACCAGCCGTTTCGGCGGCGGCCCCAGGGTGAGCAGGCGCTCCAACACCGCCTCGTCATCGATGGTGATCAGCGCACCGGCGTCCAGGGCGGCGATCATTTCATCCACCGGTGTGTTGTTGGAGGTGAAACAGATGTCCTCGCCGGTGGCCCCGGCGATGGCCGCCGCGGCGAGCTCGGCCGGGGAGCTGGCGTCGAAACCGAAGCCGTGCCGGGCGACGACCGCGAGGATCGCCGGGTTGGGCAACGCCTTGACGGCGAAGAATTCGCGGAAGTCGGTGCCGGCGAAGGCGTCGGCGAACGCCTTGCAGGTCTCCTCGATGCCGCGTTCGTCGTACAGGTGGAAAGGCGTGCCGAAATGGTCGGCGACGTCCCGCGCGATCGGCTCGAACCGCGCGGCGAGGGTGGGGTTCATCGGCATGGTCGCTCCTCAGCCTGCGGTGTCGTGTGCGCGGAAGACTTCTTGCAGGGCGAGCGCGTCCGGGGTTTCCCCCTCGGCCAGGCGCCGGATCACGAGCAGGCAGGGCGCGCCGAACTCGCCGCCGGGGTGGCGCCGGGGATAGGTGGCGCCCACGCACACCGACCAGGCCGGTGCCTCGCCACGGGGCAGTTCGTCACCGGTCTCGCTGTCGAAGACCCGGGTGCGGCCGGTCAGCAGCACGCCGGCGCCGAGCTTGGCGCCGGTTCGTACCCGCGCGCCCTCGACCACCATGGCCCGGGAACCGACGAACGCGTGGTCCTCGACGACGACCGGGACCGCGCCGGCCGGCTCCAGGACGCCTCCGATGCCGACCCCGCCGGACAGGTGGACGTCACGGCCGATCTGGGCGCAGGAGCCGACGGTGGCCCAGGTGTCGACCATGGTCCGGGCGCCGACGTGGGCGCCGATGTTGACAAAGGATGGCATCAGTACGACGCCGGGTTCGAGGTGGCTGCCCCAGCGGGCGATCGCCCCGGGCACCACTCGGACGCCGGGAAAGTCGGCCTTGAGCGGCAGCCGGTCCTGGTGGCGGAACGGACCCGCCTCGGTCGGCTGTAGGTCCAGCACCCGGAAGCACAGGATGATCGCCCGCCGGGCCCGCTCGTCGGCGATTACCTCGCCGGTGCCGGGTTCCGGCCGGAAGACTCGGGCCTCGCCGCGGTCCAACAGGTCGACGGCGGCGACGACCACGTCCCGCGCGTCGGCGTCGCCCGGGGTGAGCGTGTCGCGCCGGTCCCACAATTGGTCGATCTCGGCGGGTATCGGACTGTTCACGAGCGGGCTTTCTCCTTGCGGGCGGGGGCGAGTCGGTCGCGGAGCAGGTCGGGGTCGACGACTGCGGCGAGGCGTACGTGTGCCGCGCCGGCCTGGCCGTAGACCTCGCCCGGGGTGGTCACGATTCCGTAACCGGCGGCAAGGCGGTCCGCCCACCGCCGTCCGGATCCGCCTGGGGCGCGGGCCCAGGCGAACATGCCGCCCTCTGGCGGCCGAACGTCGACATCGAGGTCCCGCAGCAGCGCGACGAGTCCTTCGAGGCGCTGCCGGTGGCGCGCGAGGTGCACGCGTACGTGCTCGTCGTCAGCCAGAAGGGTCGCCGCGATGTGTTGGGCTGGGCCGGACGGGATCAGGCCTAGGTCACGGCGACCCCGGACCACCGCGGCCACCAGGGCGGGGTCACCGGCGAGGAGACCCGCGCGCAGCCCCGGCACGTGCGAGCGCTTCGAGAGACTGTGGACGGCGAGGACACCGTCGAGCCCGGTGGTCAGAACGGTACGCGGTGGTCCGGCCCAGGTCAGCTCCGCGTACGCCTCGTCGCTGATCACCGGAACGCCATGCCGGCGGCCCCAGGTGGCGATAGCCGGCAGCGGCTCCACAATGCCGGTCGGGTTGCCCGGACTGGTGACGAACAGGCACACGGCCCGGCCTGCCACCTCGGGTGTGAGTGCCGTCACGTCCATCCGTCCGTGCTGGTCCGTGGGCACGCGGAGCACCCGCAGGCCGGCGAACTCCGCGCCGGCGCGGTACGGCGCGTAGCTCAACGCGGGCACGAGCACGGTGTCGCGGTGCGGGGCCATGGGATTCCGCAGCAGCGCCGGCAGCATGGCCACGCACTCCTTGACGCCAGCGCAGGGTGCCACCGCGTCGACCGGCACCGCGGCGCCGAACCGGCGGGCGAGGTAGTCGCGGGCCGCGACGCGGAACTCGGGCGTCCCCGCGGTGGGTGGATAGCCGGTGAGGTCCTCAGGCCGGAGCCGGACCGTGGCCAGGGCCGGCGGTGGGTCGGGCGGTATCCCGAGCGAGAGATCGAGCACCGGACGCCCCGATCCGACCGCCAGCGTCCACGCTGCCGCGCGGTCCCACGAACTGTCGGTCATCGGGCCCGGGCCACAGCGACCGAGCGGATGCGCTCCCCGGAGACGGGACGGCGGTAGCGGTAGGTCATCGCGGTCACCGAGGCGAAGCCGGCCGCGGTCGCCGCGTCGACCAGGTAACCCACCGACAGCCAGTGGAAGCCGTTGACTCCCGGCGCCGGGCTGGCTGCCTCGTCGGACGGCGGCCCGTCGTTCGAGATGACAAGGGTGCCGGGGCGCTTGTCGCGGTCGAGCCAGTCGTGGATCCGGGACAGGATCGGCGCGACTGCGCCGGACGCGTGCAGGTGGCCGAGGACGCCGTCCATGTAGACCACGGCGAATTCCTCTTCGGGTGCCCAGTTGGTCAGGTCGGCGCAGATGGCCGGCACGCCCTTGGCTGCGGCGAGTTCGACCGCGCGGGGCAGGGCATCGACGGCGAGGATCCGGTGACCGGCCGCGACCAGGTCCGCTTCCACCGCCGCGTTGCCGCAGCCCAGGCTGAGCAGGCCGGCCGGGTCACCGTTGATGGTGTCGACGAGGATCTGCCCGATCCACCGACGGTATTCGGGCGACCAGGTCGCCGGGGTTACCGAGTCGCCGTGCGCCTCGCCGCGCTCCCAGACGTCGAAGACGCTTTCCCGGTCCCCGGCCCCGTCCATGTAGAAGGCGGTGAGGTCGTCCAGCTGACGATTGCCGGTGGTGATGTTCATCGTGCGTCCTCCTGGAGGTGGTCATCGACTTCCCGCGCGCCGAGCAGCACGACGTGGTTTCCTGGTCCGAGCCGTTCGCGGGCGGCGTACGCGAGCAGGCCGGCGAAGGCGACCGCACCGCCAGGGGTGGGATGCAGGTCGGCGTCGCCGAGGACTGCCGCGGCCTTGACCATGGCGTCGTCGTCGACGCCGTGGACCTCTCCGTCGGTGTCGCGCACCAGGGCCATCGCCTCCCGGCCGTGCAGCGAGTGCCAGCTGGCCAGCGGCATGTTGACCGTGGTCGTGACCAGGCGTTCCGGCGTGATCGGCGCGTAGTCGCCCGGCCAACTGGTGGCGATGGGGTTGTTGCCGAGGCAGGAGACGCCGTGCAGGGCGGCGAGCCAGCCGAGGGCCTGTGCCCGGCGGCCGATCCCCGTCAGGGTGGTGCCGTTGCCGACCGGGAGCCACAGCGTGGCCGGGGGCTCGTCGAGCTCCCGGTGCAGGGCGTCGACGACGTCCCCGGCGCCGGCCAGCACCGCGGCGGCGAACGGACCGTCCACGTTGCCGTCTGCGGCGTTCAGCTCCTCGGCGTACTCCGTGGTCCGGTCATGCACCTCCTCGTATGTGCCGTCGACCACGATCGTCCGCGCGCCCAGCCGACGGATGCCCGCGCCGCCGTCGTTACCGACCGACGGCATCAGCACGGTGCACCGAATTCCGCCGGCACCCGCCGCCACCGCCATTGCCCGGCCGTAGTTCCCGCAACTCGTGATCACGACGTGGTCGTATCCGAGAGCGCGGGCGTGGCGGACGACGGCGTACGCGGAGGGCTCTTTGTGACTGCCCGACAGATATCGGCTTTCGTCGCGGACCAGAACCCGCGCGCCGGGCACGAGCGCGGAGACGTCGACGGTCGCGGTGGTCGTCCCGGGGCTAGGCACGTGTCGCCGCCAGCTGCTCGTCGGCGAGGCGCTGCATCTCGTCCTTGTCGGCCAGGCGGGGCGGGGGCAGGGCGTCGGGCAGAGTCCGCTCCAGGTCGCGCAGCACCGGGTTGCGCCACCCCCACCAGGCCCAGGCCAGTTGGGCCAACCCGCTGAGCACCACCAGGAACGCGAAACCGCGCCCCGGGCCGGTGCCGAGCACCTGGCCCACCGACGACGCCAGCCCTCCGCCGGGTTCGAGCAGTGGCCGGACCCAGGTGTCGGCCAGCGGGGCGACGATGAGGAATCCGAGCGGCGTGGCCAGCATCATCACCGACAGGTAGAGCGCCAGGACCCGCCCCTGCAGCTCGAACCCGACCTTGGTCTGGATCATCGCGATGAAGTGCGCCTCGGCGACCGCGACCCCGAGCGCCAGGCCGAACAGGCCGATCGTCGCGCACCAGACGGCGGGGAACACCCCTACCAACGCCATGCCCGCACTGGCGGCAGCCATCGCCAGCAGCACCCCGTGCATGCGCTGGGCGGTGCCGCCCCACAGGCCCATCACCAGGGCGCCGACCAGCCCGCCGACGCCGCCCGCAGCCAGCGCGAGACCGGCCGCCCCGGCCGAGTGCTCGACCAGCAACATCGGGGTGACCACCGCGAAGCCGAGGGCGAACAGCAGCTGGTCGACGGTGAAGAACCACATGGCGGCGCGCAGTCCGGGACGACGCACGATGTACGCCCAGCCCCGGGAGATCTCGGTGCGGAAGTTCTCCTCGCGGCGGTGGAAGGCGAGGTCGGGGATCCGCGCCCAGAGGAGCGTGGTGACGCCGACGAGGAAGGTGGCCAGGTCGACGACGAGCACGCCGCCGATGCCGATCATCGCGTACAGGCCCGCGCCGAGCAGCGGGCCGAAGACCGCGCTGATGCCGACGCCGATCTGGCTGATCCCGTTCGCGTGCCCGAGGTAGCGCTTGGGCACCATCTGGGCCACCGCGGCCAGGTATGCCGGGCGCTGGAAGGCCCCGGCTACCGAGGTGATCGTCACGGCCAGGAACACGTGCCAGAGCTGCAGGCCGCCGAGCAGGATGAGCAGGGCCACGCCGGCGACCGCGACGGCCGAGCCGACGTCACTGGCGATCATCACCCGGCGCCGGTCCCAGCGGTCGGCGACCGCGCCGCCGATCGGCCCGAGCAGAACGCCGGGGAGCACCGCGACCGCGCTCAGGACGGCAAACGCGCCCGCCGAACCGGTTTGCGCGAAGACCCAGATGGACATGACGAAGGCGCTGAGTCCGCTGCCCACCATGGACACCAGCTGCCCGGCGGTGACCAGGCCGAACAGGCCGAGGCGCGGTTCCGGCCCCGGTGGCGGTGCCGGCACCGGGGAGGACCGGGCCCGCTCGGGAGTGGCCAGGTCGGTCAGCGCTTCGGCGAGCTCTGCCGAGTGGGTGCCGATGAAGAAGTGCCCGGCGTCCGGGAGCACCGCCTGGTCGACTTCGGACGCCACGTGCGCCCACTCGTGCATCCGCTCCTCGTGGTGCTCGGTAACCCGGTCCCGGCTGCCGACGATGCTGCGTACCGGGGCTCGGAGGGGCTCGACGTTCTCGTCGCGGTAGAGGTCGGTGAAGTAGCGTTCCGCGTCCCGGGCGTCGTGACGCACGTTGCGCAGCGCGAACTCCGTGTCGTCGGTGTCGGTGAGGTCGGTGAACCCACCGCGGCCGCGCAGGTAGGCCATCAACTCACGGTTGGAGGTGAACCGGTCGGTCGGCAGGAACCGGTAGATCCGGTCGAGCAGCCGCCCGGGCAGCCGGGCGGTCGGGAAGCCGGCGCCGAGCCCGACCCCGGCCAGGTTCAGGCCGCGGGCCTCCGCCTGACGGGCGATCTCGACCGTGACGGCGACGCCGAGGCAGTGTCCGTAGAGCATCAGCGGGCCGCTCAGCTCGGCCATCTCTTCGACCACCCGGGCCGCCACCTGTTCGGCAGCCTGCAGCGGCTGCTCCGGGCTTGTCGGGTCGTGGCCGGGCAGTTCGACGGCGTGCAGTGCCCAGGTGGCCGGGAGGGCGAGCGCGAGCGGGCGGTACGCGATTGCGTTCCCACCCGAGTACGGGACGGCGACAACGGTGACGCCACCGGCCCCGATGTCGGCGTCGCCCGGGGTGAGCCGGTGCAGCAGCCCGGTGCCGCGGGGCGCCTTCTCGGCCAGAACCGCGGCGAGGCCCCGTACGGTCGGATTCTGGTACAGCTCGATCAGGGTCACCTCGGCGTCGAGGCGCCGGACCACGCGCAGGGCCGCGAACGAGTCCCCGCCGAGGGCGAAGAAGTCGTCCTCGGGTTCCAGGGCGTCCGCCACGCCGAGGACTTCGGCCCACGCGTGGGCGACGCGCTGCTCCACCGGGTTCAGCGGCGTTCGCTCCCCCACCCGGGCGGCCACCCGGTCCGTGGGCGCGGGCAGGGCACGGCGGTCGAGTTTGCCGTTCGGCGTCGCGGGCAGCGTCTCGAGCGTCAGGATCCGGGCCGGGACCAGATGGCGCGGCAGCCGGGCGGCGAGGGCGGCGCGGATTCGATCCTCCGAGCCCTCCTGCTGGTCGCGCGTCACCACGTAGCCGATGAGCTGGTCGATTCCGCGGGCGTTGGGGTGGACCGCAGCGGCTGCCGCCTGCACGCCGGGCAGGGCGGTAAGGGCGGCCTCGACCTCGCCCAGCTCGATGCGATGCCCGTTGATCTTGACCTGGTCGTCGAGCCGGCCCAGGAAGGCCACCACCCCATCCGGGCGTCGGCGGGCGCTGTCGCCGGTGCGGTAGAGGCGTCCGCCGGGCCGGTTCGGGTCCGGGACGAACCGCTCGGCGGTCAGTTCGGGCCGGCGGTGGTAACCCTCGGCGACGCCGAACCCGCCCAGGTAGAGCTCGCCGATCACATTGTGCGGCACCGGTTCCCCGTGCCGGTCGAGGACGTGCACCCGCTGTCCGGGGAAGGGCCGCCCGATCGGCAGCGGCGCGTCGTCGGGCAGGTCGTCGACCTCACCCTCGAAGACGGTGTTGTCCACGGTGACCTCGGTGACGCCGTACGCGTTCGCCACTCGGGCGTGGGCGCCGACGATGCGCCGGGCCAGCTTGTACTCCCCGACGTGCCACTTTTCGCCGCCGCCGATGAGCATCCGCATCGAGGGTAGGCCGCCGCCGGTCGCGTCGAGGTGGTCGAGCAGTTGGCGCAGCACCGCGGGCACCAGCTCGAAGAAACCCACCTGCTCGGTACGGATCAGCTCGGCGAGACTCTCCGGACGCAGGAGCACCTCGCGGGGCGCCACCACGACCCGGCCACCGGTGCACAGGCCCCGGAAGGTCTCGGCGACGAACATGTCGAACGAGAAGCTGGCGACCTGCAGGTAGCTCCATTCCGGACGCAGGCCATAGTGGTGCTGCCAGCCGGCGACCAGGGCGATCAGGCGGTCGTGGGTGATGACGACACCCTTGGGCCGGCCGGTCGACCCGGAGGTGTAGATCATGTACGCGGGTGTGCCGGCCGCCACGCGCGGCAGCGGTCGTACGTCGTCGTGGTCGTCGCCCGCGAACTGGTCGAGCCGGACCACCTGGACGCCGGCGGGTGGTTCCGGGATGTCCACGTCGCCGCGGGTGAGCAGCATCCCGGCGTCGCTGTCCGCCAGCATCATGCCGAGGCGTTCGCTCGGGTAGGCGGGGTCGAGAGGCAGGTAGGCGGCGCCGGTCTTGAGCACCGCCCACGGCGCGACGAACAGGTCGAGGTCGCGTTCCAGGCAGATGCCGACGAGCACGCCCGGTCCGGCGCCTTGAGCGACCAGCTGGTGGGCGAGCCGGTTCGCGGCGGCGTCGAACTCGGCGTAGCTGACGGTGGCGCCGTCGACGAGCAGCGCCGGGGCGTCCGGCGTCTCCCGGGCCCACCGCTCGACGTACTCGTGCACCCCGTGCATCGGCGGGACGTCGATGCCGGCCAGGTCGGAGCCCTGGTGCTCCTCCAGGATGGCGTGGCGTTCGGCGTCCGACAGCATGGGCAGCCGGCTGATCGGCAGCTCCGGGTTGCGGCATGCGGCGTCGAGCAGCGTCACCAGGTGGTCGCCGATCGCCGTGATGGTTCGCTCGTCGAACAGCTCGGTCGCGTAGTCCAGGGTCAGCAACGTGTGGCCGCCGGCGATGTCGATCGCCACCGCGAGGTCTAGCGTCGAGGCGGCCGGTGGTTCGTCGCCGGCGTAGCAGACCCCGCCGGCCGTCGGCTCCGGCAGGTTGTGCACGCTCAGCGAGACGGTGCTGAGGCGGTTGCGGCCTCGGCCCACGGGCAGCTCCGCCGCGGCGACGATGCCCGGCGTGGGCAGATCCTGGTGCGCCAGATCCTCGACGACCGCGATGGCCAGGCGGTGCACCAGCTGGGTCATGCTCGGGTCGTCGCCGAGGTCGCCGCGCAGCGGCAGGACGTTGACTACCGGCCCGACCAGGTCGACGGCGTCGGGATGTCCACCGCGACGGGCCGTCGGGGCGAGCACGGTGACGTCCGTGACACCGGTGTAGCGGTGCACCAGCGTCTGGATCGCGGCAAGCGCCACGACGAACAGGCTGGTGTGGTGGCGGCGGGCCAGGTCGTGCCAGCGGCGGACCTGACGATCCTCGAGGGTACGGGCGACCCGCTCCACCGCGAAGGTCCGTTGTGCCGGGCGCAGCCGGTCGGCGGGCAGCGCCCAGGAGGTGTCGAGCCCGGCGAGTCGCTGCCGCCAGTACCCGACCAGATCGGCGTTCTGCGCCGCCGCTGTGTCCCGCCGTACCAGGCCCGTCAGTGCGGACGCGGCCGCCCGGCCTCGGGCGGCGTCGGTGTGTTCGGTGGAGTCGGTTTCGGCCAGCAGGCTGCCGAGGTCGTCGCCGAAGGTCGCCACCGACCATCCGTCGAAGCCGATGTGGTGGACGACGAGCACCAGTTCGTCCCCGGTCGCCTGGCGCAGCAGCAGCGCCCGGACCGGCAGCTCCCCGGACGACAGGTCGAAGGGCACCCGGGTGGCGGCCCGCCGGGCCTGCCCCGCCCGCCGGTCCGCCTCCTCGGTCGGTTCGGCGCGCAGGTCGAGCGTCTCGAGCGGCACCTCGACGTCGGCGGCGACGACGCGGCCCGGCCGGTCGCCGTCGAACTGGATCCGCTGCCGCAGGGCGGGGTGCCGCCGCGCCAACCGGCGCAGCAGGTGCCGCAGCCGGTCCGGCTCGACCGGCTGCGGCAGGCGGTACCGGATGCCGAGCGTGTGGACCGGCAGCTCGACCAGGTGCTCGGAGATCACGAAATCGCGTTGCAGCGGGGTCAGGTCACCGGTCTCCGCGTCATCAATCTCGGCCGGCGTCACCTCGCGGGCCGCGGCGCGGACGGCGCTCGCCACGTCCTGGAACCGGGGCCGGGCGAGCACCTCGGCCATGTCGATCTCCAGGCCGTGTTCCCGGTGCAGCCGGGTGACCAGCCGGATCACCGCGAGGGAGTCGCCGCCCTGCTCGAAGAAGTGGTCGTCGTCGGTGACCGAGTCGACGCCGAGCAGCTCGGCCCAGATCCGGCGCACCGCGCCTCCGTCGGCGACGGTCTCGTGCCCCGGCCCCGGTCGCGCGGCCGGCGCGGTGGGGTGCAGGGCGGCGAGCGCCTCCCGGTCGATCTTGCCGGAGACGGTCCGGGGGAACGTCGGATGCACGGTGATCGAGTGCGGACGCAGGAAGGCCGGCAACTGCCGGGCGACGTGCTCGCGTACCACCGCTGGGTCGACGGTTTGCCCCGTTCCGCCGGCGGCCAGCAGGTGCGCCCGCAGAATCGGTCGGCCGTCCAGGTCGCCGACCTCCACGGCCGCCTCCAGCACGCCCGGCGCACGAGCCAGCGCGGCCTCCACCTCGCCCGGTTCGACCCGAAAACCCCGGAGCTTGACCTGGCGGTCGAGCCGGCCGAGATACTCCAGCTCGCCGTCCGGGCGCCGGCGGACGCGGTCACCGCTGCGGTACTCCCGGCCCGAGCCGGGTTGCTGCATGAACCGGGCGGCGGTCAGGTCGTCGTCGCCGAGATAACCGGTGGCCACCGCCGGGCCGCCGATCCACAGTTCGCCGTCCTCGGCCTCGGCGCCGGTCTCCACGTCGACCACCCGGCAGGTGACGCCCGGCAGCGGTCGACCGATCGGCACCGGGTCCTCTCCGTCCCAGCCGGACAGGTCCGCGGTGGTCGCCACGACGGTGGTCTCGGTGGGTCCGTAACTGTTGATCAGCCGTACGCCGGGAACCGCATGCCGCCGCCACCGGCGCACCGCGTCCGCGCGCACGGCCTCCCCGCCGATCACCACCGTCCGCAGCCCCGGCGGCAGGTCCACCTCGCCCTGTTCAAGAGCCACGAGCAGTTCCAGCCAGTACGCGGTGGGCAGCCCCAGTACTGAGATCTGCCAGGACCCGCAGGTCCCGAGGAACAGGTCCGGCCGCCCGATCATCTGCTCGTCGCGCACCACGACGGTCGCGCCCGCGCACAGCGGGAGGAAGATCTCCTCGATCGAGGCGTCGAAGCTCAGCGAGGCGAACTGCAGCACCCGGTCGCCTGGCCCGGGCCCGTAGACCTCGGACGCGGCCCGGCAGTAGTGGGTCAGCGCGCGTCGCGGCACGACGACCGGCTTCGGCTCCCCGGTGGAGCCCGACGTGACGATGACGTAGGCCGGGTCGTCCGCACCGACGCGGATTCGCCCAACAGGCTCCCCTGCGGCCAGCAGAGCGTCCAGCGTGGACTGGCGAACGGTGCCGGGCCCGTCGGCGGCTGAGGTCGTCACCTCCAGCACGGGCGCCACCCGGTCGAGGATGCGGGTGCGCCGGGCCTGCGGGTGGTCCCGGTCGAGCGGCAGCCAGGCCGCCCCGGCGTGCAGGATGCCGAGCATCGCGGTGATCGCCGCCGTGCCCCGCGGCAGGCTGATCGCGACGATGTCGCCGCGCCCTACGCCGCGCTCCCGCAGAGCGGCGCCCACCCGGGCGGCGTTCTCCATCAGGGAGGCGTAGGTCAGGTGACCGTCGCCCTCCACAATGGCTACCTCATCGGGGAAACGTGCGGCGATGCTCTCGATCAGCTCGTAGACATCCATAACGTCCGACGAAGGCCATGTCAGAGCGTCGATCGATAAGGGCGCACGACTGCGCAGGTCTGGCGTGCTCGGCATGCCCGCAGCCAAGTCGACGAGCGCGAATTCGGGATGACTGTCCAGATAACGTCCATCCACGCAGGTACGTCCACCCGCTGAACTTCGGAAAACGGGGATACCGGGCGAACGACGCATGCTGTGCGTCACGGGTTCCCCGGAAGTTCGCTTCCGCGTCGGCACCCCGGATTAGCGTTCCCGCGCACGCCCTCGATCGATGTCCCCCCATGCCCTGGGAGCCCGACCATGTGTGGCATCACCGGCTATCTCGACCGGCGCGGCATCCGGGACCACGATCCCGCGATCCTCACCGCGATGACCGCCGCCCTCCTACCACGCGGACCGGACGGCCAGGGCACGTGGCGCGGGGAGACCGTCGCGCTCGGACACACCCGGCTGGCCATCCTGGGCATCGACGGGGGCGCGCAACCGATGGTTCTCCGGCCGGACACCGTGCTGGTCTTCGGCGGGGAGATCTACAACTACGTCGAGTTGCGCGCCGAACTCGCCGGTCGCGGGCACACGTTCCGCACGGACGGCGACACCGAGGTCCTGCTGCACGCCTACCGCGAGTGGGGGCCGGCGTGTGTCGAACGCCTGGAGGGCATGTTCGCGTTCGCGATCTGGGACGCCGGTCGGCGGCAACTGCTCCTGGTCCGCGACCGTCTCGGCGTCAAGCCGCTCTACCTCCACCACCTCACCGACGAGCAGGGCGCCACAGCCGGCATCGTGTTCGGTTCGGAGATCAAGGCCCTGCTGGCCCATCCGGCCGTGTCGCCCCGGATGGACGCCGCCGGGCTGAACGAGCTGTACGCGATGATGCCGATGCGGACGCCGGGCCGCACGCCGCTGGACGGAATCCGGGAACTGCGCCCGGGCCACCTCCTGCATTTCACGCCGTCAGGTGTCCGGGAGGAGTGCTACTGGAAGCTTGACGCGCACCCGCACGCCGACGACCTGCCCACCACGATCGAGCGGGTACGCGCGGACCTGACCGACATCGTCGGCCGGCAGACCCGCGCCCACCGCCCCGTGGCCGCGCTGCTCTCGGGCGGCGTCGACTCCAGCGCCACGGCCGCGCTGGCGGCCACCGCGCTCAGCGAGCGCGACGAGGGGCTGACCACCTTCTGCATCGACTATCCATCCGCGGACGGTGTCGACTACACCTCGTCGCTTCTGCACGACGGACGGGACGCCGACTGGGCGGAGCAAGTCGCCAAGCACATCGGGAGCAGCCACCACACCGTGGTCGTGACGGCCGACGACATGATGGATGCGCAGGCCGCAACACTAAACGCGATGGACCTCCCGTCCCTGCCGCACGTCAACGTGCCGCTGGCGGTGCTGTTCCGAGCGGTGGCCGGGCACGCGCCCGTGGTGATCAGCGGTGAGGGCGCGGACGAACTCTTCCGCGGCTACACCATGCACCACGATCCCCACCACGACGGATTCCCCTGGCGGGAAACCTATCCCCACTCCGCCGGACTGCTCACCACGGACGCGTGGCGGACGCTGCGTCCCGACCGCTACCTGGCCGACCGGTACGCGGAGGCGCTGGCCGAGGTGCCACGACTACCCGGAGAGGATCCGCTGGCCGCGCGCCACCGTGAGATCACGTACCTCATCATCACGCACTACCTGCCGTTCCTGCTGCGCCGGGTGGACCGGCTGAGCATGGCCGCCGGAGTCGAGGCGCGGGTGCCGTTCTGCGATCACCGACTCGCCCGGTACGCCTTCAACGTCCCGCCGGAACTGCTGCGCACCGGCGACGTACCCAAGGGCCTGCTGCGGACCGCGGTCAGCGACGTGCTGCCCGCCGACGTGGCGTGGCGGCCGAAATCCGGCTTCCCGGTCGCGCAGACCGCCCGGTACCAGAAGGTGCTCTGGGCCCAGGTGCGCGACCTGCTCGCGACACCTGGCCCGGTCACGGACCTGCTCGACAAACCCCGCCTGACGAAGCTGCTCGACGCCACCGAGGGCGACGTGAGCAGCTGGGCTCCCCTGTTGCACGTGGGACACATCGCCGAGGTCTACGCCTGGCAGGCGGCCACCGGCGTCACGGTCCGCTGACCCCCGCCCGAGAGAAACGGCTCACATGGTGCAAACCCCCATCGCCATCGTCGGGATCGGCTGCCGCTTCCCCGGCGGCATCACGACCGCACAGCGCTTCTGGGACGTGATCGCGTCCGGCGTGGACGCCATCGGCGACGTCCCGCCCGACCGCTGGCGCGCCGCCGACTTCCACGATCCGGATGCCGCCACGCCCGGCCGCATGATCGTGCGTCAGGGCGGCTTCCTGCGCGAGCCGGTCGACGAGTTCGACGCGGGCTTCTTCGGCCTGGCGCCTCGTGAGGCAGCGGCCGTGGACCCGCAGCAACGGCTCCTGCTGGAGGTCGCCTGGGAGGCGTTCGAGGACGCCGGAATCCCACCTGCCAGCGTCGCCGGCACCGACGTCGGCGCCTACATCGGCGGTTTCACCTTCGACGCCGCCACCCTGCAACTCGGCGACACGAACCGGCACCTGGTCAGCGCCGCCACGCCGACCGGCGTCAGCATGACGATGCTGGCGGCCCGGCTGTCGTACACGTTCGACTGGCGCGGCCCGTCCCTGACCCTGGACACCGCCTGTTCGTCCTCCCTGGTCGCCTTCCACCACGCCTGCGCGGCGCTGGCCCGTGGCGAGTGCGACCTGGCGGTGGCCGGCGGTGTCAACGTGATGGTCAACCCGGTCACCACGATGCTCATGTCGAAGGGGCAGTTCCTCTCCCCGGACGCGAGGTGCAAGTCGTTCGACCACCGGGCAAACGGGTACGCCCGCGGCGAGGGAGCGGGGCTCGTCCTGCTCAAGCCGCTTCCGGCCGCCCTCAACGACGGCGATCACATCTACGCCGTCGTCCGCGGGACGGCGGTAAACCAGGACGGCCGTACGCCCGGGGTCACCGTCCCCAGTGCCGACGCCCAGCGCACCCTGATTCATCGCGCCTGCCGCCTCGGCGGGGTCGAGCCCGGATCGGTGGGCTATTTCGAAGCCCACGGCACCGGCACCGCCGTCGGTGACCCGATCGAGGCGGTGGCCATCGGCGAAGCGCTCGGCGACTCGGCCCTTACCCACTGGATCGGCTCGGTGAAGTCGAACATCGGGCACACCGAGGCGGCGGCCGGGGTGGCCGGGGTAATCAAGGCGAGTCTGTGCCTCGAACGCGGTCTCGTCCCGCCCAACCTGCACTTCGAGCGGCCGAATCCGGCCATCCCGTTCGACCGGCTGCCGCTGCGGGTCCCGACCGCGATGGTGCCGTTCCCGGCGATGGACGGTCCCCGCCGGGCGGGCGTCAACTCGTTCGGTTTCGGCGGCACGAACGCGCACGCCGTCCTGGAACAGGCGCCGGTCGCCGCCAACGAGCCCGGCGAGGACGACGGACGCCTGGTGGTGTTGCCGCTGTCCGCCCGCAGTCCGCAGGCGCTGCGGGCGCTGGCCGATGGCTACGCGGAGTACCTGGAGAACGGCCCGGCGCTGCGGCGGGTCGGCCGCGCCGCCGCACGCGGACGCGACCACCACGCGATCCGGGCCTTCGTCGTGGCCGGGGACCGGGCCGAGGCCGCGAAGCTGTTGCGAGAGCTGGCGATAGCGTCGACGCGTACCCGGCAGACGGCGGCCGTGTTCGTTTACACCGGCATGGGCCCGCAGTGGTGGGGCATGGGCCGGGAGCTGCTACTGGAGGAGCCCCGGTTCGCCGAAGTGGTCGCCGAGTGCGACGACCTGCTCGCCCGCGAGGGACTGTCGATCCGCGCCGAGCTGCTCCGCGCGGAATCCGAATCCCGCCTGACGGAGACGCTGTACGCGCAGATTGCCAACTTCGTCGTGCAGGCCGGGCTGACCGCGCTGTGGCGTGACCGGGGAATCGTACCCGCCGCGATCGTCGGGCACAGTGTCGGTGAGGTGGCCGCGGCGTACGCGGCAGGGGTGTATTCGCTTCAAGACGCGCTGACGGTGAGCTTTCACCGGGCGCGACTACAGTCCGGGCTGGCCGGCCGTGGCGCGATGGCCGCCGTCGCGCTGCCCGCCGAGGAGATCGACCCATACCTGGTCGACGGCGTCTGCGTGGCGGCGGTCAACAGTACGAGCGCGACGACCGTGGCCGGCGACCACGACGCCCTCAACGCGGTCATCGGACGGCTGACCGCCGATGACGTCTCGGTGCGCCGGTTGCGCGTCGAGGTGGCGTACCACAGTCCGCAAATGGACGAGATCCGCGAGCCCCTGCTGGACGCACTGCGCGCAATCACCCCTCGACCGGCACAGACCGCCCTGTTCTCCACGGTGACCGGTGACCGCGTGGTCGGTACGGAACTGGACGCCGGGTACTGGTGGGACAACGTCCGGCAGCCGGTGCGCTTCGGCCGTGCCCTGCGCCGGCTGCTCGCCGAGACACCCGGTGCCGTGCTGGAGGTCGGGCCGCACCCGGTGCTGGCCACCGCCATCGACGAGGCCGTCGCCGAGTCGGGGCGGGACACGCCGCGGTTCACGTCGCTCCGCCGGGACCGTCCCCAGCGCGAGCAGATGCTGGAGACCCTCGGTCAGCTGTACGTGTCGGGGCTCGACCCGGACTGGGCCGCCGTCCACCCCGGGCCCCGCGAACACCTCGACCTGCCGCGGTATCCCTGGCAACGGGAGCGGCACTGGATCGAGTCACCGGCATCGCGGGACGCCCGTCTCGGCGTCGACGGCAGCCGGCTGGCCGGGCGTCCGGTCGCCGCCACCGGCCCGGCCCGGGACATCGAACTCTCCACCGCCGCGTTGCCATACCTGACCGACCACCTGATCGGCGACGCGGTGGTGTTCCCCGGGGCCGGCTACCTGGAGGCGGCGCTCGCGCAGTTCCCCGACGACGAACCGTGTTTCCTCAGCGGCGTGGCGTTCCACCGCCCGCTCGTGCTGCCGCCGTCGTCGGTCACCACGCTGCGCGTGGAACACGACCCGGCGAGCGGCCGGGTGACGCTGCACGGCCGCTCCCGGCCCGACGACGCCTGGACGCTGCACGCCGAGCTGACCCGTACGCACCTCGCCCGGCCACGGAGCCCGGAGCCGCGCGCCGACACGCTGGCGGACCTCACCCGCGGGCTGACCGAACTGAGCCGCGATGACGTCTACGAGCGGCTGCACGGAAGCGACCTCCACTATGGTCCCGCGTTCCAGGCGGTCGACCGGTTGTGGTGCCGGGCGGACACCCACCAGGTGTACGCCGAGCTACGCCTGGACACCGTCGACCAGGTGGGCCACCGCCTCCACCCGGTCGTGCTCGACGCCGCACTGCAAGCCGCGATCACCGGGGCGGCCCTGGTCGGCGGCGCCGAGGTCGGCACCTATGTGCCCGCCACGATCGGCGAACTGCGGTTCTTCCGGCCGCCCGGCAAGACCCTCTGGGTCCACGGCCGCGACCGGCGCAGTCCGGTGTCCGGCCGGATCGAGTGCGACCTCACCCTGATCACCGACGACGGCGCGGTCGTCGCCGAGATGATCGGCCTGCGCGCTCAGCGGCTGGCCGACGACCGGCCGCAGGAAGAACACCATCTCCAGTACGAGCACACCTGGCGCCCTGAGCCGGCCGAGCCCGAGGGAGACGCCGAGGGCGGCTGGATCGTCGTCGGCTCGTCGGCCACCGCCAACGCTCTGACGCGCGCCCTCGGCGAGCGGGGCGGCACAGCGGTCCGGGTCGACGGCCTCGGTGCGACCGCCACGGCAGGACGCGGCGTGGTCTTCGTCCACGACCCGGCGGACGTCGAAGCGCCGGTGTGCACACCGGTCGAGGCCGCGCTGCGACTGGTGCAGGAGCTACCGGTCGCCGGGGGGCCGCTGACGCTGGTGACCAGGGGGGCGCAAAGTACCGGCACCACCGACCCGGCTGCCTCCGCGCTCTGGGGTTTCGGCCGGGTGGTGAGCGCGGAACGGCCGGAACTGCGGTGCCGGCTGGTCGACATTGACCCCGCCGTGCCCGGGGACGACGAACGGATGGTCGATGCCCTGGTGGACGAGCTGATCCGCGGCGGGCTCGACGAGGTGACGCTGCGCGGCGCCACGAGGTACGTCCGCCGGCTGGAACCGGCCGGCGACGGCACGCCCCTGCGCAACGTCCGGGTCCAGGTCGGCGCCACCGCGGTCCGGCTGCGTTCACGGCCCGGCGAGGACCCACGGTTCGCGGCGGTCACCCGGCGCGAACCCGGTCCGGCCGAGGTGGAGATCGAGGTCGCCTACGTCGGGCTCAACTTCAAGGACGTACTCAAGGCGACCGGCCTGCTCGCCCCGTACGCGCTGGAAGGCAGTCACTCGCAGTCGGCGCTGGGCCTGGAATGCTCGGGAACCGTGGCCCGGGTCGGCATTGCCGTCACCGACCTGCATCCGGGCGACCAGGTGTTCGCGCACAGCCGGGACCTCTTCGGCTCGTACGTGACCCTCGACGCCGTACGCGTGATGTCGAAGCCGCCGTCGCTGTCGCTCGCCCAGGCCGCCTCGCTGCTGCCGGTGGCCACCGCTGCGCTGGCCCTGACCGAGTTGGCCCGGGTGCGCGCCGGGGAGCGCGTACTGATCCATTCGGCCGCCGGCGGTGTGGGGCTGGCCGCCGTACGCCTGGCAAAACACCTCGGCGCCGAGGTGTACGCCACCGCGGGCAGCGAGCAACGGCGTGAGCTGCTGCACCGCGAAGGCGTGACCCACGTGGCCGACTCACGGTCCACCTCGTTCGCCGACGACATCCTCGCCTGGACCGGCGGCGCGGGAGTCGACGTGGTGCTGAGCTCGCTGCCCGGCGAGATGCTCCCGCACAGCCTGCGGGTCCTACGCACCTTCGGCCGGTTCGTCGAACTCGGCAAGCCGGCGAACACGGCCGACCACACCCTGCGTACGGAGTCCGCGAGACGCGCCCTGTCGTTCCACTCCGTCGACTACGACCAGATGATGGCTCTGGCGCCCGATCGGGTCCGCGAGTGCATGAGGGCCACCACCGACCTTGCCCTCGCTCCCCTGCCGGTCACCGAGGTGCCCGCGGACGAGGTCGATGAGGCGTTCCGGATCATGGGACGTGCCGGCCACACCGGCAAGGTCGTGGTCCGCATGGCCGGCGCGTCGGTTACCGTCCCGGCCGACTCCCTCCCCGGTGCTCCCGTCCGGCCCGACGCCACGTACGTGATCACCGGCGGCCTCGGTGGCCTCGGCCGCACCGTGGCCCGCTGGTTCGCCGACTGCGGCGCACGCCATCTGGTGCTCATCAGCCGCGGCCACACACCCGCCCCCGAAGCGGACCGCCTGACAGCCGAACTCACGGCCGAGGGCGTCACGGTGCGCGTGGAACGCGCCGACGTCACCGACCGCGAACAGGTGGCTGCCGTCCTGGACCGGACCCGTGCGCTGATGCCGCCGATCCGCGGCCTGCTCCACGCCGCGGCCGGCTTCGACGACCTCCTGCTGTCGGACACCACGCCGGACCGTCTCATCGAGGCCACCCGACCGAAAGCCGACGGAGCGTGGAATCTCCACCTGGAGACCGCGGCGGACGACCTCGACTTCTTCGTCCTGTTCTCCTCGGTGGCCGCGCAGCTCGGTGCGGCCGGAGCGGGCGCCTATGCGACAGCGAACGAGTTTCTCAACGGCCTCGCCCGTCACCGCGCCGACCAGGGTCTGCCCGCCACAAGCATCGGATGGGGAATGATCAACGACGTCGGCGTGGCGGTCAGCCGCGACGGCTACGTCGGCTCCGTCCTGCGCCGCAACGGCCACATCGGCATGTCACCCGCGCGTCTGCTGACCGAACTGCGGACGCTGCTGCACACCCGGCCGATCGAGGCCTCCGTGGCGCACATCGACTGGCCGCGCTGGGCACGCGCCAACCCACAGCTCGCCGCGCTACCCCGGGTCCGCGACAACGTACCGGCCGGCGCCGCGGACGACGATGGCCGACTGTCGGCCGCCCAGCGGCTGCGGACAGCAGGCCCGGCGGAACGCGCCGCTCTGCTCCCCGCCTTGATCGCACCGGTCCTGCGCGGGATCACCGGTCTCACCGACGACCAGCTCGCCGGCGACCAGCCCGTCGACATCGACTCCCTGACCGCCGTGGAGCTGCGGGTGCTGCTGCAGAAGGAACTCGGGGTCATGGTGCCAGCCGTCAAGCTACAGCGAACCCTCACCCTGACCGGCCTGGCAACGCTGCTGGCCGGCGAACTCGGGGCATCCGCGGACCCGCCGCGCCCGGACCTGACCGTGCACGAGTTCCCGTCGGCGGACGGACTGACCGTCTTCGGCCACCTGAGCCTGCCGGCGGGGCCCGGCCCGCACCCCGCCGTGGTGGTGTGCACCGCCGGCGAGGGCGGCGCACTCGACGCCGACGGGACCTATGTGAAGGTCAGCGAGCACGCGCCGCTGCACGCCGCGGGTTTCGCGGTGTTCACCGTCGACCATCGGGGCGCACCCGGCCACGGCGCCGACTTCCACCACGGCGCGGCGATGGGCGGCGCCGACATCGACGACGTCATCGCCGCCGCCCGCTTTCTCGCCGCCCGCCCGGACATCGACGGCGCGCGGGTGAGCATCGTCGGAACCAGCCGGGGCGCGTACTCCGCGCTGCTGGCGCTGGAACGCGCACCGGCGCTGTGGCACCGGGCCGCGCTGCTGCTGGGCTTCTACGACCCGGCCGTGCTGGTAGCAGCCGAACGGTCCCGGCCCGGCAGCCTGCTCCCGTCCGCGACGAGCGACGCCGAAGAGTACTTCGCCGCCGCCAACCGGCAACCGCTGACATCGCTGCCCGACGTAACCGCCCCCCTGCTGATCGTCCACGGCGACGCCGACCGCGTCATTCCCCTCTCCGAAGCCCAGCGGCTCACCGACCTCGCCCAGCAAATCGGATTGCCCGTACGGTTGCTGACCGTGCCCGGGCTCGGCCACGACAGCGACCACGCGGGCGTGGCCTGGACCACGCTCTGGCCCGAGATCACCGACTTCCTCTGACAACGTCAGCGACACGACGCCGGATCGTCACCAACCGCCGGCCAACAGACCTTCGAGGCCCGTCCTCAGGACATCGGGTGGCGTTCGGCGAACTCCCAGATGATGGCGGTGGCGTCGGGGCCCGCGTGATCGGTGTAGCTGCCGTCACCATCCGGGCCCGGCCACGCATGCCCCATGTGCTGGACGTGGTACGACTCGACGATCGACGAACCGTTCGGCGCCCTCATCATTGAATGTGTGTACGGGTGTCGGCCCGGAGCGGGTGGCACGGATACGGTTTCCTCGATCAGGCCGAGGCTGTCGTTGAGTAGACCGTCATCGACAAGATCGCCGACTGCGGTCCAATGTTCGACGAGTCGAGTGGCGACCAGTGGCGGCACCACCTCGTCCTTCTCGCCCTGGACGACGAGCAGCGGCACCTGTCGGGCACGGTCGCCCATCTGCGCCCAGGCCTGACGTGCGGTGTAGAGCGGTGACGTCGAGCCAGGGTCGTCCGGGTCGACCTGGTTGAGTCCGTACTCACCGCCCGCGACCGAGGCGACGGTCGCGAAGAGCTCAGGGTAGGTCGCGGCGAGGATGACGGCGGTCCCCGCGCCCGACGAGGCGCCGGCCACGTGCACCCGGTCGGGATCCGCATCGTACGTCTCGACCACCTGGCGGGCGACACCGGCGAGGAGCGCGGGTTCTCCGGCGTGTCGGTGCTGCTCCCGGGGATCGGTCGAGTTCCAGCAGTTGATCACGCTGCGGAAGATCCGTTGCGTCGGGTAGACGACGATGAAGCCTTCGCGATCGGCCAGGCTGTTGAACTTCGTCGTGGACTTCATGGAGTTCCACCCGTAGCCGGTCATTCCGCAGCCGTGAAGCGCCATGACGACCGGCAGCCGGGTCGTCCCGTCGTACCGGGGCGGAAGGTGGACCTGGTAACGCTGCGAACCGGCGTCGCTTTCGTACACGTGGTTGCGGTCGCCTTCCTGCGTCCACCACGGCAGGCCGAACTGGAAGGCGGCGGTGCCGACGACGATTGCGACCAGGGCGGTGACGAGGGCACCGGAGACGATCCACAGCAATCGCCGTCGCCTACGCGGCGGAGCGGGCGGGCCCGGTTCGTAATCAGGCGCGGGCGCGGTAGGTTCGGAAGTCACTCGGGGCACTCCTGTCGAATACGGGGTGAGGGTGAGGCGGTCGCCATCGCGGCGGCGGGGCCTGCGTGCTCGTACGTCGGATAGGTGCGGTAGCCGTCGTCGCCACCGGTCTAGTAGGTGTTGGGTTCCGCACCCGTCAGCGGCAGGTCCGTTCGGAACCGGCTGCGGTCATCGGCGGGGCTCCCAACGGAAGAGTCGGATGGCGAGGGCGACGGCGACAACGACCCAGCCCAGCGTCGGTGCGAGCAGGGCAAGGGAATCGGTCACCGCCACCCCACCGTTCCAGGCGTTCATGGTCAGCTCGGTGGCCGCGCCGCCGGGCAGGACCCGCTCGAGCAGGGTCAGGTCCTCGGTGCCGCTGATGCCCACCCAGGTGGCCACGGCGATCACGCCGAGGGTGACGGGCAGGGTGGTCACCTGGGCGTGCTCGGCTGAGTTCGTCAGTCCCGCGGTGGCCAGGGCCAGGCCGATCATCATGGCCAGGGTCGCGAGGACCGCCACCACCAGCAGGACGACGTTGTCCGGCTCACCGGCGACCACGGCCAGCGCGGTCAGGATCGCGGTCACCTGCACCAGGGCGAGGACGACGACGGGGAGCAGCAGGCCGGCGAGGATGCTGGCATCGGCGGCGGCGGTGGATCGCAGCCGCTTGAGGAAGAGGTTCTGACGCCGCGACGCCAGCGTGGTGACAGCCGTGGCGTAGAGCCCGAACGCGGCCACGGTGAACATCACGATCGCCGCGATGTAGCCGAGGCTGCCGATGGTCGCGAAGGTCTCGTGCTGACGCACGAAGAACACGCAGATCGCCACGGGAATGATGAAGCTGGTAATCAGCACAAGCCGGTTTCGAAAAATCTGGATCAGCTCGCTGGAAGCGATGGACAACACGGTGACACTCCTCTTGAGAGAACGAATCAGCTGTTGATGGCGCGGAACACGTCGTCGAGCCGGGTTGCCCCGGCCTCCAGGCCCCGCAACTCCACGGCGTGCTCCCGCGCCCACCCGAGCAGGAGGTGCAGGTCCTCCTGCAAGGCAAAGGTCTCGACCATGACCTTCCTGTCGGCGTCGACGACGGCCTGCAACGGCAACGACGGTGCCGCCGCCGGGAGGGAGAAACGGATGACCGCCGGCAGGGTGCGAGTCAGCTCGGAGACCGTGCCTTCCCGGTAGAAGGTGCCCCGGTGCATCAAACCGACGCGGTCGGCACGCTGCTGCGCCTCCTCCAGGTAGTGCGTGGTGAGCACGATGGTCGCGCCGTTCTCACGCACCCGGTCCACCGTCGCCCACAGGGCGTCACGGGACTGGATGTCCAGGCCGGTGGTCGGCTCGTCCAGGAAGATCAGCTCGGGTGTTCCGTAGACGGCGGTCGCGAAGTCCAGCCGCCGTTTCTCCCCGCCGGAGAGCTGGGACACCTTCCGGCCGGCCCGGTCGGTGAGGTCGACGAGGTCGAGCAACCGGTCGACGTCGTCGGTACGCCGGGTGAGCCGGCCGACCAGACCGACGGACTCGCGAACGGTCAGATCCGGAGAGAAGCCGCTTTCCTGGAGCATGACGCCTATCCGCGGACGTACTGCGCGTCGGTCCTGCGGGCTGTGGCCGAAGACACGTACGGCGCCGGAGGTCGGCCTCCGGTGTCCCTCGATGGTCTCCAGTGTCGAGGTCTTCCCGGCCCCGTTGGTGCCGAGCAGCGCGTACAGCTCGCCTCGCCGTACCTCGAAGGAGAGGTCCTTCACGGCTTGGAAGCCGCCGTAGGTGAGGTTCAGTCGTTCGACTTCGATGACCGGTGTGGTGGACATGCCTCCATGACAGCGTGGGTGCGGTCGACCCGTCAGTGGCGCCGAGTCACGGCTGCATGTGACGTGGTGTCACTGGTCGTGTCCGGTGGCTGCCCGGATACTGGGGTGGTGACCGCAAGATCGCCGCGCTACACCGAGTCGACGCAGGGACGGCTGCGCCGGCTCAATCTCGCGGTCTCACTGCCGCCGCTCATCATCGCCGCGGCGGTCCTCCTGGTCATCGACGCGCATGCCTGGTGGCACGTCATCGTCCTGGCTCCGGGGGTCACGGCGGGCCTGGTGGCCTTCGAACGGTGGACGGCCAACGACCTCGCCCGGGTCGCGCTGCCCGGCATGATCGTAACGGGAGCCGTGTGGCCGCTGGGAGTGCTGCTGACCGGCAGCCCGAACGCGTACTGGGGTTTCTGCGCCGTGGGTTCCCTCGCCATGCGCGAGGTGCGGCGGCATCGGGGCCTGGCGGTGGCCGGGCTGTTCTCGTACGTCGCCGTCGTCGGCGCGGCGCGGCTGCTGGTGGAGCGGGACGACGTACGCGAGGTCCTGGTCGCCTACGTCCTCATCCCGACCGCCCTCACCATCCTGGTCACGGTCATGACGATAGTGGGCGAGCGGTTCTACGACCTCATCCGGGAACTCGAACAGACCCGGGAGCGCGAGGCGGAGCTGGCTGTCGTCCGGGAACGCGTCCGGTTCGCCAGCGACCTCCACGACATCCAGGGCCACACCCTGCACGTGGTGAAGCTGAAGATCGCGCTGGCGCAGAAACTGCTGCTCCGCGACACCGGACGGGCGGAGAAGGAATTACGCGAGACGTACGCCCTGGTCAGCGACACCATCACGCAGACCAAGGAGCTCGCCTACGCCCAACGGCGGCTCAACCTCTCGGCGGAGATCGAGAACGCGAAGAACCTGTTCGAGGCCGCCGGCATCCGAGTGCGGGTGACACGTGAGGCCAAGGTCGACACCCGAGCCGGCGAACTGCTCGGCCAGGTCCTGCGCGAGACGACCACCAACATCCTCCGCCACTCGCAGGCCACCCAGGTGCAGATCACGCTCTCCGAGGCGGGTATCACCGTCGTCAACGACGGAGTGACCGCCGACACGCTCCCCGAGCTCAGAGGGCTGTCGGCACTGAGGCAACGGGTGTCCGGCGACGGAGGCGAGCTGACCGTGGAACAGAAGGACGAGTACTTCCTGACGGCCGCGGTCTTCCCGCCCGCCCGTGCCGACGCGGCCGCGACGGTCCCGGCGGAGAATGGCCGATGACGACCATCGTCCTCGCCGACGACGAGGTGCTGCTCCGCACGGCACTGGCCGCACTACTGCCGCTGGAGGGCGACATCACCGTCCTCGCCGAGGCACAGGACGGACAGGCGGCGGTCGAAGCCACCCTGCGGCACCGACCCGACGTGCTGGTCATCGACCTGGAGATGCCGGGCGTGGACGGCCTCGGCGCGGTCGCGCAGATCCGCCGCGCGCGCCCGGAACAGGTCGTCCTCATGCTGACCCGGCACGCGCGACCGGGCGTGCTGCGAAAGGCCCTGAAACTCGGTGTCCAGGGCTTCGTCAGCAAGTCCTCCGAGCCGGCCCACATCACCTCGGTCATCACCACCCTGCACACCGGCAGGCGCTGGATCGACCCGGAAGTCTCCGCGCTGGCCGTCATCGACGACTGTCCCCTGACCGACCGCGAACTCGACGTCCTACGCGAGACCGGCTCTGGCTACTCGGTCGCCGACATCGCCGGCCGGCTCCACCTCGCACCGGGCACGGTGCGCAACTACCTCTCCAACGCCATGCAGAAAACCCAGACCCACACCCGTCACGAGGCGGCGCGCTACGCCCGCGAACACGACTGGCTGTAGGCGACGGTCCGATCGGTTCCCCGCCATCTGGCCCCACCCGACACCGACCGAGGGATTGAGAGGACGCGGTTCACTTCGTTCGCTGGCTGAAATCAGCGGGCCGCACCCGAAGCTTGGCGGCGATCCGGGCCAGGGCCCGCTGATCGGCGGCGGTGAGCGGGTCCAGCACGAACTGTCGTACCGAACGCACGTGCGTGGGTGCGGCGGCGACGACTACCTCGTAGCCGGTGACGGTGAGGCCGGCGATGGTGTAGCGGCCATCGTGGGGGTCCGGCGACCGCTCCACCCAGCCCCGCTGCTCCAGCCGCTTCACGACGTTGGACAGGCGTGAAAGCGATCCGTTGGTCAGGTAGGCCAATTCGCTCATCCGCAACTGGCGCTGCGGGGCTTCCGAGATGTGGCTGAGCGTCAGGTACTCGAAGAGAGTCAGGTCGGCGTCGCGCTGAAGTGGCGCCTCCAGCCGCCCCGGCAGCAGCAGTACCAGCGAGATCAGACCGGTCCATGCCTCCTTCTCGTCGGCGCTAAGCCATGGCGCTTCGTCGGTGGCGTCGTCGTGGGACTTCGGGCCGCGAGTGGTCATGACAACACGATACCGAGCAGGGAGCACTTGAAGCTTGAAGTCAAACACTGTTATGGTGAGTTCACGCGTGAAGTTAATCGAGGAGAGATCATGAGCAAGGTGGAGTTCTACGCCACCCCCGGGTACGGCGAGACACAGTTGACCAACATGCACTACAACCAGGCGGTACGCGTCGGCGACCGCGTCGAGACGTCGGGCCAGGGCGGGTGGGACGACAACTGGAACTTTCCAGAGTCCCTGGAGGACGAGATCGTCCAGGCCTTCGACAACGTCGCGCGAACCCTGGCTCTGGCTGGTGCGGCGTGGAGTGATGTGATCGCCGTCAACTCGTACCACATCCCGGAATCCGCTGAGTCCATCGGCGAGGTGCACAACCGCGTCATGGTGGAGCAATTCCGTAAGCGCATGGGCGACCGCGCGCCCATCTGGACGGAGACCGGTGTTCCGGCCCTCGGTGCCCCAAAGATGCGCGTCGAGATCCGCGTCACCGCGATCATCGGTCAGGAAGTCTGACCCGTAGGTCGGACTCAGGCAATGTCTCGCGACAGCCACCAGCGATCTCGACTGGCTCATTGTCCGGCCGTCAATGCTGGTCGACGCTCCCGGTAGTGGCACCGTTTCACTCGGGCCCGGTCGGCTACCGCGAGCTTCGACGCCGCACAGCCTGGTGAGATCGATCCTTAGTTCTGGGGAAGCGCGGCCGTGGCGATGACGGCGTTGTTGACTATGGTCGCTGTGACGGTTCGGGCGACCGCTTCGGCGGCAGCACCGGCTCCCCAGTTACCCGCCTCGAGTTCCTTGGCGCGGCTGATCACAGGGGAGGTCCAGGGGATCTCGCGGTGAAACTGGGGCAACGTGCCGCTTCCCGAGAGCAGCGCCGCGAGCGCAGCGACACGTGGCTGCGGCTCGGCACCCTCGACGAGCACGTCGCGGACGTCGGTGAGGAGGCGTGATCGACGCCCGGTCCCGCCGTCCTCAAGGACGGTCGTGCGGAACAGACCGAGCGCCTTACGGGTTCCCCGGCGAATGTCGCCACGTTCGATGAGTCTTTCCAGCAGTGGGCTACGCAGTGTCGGCCCGATCGCCGCGAGCACCGTCTGTACGTTTCGGGGCTTGGCGGAGAGGTAGTCCCACGCTGAGCGCAGGATGTCATCCGAGGGAGGGTGATTCTCGACGGCCTCCACCCGATTCGTCCCGCCCCGACCGGAGCCGGTTCGTACGTGGTCGCCGAGCGCGAGATCCGCGAGAACGGCTCCGGCCAGGGTGTAGAAGAGCGTGTTCTCTCCGGCGATGGTTCCGGTGCCCGACCGGAGGCCGGAGTTCGGCTGGAACAGGAGGAGCAGGAGATCCTCCGCCAGGGTCGGGGCCTCGGTCCGCTTCGCCGGACCGGACGTGCCGGTTGCGTCGTCTACGAAGGGTTCTTCGGAGTGCTGGGTCATCGGTCGCACCTTTCTCTTCGACGGCTGGGCCGCCGGATCATCCTGTGCCGTCGCCAGTGGTCAGGGTGCCTGCTTGGCACGCCGGACCATCGCGTCTTTGATCAGCGGTCGATCGCGGCCATGTTGTCCTCGTCGAAGCGATCACCGGAGGCCGGGGGCAGGCTGTTCAGGCGGGCAACATGGTCGGCGGTGAGCGTGACGCCGTCCGCGGCGGTGTTCTCCCTCATTCGAGCGATCCGCGTGGTGCCCGGGATGGGCGCGATGTCGTCACCCGGGGCGAGAAGCCAGGCCAGGGCGACCTGTGCGGGTGTGGCCTCGACCTCGGCCGAGACGGCACGGACTCGTCGACGATGCGGAGGTTGCGTGCGAAATGGTATTCATGTACGGACTTCTCCTCAGATAGTCATGTCTCGATCAGGGGTATCCCTGGCAGTTCCGCACCGCCGCGGGTCCCCCATCACGTCCTCGTCGCGGAACTGCGTGTGTCGATGTGGATCGTCGAGTTGTCGAGCCCGGACAGGCTTCGTGTACTCCAGGCCATGTCGTCTCCCTCCCGCGCTCGTCTCGATCGCCGTAACGCCGGGAGTTGGGTCGCCGTACTGGCGGTTCAGATGGAGCAGGTGGGCATGGTGGCCGGCAGCTTGAGGTCGATGAGGTAGTCCGCGGCGACGGTGTCGACGCACTCGTTCTTTCCGGAGGAGACGATGGTGTGTCCCTCCCCCTCGACGGTCAGCAGGGCGCTGCCCAGGGTGTCGGCGAGGCTGACGGCACCCTGGTGTGGGGTGGTGGCGTCACCGGTGATCGAAATGACCAGGGTGTTCGGCAGACCCTGGACGTTCTGCGCGTACGGGATGCCGAGCGTCGGCTGCGCCGGCCAGAACTCGCATCCGTCGCGTGCGCCCGCCGCGGGATCTCCGCCGGGGTTCATGAAGGGCGCGATCTCGTAGGTCTTCACGCGTAGCCGGGTGGCGTCCTGCGGGGTGAGGCGTTGCTCGTCCATGCAGTTGATCGCGAACATCGCCTCGATGGCGTTGCCGTTGACCACGGAACCGGGCTCACCACCTTCGAAGTCGAACGTCAGCTTCAGCAGCGTGTCACCACGCCCCTGCCGCACCTCCGTCAGACCACTCACGATCGCGGGCCACTTGTCCGGGCCGTACAGGCCCGCCATCACCCCGCCGAGCGCCTCGTCGAAATCGAGCTCCTGGTCCAGCGCGGGCACCGGCTTCTCCCGAAGCGGCGCGACGATCGAACGGAACGTCGACGTCCACGCCTTCGGATCGGTCCCCAACGGGCAGTCCGCCTGCTCCGCACACGCGGCGGCCATCACCTCGAAGGCCCGCTGAAAACCCCGTACGCCGACAGCCGGCGCTCGACCGTCCCCAGGTTCGGATCGAACGCGCCGTCGAGGACCATCGCCCGCACCCGCTGCGGGAACTGCTCCGCGTACACCGCTCCCAGCCGGGTGCCGTAGCTCTGACCGAGGAACGTCAACTTCTCCTCACCGAGCGCTGCCCGCAGCACGTCCATGTCACGAGCGGTCGTACGCGAACCCATCTGCGTCAGCGCCTCCACACCCCCGGAACCCTCCGCACAGCGGTCGAACACCGCCCGGGTGTCCTCCTCCGTCAGCGAGGCGGTCATGCTCAACAGCGGGAACACCTCGTCGCCCCGGCTCGTGCCACCCTCGGTGTAGCAATCGGCCGCAGGCCTCGTAGCGCCGACACCACGCGGGTCGAAACCGACCACGTCGAACCGCTCGGTGATGCGGCTCTTCGTCAGTTGAGCCGCGACGCCCAGACCACCCAGGACGCCGGAGCCACCCGGACCTCCGGGGTTGAACAGCAACGAGCCCTGCGACTCTCCCCGGGCGGCGAAGCGCAGGACCGCGACGGTGGTGGCGGTGCCCTGAGGGGCGTCGTAGTCCAGCGGCACACTCAGCCACGCGCACTCGGCCGGAGCCTTCCCGAGGATCTCCGCCTCACGTGGACTGGTGGCAAACTCGGTACAGCCCTTCCACTCCAGCTTCTGGGTGTAGTACCGCTCCAGTGCGGCGCTGGCCGCGCTCTTGCCCGGATCCGGATTCTCTTCCTCGCCGGATGTGCACGCCACGACCGGAACCACACAGGCCACCAGGGCGATACTCGCGAAACCGAGTCGCCGTAGTGGCGGGCGGCCCTTGCCGGGGCGGGACGTGATGCTCGTCCTTCTGCTCACGTTGCCGACTCCTTCACACGTTTCTGCCGAATCGAGACTGTCTGCACCGTGCCTGGCGCTTGCCTCCATGCCACCAGCCGCCGCAGCCACCCGACAGTGGCGCCGTGTCACGCCCGAGACGTGACGTACCGTCACTGTTGCCGGCACCGGAGCGTGCAAACAATGGGGTGGTGACCCTACGAGCGCTGCGATTCACCGAGTGGACGCAAGACGGCGAGCGCTGGCCCTCGCCCATCGCCCATGACGCCGACGGCACCGGACCCCTTCTCTTCGCCATCCAGTCACGACCGAGGACCGCCATCTCTGGGACCGGGTGCCGTTCGCCAAGCACTTCCGCACGGTCCGCGTCGATCTGCGCGGCCACGGAGGGTCGCCGCGCGTGGCACCGTACGATCCGCCGACAACGGCCAGCGACGTGCACGGAAATGTCCTACACGGAGTGTGGGCTCCGCTGCTCGATCTCAACCGGCAGGAACTGAACAGCGTTCATGGAAAACGTGGTGCCGACGCAGCAGCGCATTCCGTAACCGTCGCTGCACGGCCCGCCCGTGGCTGACGGTTACCCCATCTGGCTGCGCAGCCGCATCCCCGGTGCGGTCGTCGAAACTTCGCCTACCGTCACCCACTACCCCCACTGGACCGACGCCTTCCGGTTCATACGGCGGGTGATCTCCTTTCTCCAGGGGCTCGGCGGGCACTACGCCGAGCAGATCCCGGCCCTATGCGCGCTGGTCAATGGTGAGACGCATAAGCCGCGATCGTCCAGACCTGAGTATCAGCTCAGCCCACTTGCCACGTCTTCCGAGAGAGGCTTGATGTCATGACCGGAGTATCCGCGCCCGCCTTTGACGGGCCACATAGCCCTGTCGACCCCTGGTCCGACGATGTGCTGAGAAGCCCGTTCAGGACCTACACGGAGTTACGGGATGCCGGGCCGGCGGTCTGGCTCGATCGCTACGATATGGTTGCCATCCCCCGATTCGCCGAGGTGAAGTCTGCTCTGGCAAATTGGCGCGCCTTCTCCTCGGCTTCTGGCGCGGCGGTCGAGCCGGAGGTCAACGCCGTGGTCGCCCGTGGCGTACTGGGTACCGACCCGCCGCAGCTTGCGGCCATGCGGGAGCGGATCTCTCGTGACCTGACTCCCCGGCGCGTCGCTGCGCGGTCAGACCTTATTCGGAGCACTGCCGAGGCGGCCGTCACACAAGCACTCGCCCGCGAAGAGATCGACGCCGTCGGCGAGCTTGCCGGCCCCTACGTCGCTTCCCTCGTCGGTAGCTTGCTCGAACTGCCCGAGTCGGCCGTCGCCGACCTGCCCAGCCTGTCCGCGACCGCCAACAATCTCTTCGGACCGGCGTCTGACCGGCAACGTGAGGGTCTTGAGGCGTTCGCCACCATCGGCTCCCGCGCCGCACAGTTCGCTGTGCAGCGAGTACCAGCGGGAGCGACCGAACAAGCGATCGGCGAGAAGATCGAGGACCTGGGCATCTACATGTTCCCAGGTGTCGAGACCACCATCCAAGCGTTGACGAGCGTCCTATACCTCTTCGCTCGTCATCCCGAGCAGTGGAAGCTGCTGCGCGAGGACCCGTCACGCATCCCAGACGCGATCGCTGAGGCGCTACGTCTGCACTCACCCATCCGGCATTTCACCCGAATGACGACGCGACCTACCGACGTGGGGACGGTGACCGTCCCCGAAGGAACCCGTGTTCTCATCATGTACGGCTCAGCGAATCGTGACGAACGGAATTTCCCGGACCCCGATGCGTTCAACATCACCCGTGAACCTTCGCAGAACATGGCCTTCGGTCACGGCGCGCACCATTGCGTCGGAAAGATCCTGGCCCATCGCGAGATCCACACCATACTCGAATCGCTTCTCCCGCAGGTGCGCCGCATCATATTGCGAGAAGAACCGAGGTGGGGAACCAATCTCGTCCACGGACTGGAGCGGCTGGACATCGCCTTCGAGCGTGAATGAAGGCCGGTATCAGCGCCGCGTCCATGAAGGTTTGACAAAATCATCGGTCTCGTTGGAACTGTGGGAGAGCCTTCGTCAGCATTCTCAGGTGCCGTTCCAACTATCGATTCGTTGCGCCCGGCGTGGAACCCGGTCAATGCTTTCGGGCGGCTAACCGGGTTCCGGGCCGAGTTGAACCACTGCCTGAACGCACGCGGCGATGCATTGTTCGAACTTGTGAACGAATTGTTGTCTGGGGGTACACCGACGGGCTGCCGAGCACCTCCCTGACTGCGGCGAGCACCGCCTCATCGATGTGGGCGCTTCTTGGATCATGCTCGACAACTGCAACCGATACGCCACCGGCCCCGACCTGGCAACCGCGCCCGAGGCGATCGCGTTCGACTTCTACAGGGACTGGACCTCTTCAAAGCGTTCGACGTAGCGTCGGTCGCCGTAGGTCTCCCGCGCGCCGACACACTCATGCGCCAGTTCCTCCGGCGGCTCCGACGCCTCCCCAAAGGATGCTCCAAGCGCCCCGGCAGATCGTGCCCGGTTCTACGAGGGGCATGATCGTCTGGCGGAGACGGCGGTGCTCCACGTTCGGGGCGATCGAATCGCACCGGCTCCGCCCGACGACCGGAACTTCCGGTCCAGGGCGTACCTGCTGTCCCAGGCCCGAGGTACGCATCAGCGCGGCCAGCAGGTCCGGGCCTCCGGGTCACGACCGGCGGCGATCCCCACGCAACGAGCCACGGGAATGCCGCACGCCCGGCGACTCGAGGCCTCGAGCCCGGGGATGGGCGCGGAGGCTCAGAGGTCGAGGACCAGCCGGTCGGAGCGGGACCGGCCGACGCAGATCATCATCACCTCACCCCGTTCCCGCTCGGCAGCCGAAAGCACCTGGTCGCGATGCTCCGGTACGCCGGCCAGCACCCGGGTCTCGCAGGATCCGCAGTATCCCTCCGTGCAGGAGAAGGCGGCGTCGGGCACCACGTCGAGCACCACGTCCAGAAGGGTCCGGTCCGGTGGCACCGATCGGACAACTCCCGACCTGTGCAGTTCCACCTCGAACGTGTGGTTCGCGGCCGAATCGACCGGGAGCGACGAGCCGGCGTCGCGCCCGAACCGTTCCAGGTGAAGGTCGGCAGAACGGCCGAGGTCGCCACACACCTCGCTCACGGCCTGGAGCATGGCCTCCGGTCCGCAGCAGTAGACGGCGCTGCCGGGCGGGCTGTTGTCGATGATGTCGGCCAATGGCATCAGACCATGCTCGTCCTGTGGCAGCAGGTGCAGGTTGTCGTCGGTGCCCAGCGTCCGTAGTTCCTGGACGAACGCCATGCTCCGCCGGCTCCGTCCACCGTAGTGGAGCGACCATCGCCCGCCCTCTGACGCCACGGCACGCACCATGGACAGGATCGGGGTGATCCCGATCCCGCCGGCCACGAACACGTAGTTCGGTGCCGGCAGGAGTACGAAGTGGTTACGTGGGCCGCGTACCTGCACCGACCGGCCAACCAGTGCGGTGTCGTGCACCTCCCGCGAGCCCCCGCGCCCCTCCTGTTCGCGGAGCACCGCGATCCGGTACGACCGGCTGTCCGCCGGGTCGCCGCACAGGGAGTACTGACGGACAGTGCCGCTGGGCAGTCTTACGTCGAGGTGCGCGCCCGGCTGCCAGGGCGGCAGCGTCGCTCCGTCGGGATCCGCGAGCCGGATCGACACGACCCCGTCTGCCTCCCAACTGACCCCGGTGACCAGGAGTTCCATCGCGGAAAGCGGATCGCTGGGCGGCGGCGGGACCGGATCCGCCACGTCCATTCCAAGAAAACCGGTCACGACACCGCACGCCCTTTCTCGCTCACCGATACCGAACCCGTGCCCGCTGGCCGCTCAGCCGGGACCGAGCAGCCGGCGGAACCCGTATATGTCGAGCGTCGACTCACCGGCCCCGATGCGCTCCAGGTAGCCGGCCTCCGCACGGTCGCGGGCACGGGCCGCGTCGAGCACCTGGTTCAGGTCCCCGGCCGGCAGGCTGATCACCCCGTCGCCGTCGGCGACCACCACGTCCCCGCGGTGGATGGTCACACCGCCGAGTTCGAGCGGCTGGCCGATCCTGCCGGCGTCCTGCTTGACCGTCGTCTGGATCGCGATCGAGGCGCTGAAGGCGGGGAAGCCCAGTTGGGCCAGGCGGGCCACGTCCCGGATACCACCGTCGATGACGAGGCCGACGACACCCCGGGCCATCGCGGCCACCGCGAGGATCTCCCCCCAGTAGCCGCACGCGCGTTGGTGCCCGTCGACCACCAGTACGTCCCCCGGCTGGGCCGTTTCCAGCGCGGCGTGCAGGGCGAGATTGTCGGCCGGGGCGGCCCAGACCGGTAGCGCCCGCCCGGCCAGGACGGCACCGGGCCAGGCTGGCCGGAGTCGGTGCGGCAGAAAGCAGTCCCGCCTGACGGCCTCGTACAGGGTGGCCGTGCCCATCCGCAGCAGTTCGTCGCGGTCCCGGTCGTCCAGCGCCGTTGTCATGACTGTTCCCGTCGTTGCAGGAGGTGGTAGTTGTGTTCGGCGCGTGCGCCGGCGAGCGACTTTCCGGCGAGAACGTCGGAGAGAATGGCCTGCTCCCGTTCGTTGATCCTCGTGCAGATGTCGACCAGGTCGTCCTCGACGTCGACGGGGATCACCACGACGCCGTCCGCGTCGGCCGAGACCAGTTGGCCGGGCGCGACCTGGACCCCGCCGACCGACACCGGACGGCCGGTGTCGGACACCTCCACCCGGTCCTTGCCGGTACGCATGAACCGCCCCCGGCTGTAGATCGGGTAGGCCAGGTCGACGGCGCGGGCGACGTCCCGGCAGACCCCGTCGATGACGGTCCCGCCAACCCCGCGATGGTGTGCCATCGCGGTGAGGATGTCGCCCCAGACGGTGCAGTCGGTCCGGCCGGCATTGTCCAGCACCACGACCTGGCCGGGTTCCACCTCGTCGAGGTAGTCCCCCACGGTGCCTGCCGGTGTGCCCGCGTTGACGTACCGGACGGTGAAGGCTCGCCCGAACAGTGCGGCCGTCGGGAACAGTGGGGAGAGCCCGAGCAGGCTGCCGGGGCGGCCGAGCCGGTCCAGGCCGTCGGAGAGAGTGGCGGTGGAGAACCGGGACAGCGGGTGGTCGAGTTCGCTCACGGTCGGTCGCTTTCCAGGGTGGGGAACTGGGAGTCGTGCATGACCGTGCTGACCGGGCGACCGTCGTCCACGGCGGCGGCCATGTCGGTCTCACGGGCGACGATGCGCTCCGCCAGGTCGATGACCAGGTCGGCGTACGCCCCGGGTACGAAGGCGACGCCGTTCACGTCGGCGATGACGTAGTCGCCGGACTCCACCCGCAGGTCCCCGAAGGTGACCGGTTCGTCCATGGACAGTTGGACCACCCGGCCGCGGGCGCTCACCGGCACCACCGCGCGGGCGAACACGGGGAAGTCCAGGGCTTCACTCTCGCCCGCGTCGCGGCACGCGCCGTCGACGACAACACCCGCGATCGAACGGTTCGCTGCCGCGCGGGAGAGGATGCCGCCCCAGCAGGAGACATCGGTTCGACCCTCGTTCGCGACCACCAGGACGTGCAGCGGACCGGAGCGGTCGACCGCCGCGGCGGCGATGTGGTCGGCCGGCCCGTCGGAGCGTCGGGGGCCGGCCTGCACCGTACGGACGAGGCCGGCGACCACGTGGCGGACCGGCCATACCGGCCGTGGCCCGAGTGGTACGCCGCTGATCCCGAGGGTGTCCAGGGCGTCGGAGATCGCGCAGGTGTCGAGCTGGCGCAGCCGGTCAACCAGTATGGACTGTTCGACCGGTGAGCGGTCCGGGGCTGCGGTGCTCACCGTGGCACCGCCGGCGGCGCCCAGGTGACGAACGCGGCGGCGCAGCCGGTTCCCGCCTCGGAGCGGTAACAGGGCTCGTACGCCACCACCTCGGCGGCCAGGTCGCGCTGGTGCAGCGCGCCGGCGACCACGATCCAGTTGCGAAGTTCGGAGGTGCCGGAGCGGAGCAGGTTGTTCGGGATGCCGCGCAGGTACGCCGCGTCGCGCTCGGCCAGCGCCCGCAGGAATGCCCGGTCGAGCGCCTCGTCGACGACGAAGTGGCTCAGCCCGCCGGAGGCCACCACGCCGACGCGCAGGTCTGCCGGGAAGCTGGCGATGGCCTTGCCGAGCGCCATCCCGAAGTCGAAGCAGCGGGCAGCCGACGGTGGGTTGGGCTCCCAGAAGGTGTTGACGAACAGCGGCACCACCGGAAGATCGCTCTCGCCGCCGAGTAGTTGCTGGTAGACGAAGCCCCAGCCGTGCGGGATGCCGTGGTTGCCGTACCGGCCGGCGGGCAGTTCCCTGGACGCGCAGGGGTCGAAGCCTGCGGTGGAGGTTTCCCGGATGAGGTGCAGGGCCAGGTCGGGATGGCCCCGGCGGACGGTGCTGGTGGCGGGTACGTTGGCGACCTCGGCCAGCGCCAGACCCGGCGGCATGGCGGCCAGGTCGGCTTCGGTGAACGGTTCGTGGCGCATCTGCTCGCCCCAGAAGAAGGCGAACTGCGGCAGCATCTCGTCGCCGAAGACCTCCTTGTGGTCGCTGCTGACCACGACGAGGACGTCGACGTCGGCGGTACGCAGGGTCTTACCGACGGCGTCGATGGCGGCCCGGCTGGCGTCGTAGCGACGCTTCCGCTCGGGCAGTTCACACTCGGCGGCGAAGCCGGGTGCGCGGGCGGCGAGCAGCTCGTCGAAGGTGTAGTCGCCGCCCCGGTACGCCAGGGCCGGGTTCGCCCGGTCGGCCCGCGCCCGCAGGTCCCACTGCTCGGGCGGGGTGTTCAACAACGGGCCGTGGGAGGTGCCCACGCCCAGAGTCAGTCGAGCCATGGTGTCCTCAACTTTCCAGCCGGAAGAGCTGCCGCGCGTTGGTCTCGAACAGTTGGGACCGGTCGGCGTCGTCGAGCCAGTCGATGTCCTGGATGAGCAGGTGGATGTCGTCGATCCAGCGGCCGGTCGAGGGGTCGCGTACGGACCCGGTGCCGGGTTTCTCGGTGCCGAACAGGCACCGGTCGACGCCGACGGTACGGATCAGGAACTCGATCGAGTCGCGGGTGTAGAGGCAGGTGTCGTAGTAGAGCGAGCGGAGTTTCTCCTCGAACGTCGTGCCCTGCCGCAGCGCGCCCGGGTAGAAGCGCCCCTTCTGGTACGGCACCGCCCCGCCGCCGTGCGATACGACGATCTTGAGGTCGGGGAAGTCGGTCAGCACCGGGGACTGGAGCAGGCCGGTGACGGCGAGCGTCTCCTCCTGGACGAAGTGCAGCGAGTAGCTCTCCCGGGCCGGTGGACGGCATCCGGCGGAGTGGATGATCGCGGGCACGTCCAGTTCGCAGAGCGCCTCCCAGACCGGGTACCAGAACCGGTCCCCCAGTCCCGGCGGCTGTTGCAGCCCTTCGTACGGGTCCGGGTTGAGCAGCGCACCGACGAAGCCGAGTTCGCTGACGCAGCGCCGCAGTTCGGCGGTCCAGCGTGCGGGTTCGAGTTCCATGCTCTGCGGCAGTCCGGCCACCCCCCGGAAGCGCGGCTCGACGGCGCAGGCGAGGGCGATGGCGTCGTTGGTTTCCGCGGTGAACCATTCGACGAGCTTGGCCGGCGACTCGCTGTGCATCATCTGGAACGGTCGGGGCGAGATGAACTGGAGGTCGATGCCGGCCTCGTCGAGGTGCTGCCGGTGCGAGATGCCGCCGAAGTTCTTGCTCGGCTGGTCGAGGGCGTCCCGGACCAGTTGTTCGTCCAGCCCGGAGCCGCCTCGTCCGTGCGCGCCGCGATGCGAGAGCAGACCAGCCTTGTAGGCATAGAGCTGCGCCGGAGCGCTGACATGCCCGTGAATGTCGATGAAGATGCTGATCAACCTCCTGGATGGCACGCGTCCGGTCGTGGAAGCGTGGTGAACAGCGTCCGGCGGTTTCCGAGCCGGCGGTGGTGCCCTCGGTCGGACACCTCAAGCCTAGATATTTAGCCCTGATAGCAGAACAGATGAAGTTGTAGTTCCTCTGGGTGGAATAGTTGTTGTCCGCGTGGTGCTGCGGTCGGCTGTCGGTCAGAAGAGCAGCGACCGCACCGAGACGGGCACCGTGCCGGTCTTCGGCCGTACGCTGCCGACGTCCACGTACTCGAACTCGGTCACCGCGACGCAGTCGATCGACACGACCGCGCCCGGCCACCCCCGGTCCTCGCACAGCATCGCGCCGACGGTTCGTCCGATGTCCCCGTCCAGCAGCAGGCACAGCGGCCGTCCGGCACGTCCGGCGTGTTCGAGCGCGGTGCTCAGCCCGTCGACGAACGCGGCCAGCCGCCGGTACTCGGGCGGACCGTGCCAGCGGAAGGCGAAGGCCGCGTCGTCGGTCACGCCCGGGTCCAGTCGCGCCAGGTGCGCGGCGATCGTCGAGGCGACCTCGGCCGGGTCGATCCCGCCGTCGAGATCCACCGGTGGGCGCACCACCGGAAGGTTCCGCAGCGGCAGCACCGCGGGGTCGCTCACGTAGATGGTGCTGCCGCTGATCTGCACCGTTTCCTGCGCCGCACCGAGCACGGTGGCCCGGATGCCGCCGCCGACCGGCAGCAGCGGGGCCGGAAGCCGCGTCGCCCGTTCGCGCAGCGCCTCACCGAGACACTGGCCCAGGTCCCCGAACCACCGGGTCTCCCGCCCGGCGACATACTCCGAGACACCGCCGGAGAGCAGGACGGCGTCGTAGCCCCCGCTGTCCGGCAGCGGGTCGGTGAGCAGCAGGTTCGTCACCTCCGCCGGCAGCCGCCCCGACCGGGCGACGGCGACGACGGCATCCGCCATCCACTCCCCCACCCGACGCATATCGTCGAGGCCGACGCCGGAACCCAGCGACCAGTCCAGGCCGGCGCGCCGCGCGATTTCCCGGCCCGCCGGTTCCAGCCGGGTCAGGCGCAGCCGGTCGTCCACGGCGGCCAGCCGACCGCCGACGTGCAACGCGGCCGTCGCCACCACCGCCGCCCCGTCGACCACCGCGAACTTGGTGGTCCCACCGCCGATGTCGATGTTCAGCACCCGGCTGCCGTCGCGCCGGGAACGGTCCACCGCACCCGACCCGTACGCGGCCAGGGTCGCCTCCATCCGGTGTCCCGCCGTGGCGCAGACGAAGGCGCCGCTGTCGGCGGCGAACAGTTCCGCCAGGGCACGCGCGTTGCGCCGCCGGGTCGCCTCGCCGGTCAGGATGACCGCCCCGGTGTCGATGTCCCCGCGGGTCAGGCCCGCGTCGGACAGCCAGGTCCGGAACAGGTCGCGCACGGCCCGCTCGTCGATGAGCAGACCCTCCGCGTACGGGGTGAGCGTCACCGGCGACCGGTAGCGGACCTCCCGGCCGATCACCTCGTACCGGCTCGACAGGTCACGGGCCCGGCGCCGCAGCAGCAGCCGGGAGAAGAGCACCTGGCAGGTCGCCGACCCGATGTCGACGCCGACCGTGGTCAGCTCGATCTGGTCCAGCTCGCGCAGCGGATGATCGTCGTGGTCGATCGTCACCTCGTCGTGCTCGTGGTGATCGTGGTGGTGGCCGGTCATCGCGGGGCCGCCGGCCCCACCGGTGTCTCGCCGACCAGGCGGCAGTAGTACCGCCACGCCGACTCCACGTGCCCCCGGCGTACCTCGGCGGTGACCTCGCCGATCGCGGCGATGTCGGCCGGGGCGGTCGGCTGTGGCGTACCGAGCAGGTGCGCCCGGTAGCTCAGCTCCGCCATCTCGTTGACCTTGATGGCGTTGAGCGCGGCCTCCTCCGGACTGGCGCCGGTCGTGGTCACCCCGTGCCCCCGCAGCAGGCAGGCGGCGCTGTCGCCGAGCAACTCGGCCACCTGTGCCCCGAGCTCCGGGGTGGCGATGAGCACGCTGCGCGGGTAGACCGGCACTCCCCGGCTGAGCAGGCGCAGGGCGAGCGGGTCGTACGCGCCGATCAGCGGCAGCAGCGGGACGTCGCAGATGGTAAGCAGTACCGGGGTCATCGGGTGGACGTGCGCGACCCCCCGTACGTCGGGGTTTGCGAGGTAGACCGCGAGATGCAGGAACACCTCCTTGGGTACGCCCGCCGACCCGCCGCCGTCGAGCCGGCGACCGGCCAGGTCGACCGCGACCACGTCGGCGTCGCCGGCGAACCTGAGCCCGGACTCGTCCGCGCCCCGGGACTTGATCAGGACCCGGTCGGCGTCGACCCGCATGCTGACGTGCCCGGCCGGCTCCCGGGTGAGGTCGAGCTTGCCCAGCACCCGGCAGGCGACCGCGATCCGGGCGACGTCCACCCGCTCGTCGCGGTCGACCGCCGGGTCCGGCAGATCTCCCCTGCTCCGCACGGCGGGGTCAGCTCGCGGTCCGGGTGAACTCGGGCCGGGCCTGACCGGTGGAGACCTCGAAGGTGACCACCGCCTTCGCCGGATCCCTGATCACGCCCATCGGGTCGGCGCCCGACTGCACCGTGCCGATCTGCTCGCGCAGCAACCGCCGGTACATCGCGATGCCCTTGTCCTCGGCGCCCAGGTTCTCCTTCGTCCGGTCGTAGATCGCGCCCTGGGTCTCCCACGCCATCCGGTCCTGGCTGGAGAAGGTCGTCATCGCGTGGTCCCCGTCCGGGGTCACCTCCCGGGGAATCCGCTCGACGATCGGCTCCCCGGTGTGTTCCCGCTCCTGCCCCGGCGGGTCGGGGAGCAGGCCGGCGCGGAAGAGCATGGTGCGCTCGTCGTCCACCGGTACCCGCCAGTGCAGCGCCTGCCTCGGCCCCTCCGGCAGCCGGAGGATGTTCGGGAAGACCAGCGGGTGGCCCTGCTCCTCCTCCAACTCGTCGGTGACCCGGTCGCGGTAGACCCGACGCTTGAGGATGCCCCAGTCGACCAGCTCGAACGAGTACTTCTCGATCGGCCGGTAGTAGTACTGTCCCTTGTCGATGCCCTTGAGGTGCATGGTGTGGCCGTGCAGCCAGTACGTGTGGACGGTGTCGACCGCGTTCTCCATCGGCTGCAACCAGTTGCACTGGAGGTCTTCCTCGACGTACAGGGTCAGTTCGCCGTCGGTGCGTTCCAGCACGTCCCACCGGGGCAGGATCGGCGGTTCACCGGGACCGAGGTACGCGAAGAGCAGCCCCCGGTAGCGCTGCACCGGGTACGCGGCGATCCGTACCCGCTCGCGGGCGCGGCGGTTGTCCTGCTCGAACGGCTGCTCCAGGCACTGCCCGTCCTGGTCGTACTTCCAACCGTGGTACGGGCACCGCAGCGCGCAACCCTCGACGAAGCCGTAGTACAGCGAGACCCGGCGGTGCGCGCACTGCTCCTGCACCAGCGCGTACGTGTCGTCGTCGGTGAGGTAGAGGACCAGGTCCTCGCCGAGCACCCGGACCCGCTTGGTGCGCCGCTGCGCGGACAGGTCCTCCGCCACGGCGATCGGATGCCAGTACCGCCTCAACAGCTCCCCTGCGGGAGTGCCTGGTCCGACACGGCAAAGGAAGTCATTCTGCTCGGCACTGAGCATGGCCTACTCCAGTTCTACTCGACACTGCGGTGACCATCGGTCACCCTCACATTCCGGGTCGGGTCCGGCCGCGTCCTGACCGCCAGCGCCTCGGCCAGCATCGCGGCGACCTCGTGGCGTACCGCCAACCGCTCGGCCGCCGTGCCGGCCTCCGGCTCGTCCGGTTCCGCCCACCGGCGGCTCAACTCGACGAGGAACGGTCCGGGCGCGGTCGGCACCAGTCCCTCCAGCACCGGTTCGAACTCCCGCTCCAGCTCCTCCAGGTAGTCCCAGACCCGGTCGGAGAGCTGGCTCCAGTCCAGTCGGGCCTGGGCCGCGTTGAGGAAGCTCCAGAAGTCGACCAGGAGGATCTCGTCGTCGGTCGCCACGAAGAACTCGTCGACAAACCTGTTCCGCAGGTACGCCACGCGCGTCACACCTCGATCCGGGTCACCCGGCGCCGGGAGCCGTACGGCCCGGACGGGCGTGGACGGAGTCCATCCGGCTGGTGGCGCCGTTGGCCGCGAGTTCGTCCTCGAACAGCTTGCGCACCATCGGGTCCTCGTCCTCGTACTCGATCTGGTCCCCGCCCTGGGTGGTCGGACGGTCGATCTGGAAGTTCTTGAACACCGGGTACTTCTTGCTGCCCCAGCGCAGGGCCAGGTAGCGCGCTGGTGACGACCCGGTGTTGAAGTGCTGGTGGAACCAGCGGTCGGGCGGGACGATGACCGACCCCGCCCGCCAGCGGACCTGCTCCAACGGTTCATCCTCGGGCCAGAGCAGCGAGAAGCCGACCCCGCTGATCACGATCACGTGTGCCCCGGCGTTGTGCCGGTGGGCCTTCTTGTACATCCCGACGGGGAACTGCGAGATGTGCCCGCACATGCTGCTGTCGGCGAGTTCGAGCATGATGTTGCTGCTGCCGGTGCCGCGCGCGTCCCAGCTCTTCAGCTCCATGTTGGCCACGTCCGGGATGAAGTTGGTCTCCCACACCCGGTTCTGGTACGCGGTCCCGTTGCCGGCGAAGTCGGCCTCGGGATTGAACCGGTCGGTGAAGTCGAAGTCGCACCCGTAGATGAAGTCCCGGTTGTGGAACAGCCGCATGATGAACGGTGCGCTGGTCACCGAGTAGAACCGGGCCGGCTGGCTGCCGCTGGTGTTGAAGTGCTGACTCCAGGCGTTGAGCGGTACGGAGAAGAGGCTCCCCTCCTGCCACTCGAAGGTCGACCGGGCGCCGGAGGAGTTCCAGATCGAGGTGGAACCGCGCCCGGAGACGACGTAGACGAGTTCCTCGTACAGATGGCGTTCCGGGGCGATCGAGCCGCCGGCCGGGATCTCGATGATGTGGGCGTCGTTGACGTCCTCGGTGCCCTGGAGCCGGGCGACGGCGGCCCGGCAGCCACGGCGGGCCCAGTCGCCGAGTTCCACCGTCTTGAGATCCTCGATGTACAGACCGGCGATGACGGTGAGCCCTTCCTCGACCAGCCAGGTGTCGTACGCGGTCGGGCGTCTGATCGACGGCAGGTCGGCTGGTGCGTCGGTCACGTGGGTTCTCCTCGAACAATGCGCGGTGATGGATGGGGGGTCCGGGTCACCCGTGGTGCGGTGGGCGGGGAAAGTCGGCCGCCCACCGCACCACGGCCGCTCAGCCGGCGCCGATGACGCTCTTGACCTTCTCCGTGGCGGCGTTACGGCCGCTGGAGAGGAACTCCCAGGAGCTGGCGTTGAAGTACGTGACCGCCGGGTCGGGGATCTGCCACTTGGGGGTGTCGGCGGCCGGGGTCACGTCGGTCCGGGTGCTGATGCTGCCGTACGCGTCGTTCCAGACCGCGTTCCCGCCCTGGCAGGCGAGCCAGGAGGCGAGCAGCTTGCCGGCGTTCGGGTGGGGCATCTTGTCGGCGACCGCCAGGAAGCCGAAACCGCTGGTGACCTGGAGCAGGTCCGGCACGACCACCTCGATCGGGAGCTTGTCCGCCATCGCGGTGTCCACGTCGGCCTGACCGAAGGCGATGCCGATCGGGTACTTGCCCCGGGCGACGTCGTCCACGCCCTGCCGGGACTCGGTGAGCAGGACCGGCTGCTGGTCGTGGTAGAGCTGCTGGACGAAGCTCTCGCCGTAGCCGGCGTCGGCCAGGAACATGCCGACGTTGTAGACCGCGCCGCCGGACCGGCGGGGGTCGATCATCGCGATCTTCCCGCGCCACTTCGGGTCGAGCAGGTCCTTCCAGGTGGAGATCTCACCGGGCTTGACCAGGTCGGTATTGATCACCAACGGAAGGGCGACGTACTCGCTGATCTTCAGGATGCGGCTGTTCGGGTCCACGAACGGCACCTTGCCGCCGCGCCACTGATCGCCGGCGAGGATGTCGGCGGGCAGTACGTCGGTCAGCGGGGCGAGCCAGTTCGAGGCGGCGTACGTGTTCGCCATCGTCTCGCCGCCACCGAGGAAGACGTCCTGGGAGTAGATCCCGGCCTGACGTTCGGAACGCAGCCGGGCGGCGTTGTCGCTGCCACCGGTGCCGATGTAGTCCACCGGAACGCCGTACGCCTCCTCGAAGGCCGCGGGCAGCTTCTGGCGGACCGTCGCGTCCGGCGGACCGGACATGACAACCGTGCCCTCCTGCCGCGCCGCCGCCACCAACGGGTCACTGGCGGGTATGCATCCGGTGCCACCGCTGGCGACCGCACCGGAGTCGTCGCTCCCGCCACCACCGCCGCACGCGGCGGTCAGCGACACGGCGACAACGGCGACGATGACTCGCGCTCTCCACCGACCTGGGGTCATGGTTCGGCCTACTTTCTTAACGGGCCCTGGACGCAGAGCCGGCACTGAGTTGTCATCGGGTGGGGGTGGGAACGGCGCTACCTGGGCCCGAGGCCCCGGCGCAGCCGTCCCCCGGTGAGGGCACGGGCGATGAGTGCGACGGTGACGGTCAACGCGCTGATGACCACGCCCACCGCCGCCGCCTGTTCCAGCGCGCCGCTGGTGCTGTACTCCAGCAGCAGGACCGACAGCGGTCGGGAGTTGTTGCTGGACAGAAGAACGACGGTGCTGATGTCGCTGACCGCCGAGTGGAAGGTGAGTACGCCGGCCGCGGCCACCGCGGGTCCGGCGAGTGGAAGCAGGATCCGCCAGTTCGCCCGCACCGCACCGGCACCGCTGATCCGGGCCGCCGCCTCCAGGTCCGGGCTGACCTGCATCAGGGCGACCTTGATCTGCTGGGTGCCGGTCGACATGTGGCTGATCACCACGGCGATGGTGAGGCCGAGCAGGTTGCCGTACAGCACGGTCCGCAGCGGGGTGTCGAGGTAGAGCCAGAGCAGGCCGAGGCCGAGCAGGATGCCGGGGATGGCCGCCGGCAGCCAGGCCATCACGTCGACACCGCCCCGGGTCGGCAGCTTGCTGCGCACGATGACGTACGCGACCGCGAAGTAGAACACGATGCCGATAAGCGTCGCGGCGAGCCCGATCAGCAGGCTGTTGCCGATCGAGGAGAGGAACAGGTTGTCGTCGAACAGCGCCGTCCACTGGCGGGTGGTGAACGGGTTGTCCAGTTCGAAGAAGCCGAACCGCCGCATGAAGGAGCCGACCACGATCGCGGCGATCGGCAGTACCGCGGTGACGAGCAGGTAGAGGCCGACCAGCGACGCGGCGACCCAGCGCCCGACCCGGCCGAGCCGGACCGGTTCGTCGGAGTAGGTGTGGCCGCCGAGGGTGACGTAGTTGCGCCGCCGGACCCCGTACCGCTGGGCGACCGCCAGCAGGATCAGGACGGGGATGAACACCGCGCCGAGCGCGGTCGCGATGCCGTACGACGGCGGGTTGTCCCTGATCCAGTCGTAGATCTGGGTCGAGTAGACGTTGAGCCCGATCGGGCTGCCCAGCAGCAGTTCGATCTCGAACGCCTTGAGCGAGTAGATGAAGCTCAGCAGCGCCGCGCCGAGCAAGGTCGGCAGCATCACCGGTACGGTGATCCGGATCGCGGTCCGCCAGCGGCTCGCACCGCTGACCTGCGCCGCCTCCTCCAGTGCCGTGTTCATTCGGCGGAAGGACGGGATCAGCAGGATCGTCATGATCGGGACCGTGGTCGCGCTCAGGTGCGACCAGATGATGCCCCAGTAGCTGTAGATGTTGAGCGGTCCCTCGGTGCGTCCGGACAGGCCGGGCAGGTGGCGCAGCAACTGGTTCACCGCGCCGCTGGTCGGATCGGCGAGCAGGATCCAGCCCAGGGTCATCGACAGCGACGGGATGAAGAAGGCGAACCAGAACAGCACCTCGGCCACTTTGCCGCCGGGCATGTCGGTGCGGGCGATGAGCCAGGACAGCACGGTGGCGATGACCAGGCCGATGAGCACCCGGGGTACGCCGAGCCGGAACGTGTTCCACGCCGCGTCACGTAGTGTCGGATCGCTGAACGCCTGTTCCCAGTTGGCGAAGCCGTACCGTGCCGGTTGGCCGGGGCGGGCGATGTTGAGGCTGTTGAACAGCAGCATCCCGACCGGTACCAGGGTCACCCCGGCGACGAACGCGAAGACCAGCGAACCCTGTACGCGAGCCCGCCGCCCGACGCCGGACGAGGCGCCCCGGGTCGGGCCGGGTCGGCTCGTGCCGCCGGACGGGGGCTGCCCCTGCGGGTCCAGCACGCCGACCGATCCACCCCCGGCCGGGTCGCCCGTCTCCGGAGTGTTCCTCCCCCGCCCGTTCACAGCGGCCACACCGTCGCGCGGGCCGGATCGACCGCCAGGAGCACGGTGTCCCCGATGGCGTGTACGGACCGGCGGGTGCCGGTGACCACCGCGGTCGAGCCGCCGACGTCGAGTACGTACTCCAGGCAGTCGCCGAGGTATGCGGCCGAGACGACAACCGCGCGGATCTCGTTGGGAGCGGCCTCCCCGTCGCCCTGTGCCCGGATGTCCAGGTCCTCGGGGCGGCAGAACAGCCCGACCCGAGTGCCGTCGGGCAGGTCGGGTGGTGCCTCGTCGACGCTGACGTGGTCCTGCCCCAGCCCTTCGGCCCGGGTAAGGACGCGGGGCCCCGACTCGGTCCGGGCGAGGGTGCCCTCGATCATGACGAGCCGACCGAGGAAGTCGCGTACGAACGGGGTCTTCGGGCGTTCGTAGAGTTCCACCGGACGGCCGACCTGTTCGACCCGTCCCTTGTTCATCACCGCCACCTGGTCGGCCAGGGACAGTGCCTCGTCCTGGTCGTGGGTGACGAAGAGCATGGTCGTGCCGAGTTCCCGGTTGAGCCGGCGGATCTCGTGCCGCATCTGGGTGCGCAGCTTGGCGTCGAGGTTCGACAGTGGTTCGTCGAGCAGCAGCAGGTCCGGGGCGTAGACCAGGGCACGGGCCAGGGCGACCCGTTGCTGCTGGCCGCCGGAGAGCAGGGTGGCGGACCGGTCGGCCACCGCCGACAGGCCGGTCACCTCGAGGATCTCGGCGACCCGGCGGCGCCGGTCGGCCCGGCCGACGCGCCGCATCCGGAGCGGGAACTCCACGTTCTGCGCCACGGTCATGTGCGGCCAGACCGCGTACGACTGGAACACCATCGCGAGTTCGCGGCGCTCGGGCGGGAGCGAGCGGCCCGAACCGGCGTCGGCCAGGACCCGGTCGGCCATCACGATCCGGCCCGCGTCCATCCGCTCCAGGCCGGCGATCATCCGCAGGGTGGTGGTCTTGCCGCATCCGCTGGGACCGAGCAGGGCGAAGATCTCGCCGGACGGAATCTCCAGGTCGATGCCGTCCACCGCGACGAAGTCGCCGAACCGGCGGGTGACGCCGGCCAGGGTGAGTTGCACCGGAGCGGGGGAACCATCGGCGGGCGCCAACCCGGCGTCGCCCGGTGCGGGGCGCGCTGCGTTCGAGGTCAACGAGGTGGTGGGCGCTGATGCCATGGGGGCTCTCCCTGTCGATCCTGCGTCGTGGTGCGACCTTAACCACAAGTGCGCTATGGCGAAAGATGACCGGCAAGTGTTTCGCACAGAGGAATAGTTGCCTGGAAGGTCATCGCTTGTAACCTGCTCGAAAAGAACGGGCAAAGAAGGACGCGCCGCCCGGAACCGGGCGGTCCGGCGTGCTCAGCCCCCGGCGGGGACTTCCAGCTCCTGCGGCGGGAGCCCGATTCCGTACCGTCGGACGCTCTCCAGCAGGGACACCCGCCGCATCCACGCGCGGGCCCGGTCCGGGTCGGCCGCCATGGCCCGCATCTCGTCGTGGGTACGGCGCCGCACGGACTCGTCCCGCTCCCGCAGCCGTTCGGTGTTGCGTTGGGTGTCGGCCTGCACGTACTCGACCGCGACGAGGCGCCGCAGCCGGGCGAAGGTGTCGAGTTCCGCTTCATGATCAGCCGCGGTCCCGCGCAACCGGATCAGCCGGGTGGCCAGGTCCATCGCGTCGTGGATCCCGCTGTTCAGGCCCACCCCACCGATCGGACTGTTGACGTGGGCCGCGTCGCCGACGAGGGCGAATCCGCCGACCCGGAACCGGGCCGCGACGCGCTGGTGGACGTTGTAGATCTGCGCGTCCAGCACCCGGTATCCGGCGGGATGACGGGCCAGACGCTGCAGCCCGGCCTGGAGTGCCGCCGGGGACATCGCCTCCGCCGAGGTACCCGCGTCCGGCGGCACCGGCCACACCGTGCGCCACGACTCCCGGGTACGCAGAATGAACAGCCACTCGTCGGGGTCCGCGACATAGTTCACGTCAGCCAGGTCGGGGATCAGCTCACGCAGGTCCTCGGCCATGCTCACGATCAGGAAACGTTCCGGATAGGTGTAGCCCTCGAACTCGATGCCGAGTGCGCCGCGTACACCGCTGCTCGCCCCGTCCGCCCCGATCACGAACCACGCGGGCCAGGTCTCGCGACCGGCCGGCGAGTCGACCATGATCCACGGCCCGTCCACGTCGTCACCGGCGTCGACCATCCGGGTGCCGAACGCGAGCGTCACCGCCGGGTCGCGGGCCAGCCGTTCGTGCAGCATGCGTACGAGATGCTGCTGGTTGAGCTGGAGCCGGTACGGATACGCCGTCTCGGTACGCAGCAGCCCGAAGTCGAACTCGGCGACCAACCCGTCGCGACGGTCGCGGAACTGGTACTGCGGCACCACGATGCCCTCGTCGTGCATCCTCCCGACCACGCCTAGGCGGTCGAGCAGTTCGAGTGTCGCGGCATGGAAGGTCGAGGCACGCCAGTCCGTCTTGGGTTCCGGGTGGGCCTCGACGACCACCACCGGTATACCCGCGTCGGCGAGGGTCGCCGCGGCCGTCATACCCACCGGCCCGCCGCCCACCACGATCACCGGCCGCTCAGTCGATCCCCTGGTCGATCCAACGGCCGCCCCAGCGGCCGGCAGGTTCCGTTTGCCCATGGCCGGGACCCTAGATAGCTATTCCACCCACAACAAGTTATCGACACAGGATTTCACTGTGCAGAATTGTATGCGAGCAAGAAGGTGCGACGTTCGACCGTACCAGGGTATTTCGGACCGTTCGGACCACGGACGCGGCGTGCGGGACACGTCCGCCCCGTCGGGCTCACCCGGCGATGGCCTTCAAAAAAAAAGGGGGTACGGAACAGAAGGGGCGATCGGTGCGCCCGGGGTCAACGCGCCCGGTTGCCGGAATGTCGTCGGGAGGATGCCACCGCGGTGGGCTACAGCGCCGCGTGGACCCGTTGTCTGACGCTCTCCCGGGCGGTCACCAGGTGCGGGACCAACGCCTCGGCCTCCCGGACGCTGGCCATCCGGCTGGCGGGGACGACCACGGCGATGGCCGCCAGGGGGCTGCCGGCGAGATCGGGGATGGCGGTCGCCACCGCACAGATGCCAGTCTCGCCCTCCTCGAAGTTGAGGGCGTAGCCACGCTGGCGAATCGACTCCAGTTCCTCGGTCAATTCCTGCCAGGTGGTGACCGAGGAGGGCGTACGCCCGTCGAGCGACCGGGTCGGGTAGCGGCGCTCCAGGTCGTGCGGCTCGAGCCCGGCCAGAATGGCCTTGCCGCCGGCGGTGCAGTGGGCCGGGAGCACAACACCGGTCCGATCACCGACCCGGACGGCCCGAGGACTCTCGACGCAGTCGTGGAACCGGACGAGGTTGCCCTCGAGCAGGGTGAGGCTTGCCGTCTCGCTGGTCGCGTTGCGCAGTTCCTCGAGGATCGGCGCGGCGATGCGACGTACGTCGATCCGACCGATGGCGGCAATGCCGATCTCGTTCAGCGCCGGTCCGGACCGGTAGGCACCGTTCGGACGGTCCTGGATCACGAACCCGCGCTGCCGTAGCGCCGCCAGCAGCCGGTGCGCCGTGGAACGCGCCACGCCGAGTTCGTCGGCCGCCTCGGAGACCCGCAGCACCTGGTGTTCCCCGAGAAGTCCCAGCAACCGCAGGGCATTATCCACAGAGGCGAGGCCTTTGACGGGAGTCAACGCGTCGTTCGCCATGGCGGAATGCTACCAATTTCGGTGCCGCCCGCAAGAAGCATGGACGGTCGATCGGCACCGCGTACCGCGCTCGTTCGGAACGGTCTCGCCCGGCCTGCGCGCAGGCGTCATCACCGCGGGCCGGACCTCGCGCCACCGACGGGCGAGCCCGCCCACCCGCACCGACCGAGTCCACTCCGGACGGTGCGAACTACCCTGGTCAGTTGGCTCGGCGTACCCGGGTTCGCAGCTCGCCCAGCCCGCTGATGGTCGTACGCAGGTCGTCGCCGACGGTTATCGGCCCCACACCGGGAGGAGCCCCGGTGAAAATGAGGTCACCGGGCAGCAACGTCATCACCGACGACGCGTACGCGATGATCCGGGCGACCCCCATCAACATGTCCCGGGTGTTAACATGCTGGCGCCGGACCCCGTTGACGGTGAGGTCGATCGTCAGATCGGTCGGATCCACGCCGTCGCCCGTGGTCACCCACGGGCCGACCGGACTGAAGGTGTCGTAACTCTTGCGCCGTGACCGGTCGGCGGCACTGCGTACGGTGATGTCCAGCCCGACGGTGTAACCGAAGACGTGGTCGAGAGCGTGTTCCGAGGAGATGTCCTTCCCGCCCGCGCCGATCACGATCACCAGCTCGGACTCGTGGTGAACCTCGTGCCCGGCGTCCAGGACGTCGGCGGGCAGCACGATGTCGGCACCCGGTCCGACGATCGACGACGGCGCCTTCAGGAAGACGTCGAAGGTCATCATCCACGCCTCGACCCCACCCAGGGTCCGCTCCTGCACACCGTGCATCTCGGCCACATGCTCGGCGTAGTTGCTCGCCGCGGCAATGATCTTGGACGGCCCGAGGGCCGGTGGGCCGAGCCGTACCCGGTCCAGCGGCAGTACGGGACCTTCCCGCGCCGTCTTGCCGAGCCGGTCGCGGACAGTCGGAAAATCCCGACACAGCCGACGCCACCACCCGGCCGTCAGCGGGTCGGTTTCGTGTTCCCACGGCAGCGCCGCGGTCACGTCGACCAGTCCGCCGTCGACGACGACGCCCAGCCGATGATCATCGAAGATAGCCAACTGCATGGCAGATGCCTCCTTGGTCGGTACGGCTAACGCGGCTGGAACACCCGATGCACCGGCTGCGCCGCATCCAGGGTCTGCCGGCGGAACAGTCCCAGCGCGCGCAGCACCGGACCGTCACTGATACTGAACAGGTCGGCCTGCTCCTGCGCGTGGTGCTCCACCGGCGCCCAGGAGGGGACGACGAAGCAGTCACCGGCGGACCAGTTGAACAACTCCCCGGCAATCACGCTGTGGCCGCTGCCGTTGAACACCACGAACACCTGGTTGCCGGCCTGCTGCTCGGGCAGGCTCGCCCCACCCGCCGCGATCCGGTGCATGAAGCAACCCAGGGTGGGCAGGACGCTGGCACCCGAGCGGGGGTTGGTGAACTCGAGCGTGACCTTGGCCGAGTCCGTTCCGGCCGCAAGCCGGGCCAGTTCGGTGTCGGTGTCCGACCACCGGTAGACCAGCAACGGAGAGGGCGTGGGGTCCAGGTGCCCGGTCACCGCGTCGGGGACATACCGGTAACCGGTCGTCCCATACTCGGTCTCGGAACGGTTGTGCGGTCGCAGGTGTGGCTGCTGCAGTTCGCCGTACTCCTCGAAGAAGACCGCGTCGAGCGCCTCGACCACCGGCAGGTCCAGGCCGTCGAACCAGAGCATGGTCGAGTCGCCGCCGTTGGTGTGGTCGTGCCAGTTGTATGCCGGGGTCAGGACCAGGTCGCCGGGAGCCATGTCGCAGGCGTCTCCGTCGACGGTGGTCCAGACGCCCGAGCCGGACAGGACAAAACGGATGGCGCCGGGGCTGTGCCGGTGCGCTGGCGCGGACTCGTACGGACCGAGGCACTGCAACGCACCCCACAGCGTGCCCGCCGCGTACGGGCGACCGCCCAGACCGGGGTTGACCAGGCTCAACACCCGCCGTTCACCACCCCGCTCGATCGGCACGAGCTCGATGGCCCGCTCGGCGAGTGGTCGCAGGGTCGCCGCGGACCAGAGCCAGGGCACGGCCTTCGGCCGCGGTGTGGGGGTCAGCAGCTGGTCGGTGATGTTCCAGAGCGGGGCAAGATCCGCCTGGGCGAGCGACTCGTAGAGCGCGCCCAGCTCACGCTCGGCGTCCGTCTTTCTCGACGGCAGGTCGATGCTCACGGGCTCTCCTTCGCTGCCACAAATATTGGACCAAACGGTCCAAACGCCGTTCGCCGCGTCCCGGCCTGCCCGGAGCCCCGCAGTGGGAGGCGTCACGGCCAGAGAGTATTCGCTCGTTCTGTTCTTAAGAAGTTCCAGACCCTACGATTCCTCTATGTCGAATACCTACCTACCGAAGCCGGCGACGTCCAGCTCGGTGGACAACGCTCTCTACCTGCTCCAACTGGTCGGCGAACACCAGGCACTCCGGGTCTCCGAAGCCGCCGACCTACTCGGTATCGGTCGGTCGACCGCCCACCGGCTCTTCGCCGCGCTACGGGAGCGCGGCTTCGTCATGCAGGACAAACCGAACGGCGCCTACCGGCCCGGACCGGCCCTCAACGAGATCGGCCTGGCCGCGATCGGCCGCATCGACATCAGAAGAGTCGCCCGCCCGATCCTGGAAACCCTGCGTGACGAGACCCAGGAAACCAGCAGCCTCGTACTACTCGAAGGTCGTACGGTCCGGTTCATCGACTGCGTGGAGAGCCCACGGTCGGTACGCGTCGGTTCCCGTACCGGCCTGGTCCTGCCGGCCCACTGCACCGCATCCGGCAAGGCGATCCTCGCCACCCTCCCCCCTGCGGACCTCAAGCGTCGCTACTCCGGCCAGCAACTCCCGGCCTGCACCCCGCAGTCCATGACCCAGTGGAAGGCGCTCGACAACGAGTTCGCCCAGATTCGGCAGACCGGTTTCGGCCTGAACATCGAGGAGAGCGAGAACGGCATCAGCGCAGTCGGTGCCGCCGTCCGCGACCTGATCGGCGCTCCCCTGGCCGGCGTCGCCATCGCCGTACCCAGCAGCCGGATGTCGACCCGCGAAGCCGGCAGGGACCACGCACCCGCAGTAGTCCGGGCGGCCCAGGCAATCCAGGCCCTGCTGCGTAACGACTTGTAGCCCTGCTATCCCAGCTACGTCGAGATGCGCGGCCCGCGGGGCGAGTGGCCCCACACCGACACCTGTCTCGGCCAGGCCCGCGCCGCCGCCAACCCCGACCTCCCCCAGGTCCAGGACAACCTCGCCCCGGCCGGCGCGGCGCTGCACGCGGCGTGTGCCGACCACGCCGGTCCGCTGGCCGACCTGGACGACATTCTCGGTCCACAACCGACGCACCGGCTGGTCACGCTGCGCACCTTTTGACTGCTGGTGGTCCCCGCGGTCAGGGCACTCATCGTCCTTCACCGCCTCGGCGAGGCGGACGACCGGCTACGCGGCTACGTCCGTCAACTCGACCACGCACCGGACGGACTGCGACCGACCGGCCCAGCCGCGAGGCCCATTTCGTCCGCGCCGATCTGCGGGAGCACAGTCTGCGGCAGAACTCGCTTCACCAGCGACGCGTGGCGCGCGCCGCCGTCCAAATTGATGAATCGCATCGCTTATAGAGTCGGCCTCGTCAGCCGTACTGGATGGGCATGGTGACCAGGGATGAACCGTACCGTCTGGCGCATCGGCTAACGCAGCCCGGCAGCGCCGATGTTTGACGCCGCTCGTGGAGCCGAGAGCTGGACGTGGGCTTGTTGGCCGTTCGCTTCGATGTCCCACCGCTTCCCGAGTGCGGGGACGTTCGTGAGGACGACTCTGCCCAGTTCGGCGGGGAGGTGGGACTGCAGGGTCAGCCGGCCATCGTGGGCCTCGGCGCCGAGCAGGGTGCGCAGGAACAGCAGCGGCGCTCCGCTCGCCCACGCCTGCGGGGTACAGGCGGTGGGGTACGGGACGGGTTTGCGCCCGTAGGACCGGTCGTAGCCGGAAAGCGCCTCGGGTAGGCGGTATTCGAAGTAGCCGGCGGCTTGGAGCATGGCGGTCGCCAAGCGGCTGGCCTCCTCGTGGAAGCCGTACCGGGACATCCCGTGAGCGATGATCGAGTTGTCGTGCGGCCAGACGGTGCCGAGGTGGTAACCGATCGGGTTGTAGCAGCGGTCGGAGGTGGCGGTGGTGCGGATGCCCCAGCCGGAGAACATCTGCTCGGACATGAGCTGGTCCACGACCACCCGCGCCCGGTCGGGGGGAACAATGCCGCTCCACAACAGGTGGCCCATGTTCGAGCTCATGGAGTCGATCTGGCGCTTGTCGCCGTCGAGTCCGATGGCGTAGTAGCCGCCGCGTCCGGGGATCCAGAAGTCGCAGTTGAACCGCTCACGCAGATCGGTGGCCTCGGCACGCAGCCGGGTGGCGAGGGTCGGATCCTCCAGCGGGCCGTCGGCCAGCTCGGCCAGGCGCACTTTGGCGTCGTACGTGTAGCCCTGAATCTCGCAGGTGGCGATCGGGAGCGTGGGGATCCTGCCGTCGGAAAAGCTCACCCCGTCGAACGAGTCCCGCCAGCAGTGGTTTCCGAGTCCCTCCGAGGACCGCGTCGCGTACTCGACGTAGCCGTCCCCGTCGAGATCGCCGTGCTCGTCGATCCACCGCAGTGCCGCGTACGTGTTGTCCCGGAGCCCTCGGACAAAGTCGTCGTCCCCGGTCCACCGCCAGTACTCCGACAGCACGATCAGCCAGAGCTGGGTTGCGTCCGCCGAGCCGAAGTAGGGATTGTGAGGCTTGGCGCCGATCCGGGTCAGTTCCCCGCTGCGTACCTCGTGCAGGATCTTGCCTGGCTCCTCGTCCCGGAAGTCGTCATGATGCGTGCCCTGGTTCAAGGCGAGTGCCTGGAGGCTGCCGCGGGCCAGTCGCTGGCCCATGGCGACCGTCTGATAGGCCGCGATCAGCGAGTCACGGCCGAAGATGGTGAGGTACCAGGGCAGGCCCGCCGCCGGCAGCACTATCGGCACACCGCCCGGCCGCTTCTCGATGCGCAGCGCAACCAGATCGGCCTTGGACTTCTCCAGTACGTCTCGGAGGAGTTCCGAGTCCAGTTGGAGATCCGGACAGTCGGCGTGCCAGCCGGTGGCGGGGTCATCGTCGATCAGCTCGAAACCGTTGCCGAAGTGCCTGTGGACGGTTGCCATCTCGCCGTGCTCGGGCGGTAGCGGAAGGGTCAGCTCGCACTGCCAGCGCATGCCCGGTGTCAGTGGCAACTCCCAGATCAGATCGTTGTTCTCGATCCGGTGGGGCGGCGGGTCGGCACGTATGTCGGAACGGACGTTGAAGTTGGCGTTGCCGTAGGAGAGGCAGATGCCCTCTCCCCCGGGAAGGCGTGTCTGGACGATCTCGGCCGACCGGTCCCGCACATGCTGTTTGATCTCGAACAGGTCCGCGAAGTCGGTGCTCGCGCACAACTTGAGTTCCACCGACCGGGTCAGGTCGGCGTAGCACTGCAACTCGATCCGCTCGTGCAGCCGATCGCTCAGGAACCGCTGCCGGCGTACCCCGACGCTGTTCGCCGGTAGGTCGGGCAGTTCCGCGTTGGTCAGGAAGAACGCGGCGGAGTCGTCGTCGACCGTACCGGAGCCGAGGATCAGCAGCGGAACACCGCCGAGGGTGAGCTCCCACCGGTTCAGAAACCGGGTGTCGTCGTGCACGAGCCCGCCGATCGTCCCCGCGGGCACGTCACCGGCCGCATCGGACACCATGAACGACCGCCCGTTGACCACCGACACCGAATCCGGCCCCAACTCCGGCGGCTGGGTACGCACAACGGCGCTGGGTACGTCCCTTCCCGCCCTACGGCCGGGCATCGGGTCGGCCGGGGTCGGACGCGGCCACTCCTTCCCCACCAGGCACTCCTCCCTCAAACGACGCACGCTCACAACACACTGATCGCGTTCCCCGACAACCAGCACACACACATGGCCGTCTCAATCACATCTGGCCCCTCCGCCTTCGCGCCCGCTCTGGAACTGAGGGGCTGGGCGAATGGTCCGGTTTTAGGGACACGTCGTGGGAGTGTGATTTCATGGCGCGCCCGTCGGCCCGGTCGCAGAGCACGGTCACGGTGGTCGTGGCGGGTACTGCCAATCTCGGCATCGCGTTGGCGAAGCTGATGGCCGGGATGGTCTCCGGCTCGGCCGCCATGACGTCCGAGGCCGTACATTCCCTGGCCGACACCATCACCGAAGTGCTGCTGTTCGGCGCGGTACGACGTGGTTCACGTCCCGCCGACGAACGTCACCCATTCGGCTACGGCAAGGAAAGCTACGTCTGGGCCTTCATCGCCGCGATCTTCACCTTCGTCATCGGAGCCGGATTCTCCATACTGCTCGGAACGGACACCATCCGCCACGGGGAACACAGCGGGAACTACCTCAGCACCTACATCGTCCTGGTAGTGGCGTTCGCCCTGGAGTCGGTCTCTCTCACGCGGGCCACGCGTCAGGTCCGCGACCAGGCCAGATCCTGGAAAATGACCTCCACCCGGTGCCTGCGCCACATCCGGCAGGGGGCCGTTCTCGTAGACGGTGACGCTGGCGGCGGTGTCCGTCCGCTCCCCCGGCAGGTCGCCCGTGCGCCCGGCGTCCTCCGTCATGCCGCCTGTCTGCCCGGTGCCGGGCTCACGCCCGTGGGGGTGGTCCGCGGATCGACAGTGCGGCCCGGCCGCGTACGGCGTGCTCCCCACGCCCGTGGGGCTGGTCCGCTGGCCGCGCGGCCGGCACCGATGGTAAGCCGGTGCTCCCCACGCCCGTAAGGGGTGGTCCGCTGGAAGGGATGCTCCGCGGTGGTCCCGATCGAGGCTGACCACAGCCAGCTTAAACACCGACTGAGAGGGCGTTTTAATCACGTCCGGGATGGGTTGGCCCCGGCTTGGCCTGCCAAGTACTGGCCCGGTCGGGCGACCATGTTGCGACTATAGACGTCAATTCGACCCGGTTCGTGCCGCATCGAGATGCCAGCTTCGTCCCACAGAACGTGTCTGATTCAAAAAGTTGAGCAATCGTCGGACTTGGTGTGCGATCCCTCCTCGCTCATCCACAGTAGACCCGCTGGGTGATCAAGCGACCCGCCTATCCTTCCGACCTGTCCGACGCCCGCTGGGCCCTGATCGAGCCCCGACTGACCGCCCGGCGCCAGGCCCGCACCGACGCCGGAGTCGGCGGACGAACCGCCACCCACGGCCTCCGAGAGATCTTCAACGGGATTCTCTACGTCAACCGCACCGGCATCGCCTGGCGCTACCTGCCCCACGACCTCCCAGCATGGCAGACCGTCTACTGGTACTTCACGACCTGGACAGGCGACGGCATCTTCACCCAGCTCAACTACAACCTCACCGGCTTGGCCCGCACCAAGGCCGGACGCGCCGCGCAAGCGACGGCCAGCGTGATCGACACCCAGAGCGTGAAGACCTCGACCAACGCACCCCTGCCCACGCAAGGCACCGACGCCGGCAAGAAGATCGTCGGACGCAAACGCGGCACCGTCACCGACACCCTCGGCCTGCTCCTCGCGGTCGTCGTCACCGCCGCCAGCGCCAGCACTCGTCCAGCAATGGACCACCCAAGTCCAGGCAGAAAAGGCCACCAGCGAGGCCGAGCTACGCCAACTCACCGGCCGCCGCACCATGACCCCCGACGAGATCGACACCATGGTCGAGGCACTCTCCGGCATCGCCAACATCCTGCGCACCGCCGACCCCGCCGACAAGGCCCAGGTCGACCAGCAACTCGGACTCAAGCTCACATACAAACCGGGCCTCCGCATCATCGAAGCGGAGGCCAACCCTGATGGATCATGTACTAGTTTGTGTCCGAGGCCCGAGTTGAACTCCAACTACATAATCCGAATTGCCGCCGACCTGCAATTAAGCTGACTGTTATCCGTCATTTCCGCAGCGTTGCCGATTGGAGCTAAGCTGACTCGCACGGCGTGGGTGCTTTCCGTCCCGTCGGTGGTCCGGTGGCCTCTTCCACGCATCGACACCTCCGCTCGAAGATCGACGCTCGGCTTATCATCTTCCATGGTCGCTGTCTCACGGCTAGAAGGCGGTCCAGGGTGTACAGACGAAGCAGGCGACACATGCGCGACAACATCGTATTCCCACTCCCGATCTGTCACGACCCCGCCTAAAACCCCAGGTCGCGAAGTGTGCTCCCCACGCCCGTGGGGGTGGTCCGTCCTTGGAGAACTTGGACGGTGGGGTCAAGCACTGCTCCCACGCCCGTGGGGGTGGTCCTACGCGGCCTTCCCTCAAGCCAAAACGGTTTAAGCCGGCAGTGCCGCGACCGTGGCCGCGACGAAGCCGTCGGGGTTGTCCAGCATGATGTTGTGACCGCTGTCGGGTACGGCGACCACCCGCACGCCGGAATCGGTCAGGGCCCGCACATCGATCGGCTCGTTACCGGCCGGGTGGAGGTAGGTGCGCGGCACCGGCAGTTCGAGCAGCAGTTCCCGCATAGTGCCGCGGCCGAGGTGTGCGGCCGTGCGGTAGAGCGCCTCCGGACCGGTGAGCCGCATCGTCGCCGCCCAGGCCGGGCCGACCCGGGTGAGCGTCTCGGACCGGCCGCCGCCGTGTACGAACTGCTCCTCCGTGTAGCGGGCACCGATGCCGACGCCCGGAGGCTGCGGGTCGAGGGTGGCGTCGACGAGAACCAGGGCCGACACAAGGTGCGGGTGGCGGGCGGCCAGGACGATGGCGACGGCACCGCCCATGCTGTGCGCGATCACCTCTGCGGCGCCGACCCCGGCTGCTGTCAGCGCGGTGGCGGCGAGGTCGGCGTGCTCCTCCAGCGTGTACGAGGCGTCGGCCGGTCGGTCGCTGATGCCGTGCCCGAGCAGATCCATCAGCAGACTGCGCCGCCCGGCTAGGGCAGGGCTGGTGGCCACCGCCGCGTAGTACGCCGGCGAGGAGGCACCGAGTCCGTGCAGGTAGACCCGTGTGGGTTCGGCGCCGGGGAGTTCCACCCAGCGGATGGTCGTGCCGTCTGGTCGGACCTGGGCACCGCGCATCACGTACCTCCTGACCTATACCTCGCGTTCGAGGTATTCCGTTGTCGAGGTAAGTTAGCACGGTGTTGGAGTTCGCGATATTGGGCTTCCTGGCCGACGCCCCGCTGCACGGGTACGAGCTACGCAGACGTGTTGCGGCACTCACCGGCCACGTCCGGCCGATCGCGGACGGGACGCTGTACCCGACGATCAAGCGGATGGAACGGGCGGGTTGGCTTCGCCGGGACGTGCAGGCCGGCCAGGTGGCGGCACCACGGCACGTGCTGATCCTCAGCCCGGCCGGGCGGGCCGAGTTGCTGCGTCAGCTCCGCACACCCGACGAACTCTTCATCAGCGACGAGAACCGCTGGTTCACGCTGCTGGCCTTCCTGCACCACCTCGAAGACCCGGTAGCCCAGGCGGCCGTCCTGCGCCGCCGGCTCGATTTCCTCACGCAGCCGGCGAGCTTCTTCTGGGACGGCGACCGACCGCTGCGCGCTGCCGACTTCCCCGACGACCCCTTTCGGCGAGGGCTGTTCCGCATCGCCACCGCCACCAGCCGCACCGAGATTGCCTGGCTGCGAGAAATGCTGACACCAGGGCCGAACACGTGAGTCCGTTCAAGGGCGGGCCAAGAGCCGGTCTCCCATCTGGGGAAACCGGCCCTGGCCTGCTGGGCGCTCGGAGCGACTCGAACTCGATCGTTCACGGCCGCCCGGCGCCAGCGAGGCGGGTCAGGCGCTGAGCTTGAAATCCTGGAGCGCCTCAGCGCCAACCACCCGCTCCCAGCGCGCAACGACGCTCACGGATGACAAACGTGGTCGTCAACCCCAGTAAGTGGGGGTTTCGGGGGAAGGTTCAAAACTCCATAGACAAAAATGAAAGCCCTGACCAGCGTTTCCGCTGGCCAGGGCTTTTGTCTGTCGGGACGGCCGGATTCGAACCGACGACCCCTTGTTACCAATCGTGACCGCCCCGCCTTTGTCGGTAGTTGTCAGATCCTGGCGTTGACCTGCACAAACGCCGCCAGCCACTAATCATCGCCTGTCACTGATTGTCAGTGGTAACCAGGGGTTTTCGGGGGGTAAGCGGGGGGGCACGCCGACGGTCCCTGCGGATGCTCTTGCCCGGCATGGGGGCTCGAGCGGTGCAGCTGTCCGACCTTCGTCCTCCTCCTCGCCCGGTCCGTCGGCCGGGCGCAGCCGGCGCCGTCGACGTCGTCCGGGTTGACCGGGCCGACCCAGTTGCGATCCTCGCCCGGTCCGGGGACCGGGCGCAGCCCGGGGCCCTTGCGCGACGTCGACGTGACCGCCTCGCCGTTGCGATCCTCGCCCAGTACGTCGACCGGGCCCAGTCCCGTACCCCACCGGGTACGGGCCCGCTGCCACACAACTCCGAGGCTGAGGAAGAGCCTCTCTGGCACTAAGAGTGTCGGTGGTCCCAGCCATACTTAAGTCCGAGTGCAGCGATAGTCAGCGACCGTCGCTCTCCCGCGGCACGTGCGGCCCGGGAGGAACCCACCGAGGGTGTGCACCTCATGGTCGCTAGCGAACGGGGAGAGATGGCGACAGACCCCGCCGTCGAGACAGAGCGAGACGAGTACCTGTTGGCGCAGGTGCGGGAGGCGTTCGGTCGCGTGGTATACAGCCACAAGACCCACGAGAAGCAAGCCGACCTATGCTTCCGGAAGCACCGCAGCCAGCAGGCTGCGCTTGTCGTCTTCACGGCGGCCAGCGCCGGCACGTTCCTAGCGGCGCTGCTCGGGAACTTCGTGAGCCCGCAGATCGCAAGCCTCGTCACGTCGTTCATCGCCCTGATTGTCACAGCGCTGACCCTCGCGACGCAGAGCTTCAAGTTCGGCGAGGAGTCCGAGGCGCACCGCGACATCGCCTCGCGCCTGTGGGACGTGCGCGAGTCGTACCTGTCTCTGATCGCCGACCTGATGTCCGGCGCGACGTCGGCGTCCGATGCCCGCGAGCGCCGTGCCAAGCTCCAGGAGGCCACGCGTGCGGCTTATACCGACGCGCCCAGGACCACATCCAAGGCATATGGCAAGGCGCAGGACGGGCTCAAGAACAACGAGGAGTTGACGTTCACGTCACGCGAGATCGACCTCTTCCTCCCGGAGGCCCTCCGGCTCAACGAGAGGGACGCGGCCGGATGAAGGTCTCGGAGATCTTCGACACCCTTCTCGAGAACCTGAAGGTCGGCGACGCCAGCACCACCATCGCCGCGCGTCGGGATGAGATCACTAAGGCGCTGAACAAGGACTTCAGGTCGGTCGAGGGATCCACCGCGAACCGGCTAATGGTGGGCTCCTACGGGCGACATACAGCGATCCGTGGAGTGTCCGACCTCGACATGATCTACATCCTCCCCGCCAACCTCCGCTCGAGCTACGACAGCGAGACTGGGCCGCGGAGGATCCTCAACCGCGTCCGGGATGATTTGACGGCTCGTTATCCCAGCACCGACATCCAGGTCGACCAGTGCGTCGTGCGGGTGCAGTTCACCAGCAACAAGTTCAAGTTCGAGGTTCAGCCGGCCTTCGAGAACGCTGACGGCACCTTCGACTACCCGGACACAAAGTCCGAGACCTGGAAGGTCACCAAGCCGCGCGACGAGATCACGGCGACCAAGGATTGCAACGATCGCACGTCGAAGAACATGCGCCACCTCGCTCGGATGGCCCGGGCGTGGAAGGACACGAACGGCGTGGTCATGGGCGGCCTGCTTATCGACACGCTGGTACACCGGTTCTTCTCGACCACCACCGAGTACGACGACAAGGGGTCTCTCTGGTTCGACTTTATGGTCCGGGACTTCTTCAAGTTCCTCGCGGACGAGCCTGACAAGGACTACTACCTCGCGCTGGGCAGCAACCAGCGTGTGACGGTGAAGAAGCGGTTCCAGCCGAAGGCGAAGAAGGCGTACAACCGCTGCCTCGAGGCGATCGCGGACGAGGGCAACGTATCTTCGAACAAGAAGTGGCGCAAGGTGTTCGGCACGGCGATTCCGCTTGAGGCGACCAAGTCTGCCCAGTCGTTCAGCGACACGGAGGAGTTCATCGAGAACCTGTTCCCCGTCGACATCGGGCACTCGGTGACGATCGACTGCGAGGTCACGCAGAACGGCTGGCGACCGACCCTGCTGCGGATGATGCTCCGCGACCGGACTCCGCTCCTCGCGAACAAGGGCCTCGACTTCACGATCACCGAGTGCGGCGTCCCGGAGCCGTATGACGTGAAGTGGAAGGTGCTGAACCGAGGGGAGGAGGCCGAGCGCCGGAACAACATCCGCGGCCAGATCATCTCGTCGAGCCGCCCCGGCGTGAGGCACGAGCGAACCAGCTTCCGCGGGGAGCACGTCGTCGAGTGCTACATCGTCAAGGACGGGATCGTGGTCGCACGGGACGTCATCGACGTGCCAATCAGCACCAACGCGGCCTAGCGCTACAGAGCGGTGATTGTCGTCGTTCCTGGTAGGCGGCCGGAAAGCCGGGCTCTATGCAGAGAGTCGGGCATACTGGCGTTCACCATCGACCACGCCGCCCACGTGGGCACGTGGTACACCACCCCCCGCGCGGAGCCGTCAGCCACGCCACCCGCAATGACCTCGGCCAGCAGGTCCTTTGCGCCGGCGACTTCCTCGACTGGGCCCAGCAGCAGAAGCTGACCCTCACCACGCTGCGGCAGAACGACCTCGTCCGCTGGCTCATCGATCACCGACCGCACCAGCGGCAACTCCTCAAACCGTGTCTGGCCTGGGCCGCCCGTGCCGGGCACATGCCCAGGCTGGCCGTGATAACGACCCGTGGGGGTTAACGTGTCCGGCAGCTCTGAGCGCCGGTAGAACAGGTACGCCGGCACATCCGCGTCGACCGCCCGTACGGCTGCCTCGGCATCGCGGAACAGGTCCGGGTCGACTGGGATTGTCGCCTACGGGCTGGCCCTCGAACGGCCTGCTCCCCGACCACGACCGCCGGCGAGAGCGGCTCGGGAGAGGTCTGTCTAGGTACTGCAACGGCAGTTGGTAGGGGTAGCCGCGTCGTCGGTAGTGGCAGGTTCGGGCTTGGTGTTGGCGCCTGCGTCGCCAGCGGGACCAGGCCCAGACGTGTTCTGGTGGGTGGGTTTGTCGCACGGCCAGTGCGGTGAGGAGCCTGCGGATCTCCGGTACGGTGTAGCCGATCATCAGGTGTTCGGGGTGGTCGGTTCCCCTTTTACGGCAAGGGATCTGGCCACCGACAGCCACGCGTGAGCGGCCATCGGCAGGGTGATGTGGGCGTACCGGGCCCGCCAGTCACGGACCTGGTACTGGTCCAGACCGGCCTCGTTCTTCGCCTGTTGGAAGCACTCCTCGATCGCCCACCGGGACCCGGCGACCCGGGCGAGGTCAACGAGGCGGGTCCGGCGAGGCCCGTAGCAGACGTAGTAGGCGATCTCCCCGGTCGTCATGTTCCGGCGGGCGAGGAGCCAGTGCCCGCGGCCCGACCGCCAGAACACCCGGACCGGGACCCGTTCCCACCAGTACTCCCTCGGGCCGTGCGCCCCCGCCCCGGCGGACAGCCGGCACCACGCCTTCGCCGGCGGCCGTGCGATCAGGTCATCGGCCCGGGCCTGTCCCATGCCGTTGGTGATCATATCGTCGTTGCGGCGGGTGGCGACCACATAAGGCACATCCCGTTGTTCCAACCAGACCCGTAGCGACTTCGACTGCCCGTAGGCCTCGTCCATCGTCACCCACCCGACCGGCACCCCGGCGTCCAAGGCGCGGCCGAGCATGGTCCGGGCCATCTGGACCTTCGTCGCGAACTCGACCTCGTCCGGGACACCGGCGGCCCGGCACCGGTCCCGGTCCTCGGTCCACGACGTCGGTAGGTAGAGCTGCCGGTCGATCAACGCGTGGCCCTTGCCGGAGCGGTAGGCCAGAAACACCCCGACCTGGCAATTCTCAGTCCTGCCGGCGGTCCCCGAGTACTGGCGTTGCACCCCGGCCGACCGGACACCCTTCTTCAGGAACCCGGTGTCATCCACGATCAGCACACCCTGCCGGTCGCCGAGGTGGTCGATCACGTAGTCCCGCACGTCGTCGCGGACCGCCTCAGCGTCCCAATCCGCCCACCGCAGCAACCGCTGCATCCCGTCCGGAGACACGTCCCCGGCCTGCTCCGCGAGGGTCCACCCGTTCTTCCGGTCCAGGCTCGTCACCAGCCCACACAGGTACTGACGGGCCCGCCGACGCGGCTCCGCCCGACGAAACCGGCCACCGATCCGACCATGAAGATGGTCCAACTCCGCGTGCCACCGGTCAACATCGACATCCGTCACGCGATACCCAACGAACGTGAACAGGACTCGACTCGGTCAGTGCCGTTGCGGTACTAACCAGAATTGGGCAACAGGGTCCTACAGGGCATAGACAGTCCGATCACGATGGCGTCACGAAGCTGGCAACCGCTACTCGAAGTCAGACACGTCCTCACCCTTCTGAGCAAATGTTCCCCCCGCGTGCGTAGTCTTCCGAGCCGGTGCGAATAGTCACTACAGCGTCGGAGGAGTTCAGGTTGAAGCCCAGCCAGCCCTTCTCGGAACTGCCGTACAGCAAAAAGTCACCCTCTTCGTTCGTGCCTTCCTCCACCGGCTCGCCGTAGGCAGCCACCACCTGATCACGCGACGAGCCGACGGTGATACCGAGATCTGTCCATGCACTGGCCGGCGCGTCAATCCCCACCACAGTGCCCTCCCTGTCGAGAGTCACATGCAGCTCACCGTACGGTGCCCTCGGTGGATGGCGACTGTCGGCGAGCCACGAGCACACCGAGTTGCCGCCGTACTGGTCGAGATGCACGGGTGTCGCGGCCAGCAACTCCTCCCGGCTCATCCCCGCCGCGATCGGGCCGTAGTGGTTGAAGGTCACGGTGGGTACCGCCGGAGGGGTGTCCGCCGCGGCGCAGCCGGTCAGGGTCAGGATGACCGTCAGGGGAATCGTGGAACGCCAGGGGTGCACTCTGCTCAGCTCCTACCCGATGCCGTTGCGGCGAGCCTCTTCGACGCGGCTCTGCACGCTGATCCGCATCGCTGCGGAGTTGCGACGGTGCAAGATCTGGTCCAGCCAGTCCGGGACGATCGCCTTCGTCTGCCGGAACTGCAGGATCCGGTCCTGCAGGGACCTAACTCGCGTCTCGGACGGCGTATCGATGCCCATCATGCCGGCCGCCCACAGGTCGGCGAGCTTGCGCTCCGCGGCCTCCTTCGAACGCGCGTTGTCGACGTTTTGCCCGGACCTGCTCGACGATCTCCTTCACTGGAGACAGCCCGGGAGCGACCACCGAGGTGAGCAGCCCGCTCCAGCCGAGGCCGGCGAAAAACCCGACGGCGACGGCGACACCGGCCGCGAGGAGGCCCAATCCAGCCAGCAGCCAGGCCCAGAGGCGGTGCATCGAACAGCCCCAACCCAGGTTCGTGGCCTGGCAGATGAGAACGTCGTACGGTCGGTGCACGCTCCCCGTGTCCTCGTACCAGTCCGTGTCGCGGCGTCCGCGGTACCGGGAGGCGGCCTTGGCGATACGGGCAGCCGACGGCCGGTCGACCAGGACGCCGTTCCAGTCGAGCCGGAACACCCGGGTGTCGAATTCCTCCTGCACGGCCGCGGCCATCATGCGCAGCCGCTTCTCGGCGCTGGCGGTCACGAACGAAAGCACCAGCAGAGCGATGCCACCGCCCACCCCGACAGCGGTGCGTAGGTCCGGATGTCGCACCGCGACCACCACCGGCGGCGACGGACAACCCGATCAGCATCGTTAGCCGGACGGCAGCGAAGGCCTTCGTGTCCGAGTACATCCGGGCCTGTGCGGCTACCAGCCGACGCGCATCCGGGGTGTTCTGCGCCGTGAAGATCCGCGGCTGGGTGCTTCTCGCCGTGTTCATGCGCGCCGCCCCGCCGGCAGCGACACCTCTACGACGTTCCGCGCCACCTCTCGGCTGCTGTCCTCGCTCGTCAGGCGCAACCGGCCACCGTCATCGAGAACCAGCCGGCTGTCTCCGGGCAGAATCCACTGCCGCTGTACCGGATCCCCGCCGGGAACCCAGACCGCCTCCGTTAGACGCCAGTGGCTCGCCGGCACGGCGACGTCACCACCCTCCGAGTCACAGGTCACCACGGACAGAGCCGCGTGTAACGACCCGTCCACGGCCCACCACAGTTCATCGACGGCGACCTCGCCACCTTCCGGTCCGGTGCCCAGGACGGCCGTGCTGTCTATGCCGATGGTGGCGCCGACGTCGTGGTCGTAGACGGTGACCGGACCCCAGTGCACGCAGTCCCCCCGGCCGCTGACGACGCCATATGCGAACCGCCGCCCCGACACAGCGACCGACCTGGCCTCCAGGACAGGATCGAGTCCGCTCGCCAGCACCGGCGGACCGTTGTCGGAGATCGCGTAGACGGATCCGTGCTGGTCCGCCGGAGCGTCCGGTCGATCAGGCTCGACCATCGGCAGCGCGTGCACCAGGATCAGCCCCTCCATCCCGGCGACGACGGCTCGCGGAGTGAACCCGTCCGGCAGCGATGACGGCAGCTGCCGGGGTTTCCGCGACTGCGCCAGGTCGACGGTGAACAGCCGGCCGGCGGCGTCGCCCCAGGCGATCGTCGACCCGCCGTGCCCGGCGACACTCGTGCAGCTGCAGACGAACTCACGCGTCTTCCCGGTGGCGACCTCCGCGGCGATCACCTTGCCGGGTACGGCGGGATCCTCCTCGAATGTGACCGCACTGACGTATTGACCGTCGTTGCTCCAGACCGGCGCACCCTCGAAACGTCCCGCGCTCCGGTGGATCGTCGTCTCGCCGCGATGCACGGCGAAGCTGTCCGCAGTGAGGTAGGCGAATACCGCCTCCGCAGGGGTTGGAGCAGACCGGTCCGGCTGGCTGCAGCCAGCCACGGCGAGCAGGACACCTACAACCAGACCGCTTGGGTACAACAGACGCACGGTCGCCTCGCTTTCTACTTCGGGTGTGTCAGCACACACGCTCGTATTCCAGTGCCGGTCCGACGTACTCCGCCCATTCGTCCCTGGTGAGGTCCCGGCCGATGGCTGCGCACGCGTTCGCCCGCCGCCCGTCCGGTGCCGTGGACCAGACGGCGACGTCACTGAACACACCGCCGCCGCGAACGGTGGCGAGGTAGTCACCGGCGGCGGTGGCGTCCAGGTCGCCGATGACGCCCGCGTGCCCCCAGTCGTCGGAAGACTTCTTCGCGTAGGTGAAGGTGTCGTACACCAGAGATCCGGCACGGGTCCCGATGATGACCTCCGAGCGCTCGGGCACCTCTGCCGCTGCGTTGAGGTACACCGCCTCCGGCTCGTGGAAGCTGCGGATGACAGTCAGGTCGGGCTCCATGAAGGTCACATTGCCGGATCCGTACGCCGCCACGATCCGGCCGTCGCGCAGGACGACCACATGACCCGATCCCACGGTGCTCTCGAGCGCGCGTGTCGCCCGCCGCCGCATCGTCTCGATGTCGAGGACGAAGGCATGCATCGAGGTCCGGGACGCATCCATGGCGATGCCGGCGACGGCGCGGCCGTCGTGCGTGGGGGTGACGTCGAGAACAGGGCCGGTTAGCCTTGCTTGACTTTGCGGCACCCAGGCGCCCTCAGCGACACGGAAGGTCCTGATCGCCCCGCTGCCGTAACCGACGAGCAGCCGGTCGCCCACGAACTCGATCGACGTCGCGAAGTCGCCGCGAACGACCGGTAGGGGCATCTCCCGGCGCCCGTTCAGATCCCAGGCCCGAAGGCGCATGACGGGCGACTCGCCGGTGTCCTGGAAGATGCCCGCACCCCATCGTCCGGCGTCATCACCGGCGAGCGTCACCACGCTGCTCTTCTCCGGCGCGGGTAGATCGACACGGCCCTGCAGGAAAGGCTTGGTGGCGGCCGAACGCAGCAGGTAGGGCCCGCGGAAGTCGGCGATGAGCAGATGCGGGCCCGCCCACTGGACCTTGCGCGACGGGAAGTCGTCGATGACCCGGAGGGTGAGGAAGGTGCCGAGGCCGGCCGAATGGAGTTCGGCGATCCCATCGTGGATCCATACCAGTTCCGTGCCGGCGCTCCAGATCTCACCGATGCCACGAGTCCGGAGTGTCTCCTTGCCGTTCTCGACATCCCAGAGGACGCTGTCACCAGCGCGGGAATCCACGGCGGAGACCTGCAGTGTCCATCGGATGTGCGAGATCCTGGGCTCGTACGGCCCGTTCGCGGCGATCGTGGAGCGAACGCCCTGGGAATTGACCGTGACCAGTGCGGTGCCGGTCGTGCCTACGGCAACACGTTGTCCGGACTCTCCTTCAGTGGTCATGACAGCCGAGCCGTGCAGGGTCACACCTGTGGGCGCCCGCAGGAGGGTCTTCATCTGGCAGCCTGGGAATGCGACCGCGACGACCCGGTCGGGCAAGGTCAGGACTACGCCGTCGTCATTCGCCTCGATGGCCCGGACAGCGCGAACGTCCGCGCACCGATCGACGGCCGGCTCGGAACCGAGCGAGACCCGTCGTATGCCGTCGGAACCGGAGGTGTAGAGGTAGGTGCCGTCGTCGTCGATGGCCATGTCGGTCATGGCATGGGAGCCGAACAGTCCGCTCCTGTCATCGCTGGGCACGGTGATCGACTGGGGCTCCTTGGGCCAGGTGAGGCCTTTCCTCCGCAGCACCAAGATCTTGTTGGTCGACAGTGCGATCACCACCACGCCGGTGTCCGACACCGCTGACGACATCACATGCGCCTGGTCGGGTGAACTCATGGTTCCCGGCGGAAGGTTGCGTGACCAGACGATCTCCCGGAGGCCGGTGTCGACGACGCGGATCGTTCCGGCATCCCCGGTGAGCACCGCCAGGTCACCGGAGCCAGAAAGAGCCGCATGGCGAAAGGCTCCGGCGTCCGAGCGGAAAATCTTCAGTAGGCTCCCACGTTCCTGGCTGAGCTCGTCGAAGAGGGTGCCGCGGCGGCCGGCACGTGCGGCGATGTCGTCGCTAGCCATCGCGAGGAGCATGTCCTGCCCGTCCGTGCCCGAACTGCGGCGGGCCGCCTGACCGACCTTCTCCGCGAGCGCCTCCAGACGGTTCCTCTCATTCTCCTTGCTCGCGACAAGAACCTGATACCCGGCGAGGACTGCCACGACCGTCGCCACCGCAGCCAACGCGGTTAGGACGTGCCGGATCTGCGGCACCCGGCTGCGCCACGCCGCCTGATCGAGAGTGCGCGCCGGCCGGATCGTCGGCCGGACGCCGGCGGCGACCGCGGCTTGGTGGGCGCGCTCGTTGTCGTCGTCCGGGACGATCAGGCGGTCACGTCTGTCGACCGCCTTTAGCTTTTTTTCGTAGCCGTCCACGGTGAGCAGCCGATCGGGCAGACTCTGGCTGATCGCACCGACGATCAGGGTGCGCTCACGGCGAACCAGAAAGCCTGGCCGGATCCGCTGCCAGCGGCGTGGCTGCACCTCGCGATGCAGCACGGCGAACGCCCCTCCGATCGACGGCCCGGCGATGCGGGTGATCGGGCGCCCGTCAGTGCTGACCGACCACAACACGGCTCCCGGCGCCCGCGCAGCCAGCGCCCAGACGTTGCCCAGCATCTGCCGAAACGCCGAATCCGCGCTGCACAGGGCCATCATCGCCGGGTCCGGCGCCAGGATCGGCGGTAGCCCGGCGACCGGGGTGAGCGTCAGGGTGCCGCGGACACCGTCCCGGCCGTCGTCGAACAGCACACCGCAGCCGGCACCTGACCGGCGGGCGGGCAGCCGACCGGCTAGGTCGAGCAGCCAGATCAAGGCAGTGAGACGTACGGGGTCTCTGAGCGTCCCCGGTTCGAGGAGACGAGCGATGCGGCTGTCCTCGGCGACACCCAGTCCGGCTCGTAGCATTGCGACCTGCTGCTGATCCGGCGCCTCGGTGGTCAACGGCCCGGGCGGGCACAGACCGGAGACCGCTAGCCATGACTCGGCGCCGCGCACGCACTCTACAGCTTGCTCGTCGTCATCGGACAGAACGGCCAAACCTAGTGCTGCGAGTGCCCGCAGCGCGTGCGCCGTGGGCGGTTGCCCTTGCCGGTACGGCTCGGCCAGCGCATCGTCGTCGACGGCGTACTGTGCACCGGCCGGCATCGATCGGTGCAGCCGCGAACTGTCCTGCCATACGCGGGTGAGCACGTCGGTGTCGCCGTCGGCCACGGCCTGACGGATGGCTTGGACCAGCCGTTGGCGTACGCCCAGCAGTCTCAACCCCTCTGCGGCAGTCAGTCTGCGATCGAGCAGGTCCTGCAGTATCACTGCCGTATCCGTCACAGTTGCTCCTCGAACCTGCGTACGGCCTCGCGCACGGCGTGATCCGGAGGCAGGCCCGCGGCGACAGCCCGCCACGTTTGTCCTGTTTGATAGTCACTGGCCCGGATGGAGTCCACCAGCCGGTCCGGTTCGGTAAACCTCAACGCGGCAGCGTTGACAGGAAGACTGTCGACGCTGATCGTGAAGTCTTCTCGCGGCATCGACAGTTGCAGGGTGCCGGTGAGTACACCGTCATCGGCGGCGAGCGCCAGCACATAGCGACGATCGGGCTGCGCCCGGCCGTCCCGGTGCAGCAAAACGGTAAGGAACGCAGCGAAGCCGGCTGCCGTAACTATCTCGACGGTGACGTGGACCTGACTTAGGGCGGATCGGGTAACGATCACTTCGAATCCGTCCGCTCCCGCAGATGTCGTTTCCTCCTCGTGATCGTGATTGTGGCCGGCGGCCGCGATCTGCAGAGCCGGCCCCAGGACGCCGGTTGAAGGCGACGGGGCAGCAGGCTCGCCGGCCAGATCAGCGGTGAGGTTGTGGGCCGCGAACCGGTACCTCGGCTCAGCGGTGATGACGGCTGCGAGCAGGGTGACGATGGCCTGTCGGCTGCCGGTCGGCAGCCGGCGGACGTCACCGTCGCGCAGTGCGGTGAACAGTCGTTCGACGCCCCGCCACAGGATTTCGCTACGACCGGTGCGCTGTCCGGCGTCGATCTGCTCCAACCCGGCGGTCAGTCCAGGCAGAGCCGGGGAATACCAATGGCGCAGCTCGATCGACGGTGTTTCGGCGACGGTGCCCTCCAGCCGGGCGGTGATCTGCCCGGCGAGACCTTCCACTTGGTCCCAATCCAGCATGTGGAACAACGCAGGGTCCGGTGGCGCCACCGCCTCGGCCACCAGTCGGCGCAGCAGTAGGTGCCGCAATTGCAGCGGCTCCCCGGCCAGCGCAGACCAGCCCGGCCCGTCGGCGAGGTCCGGCCATGCGGACTCCGCTTCGGCTATGACGGCCAGTCCCTGTTCACTGATCTGCAGCGGAGTCCCGTAGTTGTCCAGTTCGACGACCGTGTCGCCGCTGCCCTGCTCACGCAGCGCGAGCACGAGCTGCGGTGCCTGCCCGGCTCGTGCTGCGGTGATGCGAGTCCGGCCCCAGATTCCGGTGAACCACGACAGGTCGCGTGCATCGCAGTGCTCATGTCCGTCATTAATTTCGCCCAGCAGCCCGTCCGAACCCACCCTGGCCACCCAGGGACTCAACGGCCGATGCCTGCCGGTCATACCGTCACCTCCGACAGCCTGGCGATCAGGTCGATGGCGTGTGGCCCTAGTCGGGCAGCAACCTCGAGTTGGCGCTGCGGTTCCACACCAGGCAGGTACTCGTTGCGGTCCTGGCGAATCGCGTGCCACGTGGTTGCGTCGAGCTGGCTCCACAACCCGGGCGGGAGGGCCGACGACCATGCAGCCAGTCGGCTCAGATCGACCGCCCTGCCTTCGCCCTCCCAGCGCACGACGAACTTGATCGCCCGGATGATCACGGCGGCCGTCTTACGAGGATTATCAGAAACACGGCAGCAGATCAGGCGAGGCTGTGCTGCGGTGAGATCGCTGATGCCGGTGCCGGCCGGGTCGAGAACCATCTCGCGGCCGCGATCGTAGTGCAGGGCGTTGACGGTGAAATCGCGTTGCGCGGCGTCGGCAGACAGGTCGCTCCCGGTCCCCGGCACGGCGAAACCCGACAGACCCAGACCGCGGTATTCGATGTGCGCACGCTTCGCCAACTCGGGATCGGCGGGCTCTGTCCAGACCACCAAGGTGTCCGGGGACAACCGCATGTCAGCCTCGCTGCCGCCGAGCGCTCGCAGCTCCAGGTAGGTCAACTCGAAGTACCGGCCGGCCGGGACCGTACCGGCCAGATCCAGATCCTTGACCTCGTCCGGATCCTTGCCGAGCAGCAGATCACGGATGGCTCCGCCGGAGATCCAGACATCGTGCTCGGCCCGGCGGAGCGTGTCGAACAGTGGAAGGGCAAGCTCCCGCCATGGTGCGTCCGCACGGCGCAACAGCTTTTCGACCTTCGCCGGCAGGCCGCCGTAACTCGGCTTGGCAGGGGACCGATGTTCATGCGGCAGCCGATCGACCGGGGGTATGCCGCGGCGGTCGGCCTGCTCGGCGGTGAGCGGAACCACGACGTCCGGTGCCGCGCCAAGATGCTCATCGCCGGTGAAGAGCAGCCGGTCGTTGCGGCGGCTCGGCGGTTCGCCGGTCGGCGCGTAAGCGAATCCAGCGACGGTACGGCCATCGACGAGATCCCCTGCGACGAGGGGACCGGTTGCTGTGCGGGTCGAATGGGGCGAGGTAGTCACTCGGGTAGCCCTCGGGTGGACTGATCAGAGTCATGCGCTATGGGCACACCCGAAGTTGACGGACGAGCGCTGCCCGGACTCCGACGGGACCTTGATCTGTGTGGTCGTCCCGGTACGGTTTGGACGATCTCGCCGCTCGGGCAAGTCCCTGAGAATACCGCGACATCGACATCGTGTCATCCCGTGGCATCTGTAGGTGTCGTGCGGCGCTCCGCCGAGTGGCGTCACAGAGCATGCGCCCTCGTACCTCAAAGCGAGGGGTTTTCGAGGGGCTGTAGTTCACCAATGAGAACGGTGACCCGCGTCTTCGCAGGTAACCGGCTACTTCTCGTCGGGCTGACAGGATTGAACCTGCGACCCGAAGCCTGTGTACCCCACCAGAGAGCGCTGCCTTCGGCGAGTCAGCCTTACCACTTCCCGCCGACCCTACAAGGCCGTCCCGTGGCGCCATCTCTCAGCGTGTCTGGATCGGTAGTTCGGGTGGCGGCGGTGTCTGTTGTGGAGGCCGGTAGGTTCACGGGTCGTGTCTGACCTGCCGTCGCCGTCGTATGACGATCTCCTTGCGGAGAACGTGGTGTTGCGGGCGATGGTGGCGGATCTGACGGCTCGGCTGGAGAAGGCGATGGGCCGGGTCGCGGAGCTTGAGGCCCGGTTGAAGCAGTCGTCGTCGAACTCGTCGAAGCCTCCCTCGTCGGATGGTTTGGCCAAGCCGTCGCCGAAGTCGTTGCGGCCGCGCTCGGGTCAGGGTCCGGGGCGGCCGAAGGGCCAGGACGGGTCACTCTGGAACGCTTCGCGGATCCTGACGTGGTCCGGGATCCCGGTTGGGTAACTTTGGGCCGGTCACATTCCGCCAGCGCCGGCGCCGCCGTAGCGATCCAATACACGTGACGCCGGTACCAGTATCACCGCAACGGCGAAGGCGTTCCCGACGAGCACCCCCTCGGTGGCTCCGAATTCTTCGGAACGTGCGCGCGGGAGGACTACACGCAATTGACCGACTGGGCCGTACTGCTGCCGGGTTGGTCGTTATCGCCTGTGGCCATGTGCACCTACGGTGGGCTGGTGCTGACACTCGGCGTTGACCTTGCGGCGGCTGATGTCCGGACCGCAATGGCGTTGATCGAGTGGTCCCCCAGGCAGGCGAGCGTCCGTATGGTGCGGGTCGGGGTGTCTGACGACCAGATCGTGGAAGCGGTCTCCGAGGTCGACAAGGCCGGCCTGGACTGCCCGTTGGGCTGGCCGGATCCGTTCGTCGCGTTTCTGACGGCCCACCGGGCCGGGCACGTGACGGCGCCGCCCCTGAGTAGCGACGGTGCGCAGTGGCGGCGACGACTGGCGTACCGCATGACCGACGAAGTCGTACGCGCCGAGACTGACCTCGTGCCTCTCAGCGTGGCCGCTGATCGCATTGGGCATGCCGCGTTCCGGTCCGCCGGGCTGCTGGCGCGACTTGCGGATCAGGGTTGGCCGGTAGACCGTTGCGGCGACGGCGTAGTGGTGGAGGTGTACCCGGCGGCGTCTCTGCGTCGATGGGGATTGACGCATCGCGGCTACAAGACGCCGGGTCAGAAGGCGGGCCACGCGTTTCTGGTCGACGAGTTACTCACCGCCGCGCCGTGGCTCGATCTCGGCACACATGAACAGTTGTGCCGCACCAGCCACGACGCGATCGATGCGGTCATTGCCGCGCTCTCCGCCCGCGCCGCAGCGCTCGGTCGGGTCACCCGCCCCGATGACACCCAACGAGAGGCCGCACGTACGGAAGGTTGGATCGCATTGCCCACCGGCGCCCTTGACGATCTCAATCCGGAAGCCTGCTGATGGCGATCACCAGGCCCAGGCCGACGGCAGCATGGCGGCGGGGAGGGCATGCATGGTTTCGCACCTGACGTGGCTGGACAACTCCCGCGACGACCAGCGGCGGATACGTGAGCTGCTCGGGATGTTCAGCGACACGGAGAGCCGTGATGAGCTGGGCGTCGGTCAGGTGCGGGATGCCCTCAGCGATCTGCTCTTTCCCGGCACGTCAACACTGCACACTCGGGCCCGGTACCTGTTGATCGTGCCATGGTGCTACCAGGAAGGTGAACGCCGCGGTCTGCACGGCGACGCCCTCAGTTCGCGGGTAAGCGACACAGAGCGCCGAGTCATCGCCGGGTTACTGAAGGCCGGCGCGACCGACGGCATGATCGGCCGGATCGCTGGCGTCAGGGTCCGAAACCTGCCGTCGGTCATCTACGCCTCGGCGCTTAACCGATTCGGTATCCGCACCGCGAAGGACGGCGTCGCACCGCTGACGGGACGGTTCAGCGCGACGAGCGAAGCCGATGAGTTGACCGACCGCCGGCGCGGCGATTGGCACCCGACCCTGCCGCCGCCGCCCATGGGATTCCCTTCGAATGTGGAAGGCGGTCTTGAACTACTGCCGGCGGAGGCCCGTTGGCTACGTGAACGCGTGCTGGCCACTGCGTCCGACACTCTGCTGGCGCACCTGCTGGCACCCGATCATCGTCCGGAGCCGAACAGTAGCGGACCGTGGAACGACCCTGCCGCCGTCGACGCTCCGGAACTCGCAGCGTCGAACCTTCGTCACGCCGAACGGTTCTCCCTGGCGATGCACGGCGCGGCGCTGTTGTACAACCTGCTGATCGCGGAGCGGTACGAGCAGGCCGGCTTCGACGAGCACGTGGATCCGGTCGGTCGGTACCGTGAGGCCCTCGCCGGCTGGGGTGAGACGGTCGCCAACTGGTCTTGGTCCCGGTCCGATCGTGCGGCAATGTGGGCTGCGGTGATCGGGCAGAACCCCCGTGTCTCCACCAACGCCTCAGCGCGGCGGTTCATCGACCGCTGGCTCGACGCTCTCATGCTCGAGTCGGGATCCGACGTAGCGGACCACGAGCGCCTGCGGCGCCTGGTCGCCGAACGGGAACAGTCGGTCAAGCGGGCGCAGTCACGGCTGGTGAACCAGAAGCTCCTGCGTTCGTGGAGCGGCGCCTCCGGAACCCGCCGGCTGGCCTTCCGGTGGCCGCAGGTGCGGCGGATGGTGGCCGACATCCACGACGGCTGGCACGCCGACAGAACGGAGATGACTCATGCTGGCACCTGACTCCCGGTCGCTGCTCGTCGATGCCCTACGCCCCCCGACGGGAGCACGACTGTCCCGAGCCCTCGCGTTGACCTTCACGCTGGATCTGGAGAGCCTGCTGGTCGCCCCGTTAGCGTTCGCCGCGCACGGGATACGCGAGACGAGCGACCCGATCGCCGTCATGGAAGGTGTTCGACACTACACGGAACGGATCGACGTGTTCTGCCAGGCCGGCCAAATCACCGTGCCCGCCCGTAACTCCGGGCTGCTGGCCTTCGTCGAGCCCATGGTTCACCAGGTCCATCGACCTAAGCCGGGCCGCCTGTTCCACCCGAAGCTATGGGCGTTGCGCTTCCACGAGGAGACGACCGGATCGGTGACCGCTCGCCTGCTGGTGCTCAGCCGAAACCTGACCAACGACCACAGCTGGGACATCTGCCTCCGGTTGGACGGCAGCGTCGGCCGGCAACCCCACGTGTACAACCGGCCCCTGTTCGAGCTGATCCAGCACACCCTGCGGCTGGTGACACAGCCCCTCGTCCCCGAGCGGGACGCCGCAGTCCGCAGCCTCGCCGAGGACCTGCGGCGGGTGGAGTGGGAGCTGCCCGAGGGCGTACGGGAGATGCGATTCCTCCCGCTCGGCGTGCCCGGCGCGGTAGCCCCAGACTTCGCCGGCACCCGGCACCTAATCATCTCGCCTTTCTGCACACCCGGCGGGCTCCGCCGGTGCGCGCCTGGCCAACAGGCGACGGTGGTCGGCCGGCAGGAAGAACTCGACCGCCTACCCGACGGCACACTCGACGGGCGGGACGTGCTGGTGGTCAGCGAGCTGGCCGGCCTCGCATCCGAGGAAGCCGCCGCCGAGGGCGGGGACATCCTGACCGGCCTGCACGCCAAAGTTTACGTGGTGGAGAAGGGGCAGACGGCGCGGATGATGCTCGGCTCGGCTAACGCCACGGACGCGGCCTTCGCCGGCAACGTCGAACTGCTGGTGGAGCTGACCGGCAGCCGGGCGCAGCTCGGGGTCGACACCATGATTGGTCCAGCGGCGGCTTTCCGCGGCATCCTGGAGTCGTACGAGCCGGGCATACCGGTGGACCCGGACGCCGATGCCCTGGCCCTGCGGGACCTCATCCGGGACATCGCGACCGTCCCGCTGCTCGCCAGCGTCACCGGTGACAAGGACAACTACGACCTCCGGCTGACGTCGAAAGATGCGCTACCCGGTGCCGACGATGTCCGGGTGACCGCCCAGCTCCACACCAGACGCGGCGAGGTGGCCCAGCTCAAGCCAGACGCGCCGGTCGACGCGGTGTTCGGTGGGCTGACGTTGGTAGAGATCACACCGTTCGTGGTCGTCACCGCTGAGGACCAGGCCGGCAATCGGGAACGCACGGTGATGCTGGCACAGCTGGTCGGGGACCCGGCCGACCGGCTCGACCACGTCATAGCCCACCAGGTCGATACGCCCGAGAAGTTCCTGCGCTTCCTGATGCTGATGCTCGGCCTGGGCGCCGACGCTACCTCTACCGCCACGGCGGCGGGAGGCAGTCACGGCCTCTGGGCTACGAGTCGGACCGGCATCCTCGAACTGCTCCTCAACGCGCTGGTCGACCGGCCGCAGCAGCTCGACGACCTGGCCCGCCTTGTGGCCAGGATGGAGTCAAGCGAACCCGGCCGGCAACTGCTCCCGCCCGGGTTCGCCGATCTGTGGAAGATCCTCGACGAGGCACGCCGCACCATCGCCGAGCCGGTGACAGCATGAGCCGCTACTCCGCAGCGCCGGTGATGGCAGGTCTGAAAGACTTCCAACGCCACACCGTCGGCCATATCATGCAGCGGTTCTTCGGACCAGACCCAACGCGCCGATTCCTCGTCGCCGACGAAACCGGGCTAGGCAAGAGCGTCGTCGCCCGCGGGGTCATCGCGAAGACCCTGGAGCGGCTGCAGGACGACGATGACGTCGACCGCGTGGACGTCATCTACGTCTGCTCGAACCAGGACATCGCCCGGCAGAACATCGACCGGCTTAAGGTCACCACCGGAGAGACGGTCACCCTGTCCAGCCGGCTCACCATGCTGGCCACCGACATCGGCAAACTCTCGACAGCGTCGACGAACGTAGGCAAGCCGATCAACCTGGTCGCCTTCACCCCCGGGACCTCCTTCGACCGGGGACAACGCACCGGCAAGGCCCTAGAACGCGCGCTGCTGTTCCTCCTGCTACAGGACGCGAACGACTGGGACGGATGGCGCAGCCGCGCCGCCATGCGGGCCCTGCAGCAGGGCATCCGGAACCCCGACCGATTCGGGAACATCTGCCAGTGGTTGAGGACGTCACTGAACGGAACGACCGACCCGGCAATCACCGCCGACTTCCTGCACCGCGCACGGCAGGAGGGCCTGATCAGCCGCTTCGAAGCCCTGCTCGACGACATCGGCCGCCGCCACACCCTACCCGGCTCGCTCCAGGGGGTGTCACGGCACCTCATCGGCGACCTCCGCTCAGCACTGGCCAAAGCAGGCGTAAGGGCACTTCAACCAGACCTCATCATCCTCGATGAGTTCCAGCGGTTCCGGCATCTGTTCGACCCCGACCAGGGCGAGGCGGCGGTACTAGCACAACACCTGTTCGACTACCCCGGCGCCCGGCTGCTGCTGCTGTCCGCCACCCCGTACAAGCCGTTCACGTTCGCCGAGGAAGCCGCCACCGGCGAGGACCACCACGCGGACTTCCGCCAGGTGCTGCGCTTCCTCACCGACGACGAGTGCTGGCACGCCGACGTTACCGAAGCGTTCGAGACCTACCGCGAGGCCGTCACCCGCGGCCAGCCATGCGCCGACACCCGCCACAGGCTTCGTGAGCTGCTCCTACAAGTCATGTGCCGCACGGAACGACCCGCCGTCGGCCAATACGGCATGCTGCGCGAACACATCACCACCGCCGATGAGATCACCAGCGGCGACGTCGGCAGCTACGTGGCCATGCGGCGCATAGCCGCCGCCGTCGGCGCCCCCATGACGGTCGAATACTGGAAATCCGCGCCGTACTTCCTCAACTTCATCGACGGCTACCTGCTCGGCGACAAGGTCCGCGCCGCCCTGCGCGATCGGCGCGCCGAACAGCTACGCCCCCTGCTGGCGTCGGCTCACCTGCTTGACGCGAACGCCATCAGCCAACAGAAGCCAATCGACCTCGGCAACAGCCGCCTGCGGCAACTCGCCGCCGACACCATCGGCCGCGGTTGGTGGCGGCTGCTGTGGGTGCCCCCATCCCTGCCCTACCACGCACTCGGTGAACCGTTCGCAGCGGTCGCCCGCGACGGGATGACGAAGCGGCTGCTGTTCTCCTCCTGGAACGCCACGCCCACCGCCGTCTCCGGCGTGCTCAGCTACGAAGCCGAACGCCAGCTCACCAACCCGGCGGTCACCGATTCCGACGGCGGCCAGACCCGTCGCCGTCGCGCCCGCCTGGACTACCACCTCGACGGGGAACGCCCCGCCGCGATGAGCGCCCTGGCGTTGTTCTGGCCACACCCTGACCTCGCCGCCGCCTGCGACCCACTCGACGTCGCACGTCAGGCACCCACCGAACTGCCCTCGCTCGCCGCCGTCGGTCACAACGTCCGCGAGCGGCTCCTACGGTCAGCGCCCGACGACTACACAGCCGCCGACCACGTCGGTGAGGCGCACCCGTGGCAGGCCGTCTTTCGATGGCCCGGTGCGAACATCGACGCATCCGTCACGCTAAACCTCGCCGTCGACGCCATGGGTAGTTCCGGCGAGGAGAGAGACGACGGACAGACCGGCCTGCGGCAGCACGTCTCGCTCGCCCTCGACCTGGCATCGCAGTACCACCCGGTCGCCAAGCGACCGGACGAACTCATCGACGACCTTGCCGCTATCGGCCTGCACGGCCCCGGCAACATCGCCTGGCGGGCACTGGGCCGTCTCCTTCGCCCCACCGACGAGGTCACCACCGCCGGCCACTGGAAAGCGGCCGCCGTCCTCGCCAGCGGGCTGCGCTCCCTGTTCAACCGGGCCCAGTCCGCGCTGTTGCTCGACCAGCTCTACCCAGAAGAGGTCTACTGGCGCTCAGTGCTCAAGTACTGCGCCGACGGCGATCTACAGGCCGTCCTCGACGAATACCTACACACTCTGCGCAGTACCGCATCCGACCTCCCCCTCGACAACGAAGCACTGCTCAACATTGCCAACAAGGCACGGGCAGCACTCACCACCCGCCCCTCAACCTACGCCGCGTTCAACCCGCACCACCCCGAGACGCCGATCCGGCTGCCCGGCCGGTTCGCTCTGCGCTACGGCGGGCGCAACGGTGACGACGCCGGCATCCAACGACAGGTTGAGGTACGTAACGCGTTCAACAGCCCGTTCTGGCCCTTCGTCGTCACCACCACCAGCGCTGGACAGGAAGGTATTGACTTCCACCAGTGGTGCTCCGCAATCGTGCACTGGAACACCCCCGCCAACCCCGTCGACTTCGAGCAGCGCGAGGGCCGCGTCCACCGCTTCGGAGGCCACGCGGTACGGCGCAACATCGCCACCGCCCACCGCGCCGACGCCCTCACCTCCACCGAGCAGGACGTGTGGAAGGCAGCGTACGACGCGGCACGCGCCGCATCCGAACATCTGGGTGACTTCGCGCCCTACTGGGTGTTCCCCGGGCCGGCGAAGATCGAACGACACGTGCTGCCCTATCCGTTGAGCAAAGACCAGGCCAAGCTCGACCGCCTCAAGGAAGACCTCGTTCTCTACCGGCTCGCGTTCGGCCAGCCAAGACAAGAAGACATGCTTGCTCTCCTCCGACGCAACGGCACCAGCGAGACCGACACCCTGCCTGACGTTCTCAACCTGAGACCGCAACGGTTAGCTATTGAGTGATGTGTGGGCCGGACCAACTCCGCCGTCAACCTGCAGATACGTCCCGTCAACGAAGCACCGGCTGTTGAGCAGCAGGCGGGCCGGGCGGCGTCGGTGCTGGCCGCGACTCGGTAGCCCAGGCCGAGCAGTTCACCGTGGATGCGGCGGTGCCCCCACGAAGGATTCTCCGCCGCGAGTCGCAGTACCAGGTCGCGGACCTGCTTGTCGACCGTTGGCCGGCCCGGCCGGGCATGCGGGTACGTCCACCGTCGGGCGACCAGGTCACGATGCCAGCGCAACAGCGTGGCCGGGGTGACGAAGAACACCGACCAGCGTGGGCGGGGCAGCAGCCGCGACAGCACCGCCAGTACCACCCGGTCGGCGGGCTCGAGATCGGGGCGGGTCACCTGGCGGCGCAGCACCGCCACCTGATGGCGGAGCACCAGGATCTCCACATCCTTGGCCCCCTCGTCGCGGGCGAGTTGGGACAACATCTGCAGGACCTGGCGAAGCAGCAGGTACACCAACGACGCGCTCATAGCCACGAGCATGACGGCTGCGCCGTGCTCGAGCTCGCACAGAACCGCACTTCAGACCGCCGAACCGAATATTCGAGCCCCACACGGTGCGAGCAGGACGGTGCACCGACCGCCAACGGCGTCGACGAGCCTCAGCAGCCCTTCGCCGAGTAGGCGGGCCGATTCCCAATCGCGGATGCCGCTGTTCCGGTCTACCCAGTACCGAGCAATGGTCGCCAATGTCTGCCTCACCCGGGCGAGCCTAGAACGAAACTGCCGCTGATCACGTCAAGTGCGAGCTCGTTCCCGGCGTCGTGTCGGCTGCGGCGGAGGGCGTCGGCGATGGCCGGTAACTGCCTGCTTCATGGCCCGCGCGAGGTTGGCGCCGCGTGCATGCTGGAGCGTCGCCACGCAGCGGACCGCTGACGACCTGCCCGCCTGCTCTGTCTGTCTGTCGCGGCGCGGTGGCGTTGCGGCGGTGACAATCGTCTTTGTTGGTCGGTGCTGGCCGCGCGGCGGCTTCAGCAGTTTCGGTGCGGCTGAGAGCGGCGGCGTTGTCAATTACCTGACAGCGGCTCAAAGGTGACCCAAGAATGTCAGACCCACCTCGTAGATTTCCGAGGCGCCCGGTCGCAGGAAGTGAGGGAAGCGCATGTCCACCGCTAACAAGAAGGTTGTGGTCCTGCTCAGCGGGGGTCTCGACTCCGCGACGGTGTTAGCCATGGCCCGCCATGAGGGCTATGACCTCCACGCGCTCAGCTTCCGGTACGGGCAGCGTCATGCCATCGAACTCGAGTCCGCGGCCCGTGTAGCGCGGTATCTCGGTGTCCGGCGGCATGTGATCGTCGACATCGACCTGCGGGCGTTCGGCGGTTCGGCGCTTACTGACGCCTCCATCGACGTTCCGCATCACGCGACCGCCGATGACATGGCAGCCGACATTCCGGTGACCTACGTGCCTGCCCGTAACACCATCTTCCTGTCCTTTGCGCTCGCTTGGGCTGAAACTCTAGCCGCGTCCGACGTGTTCATCGGGGTGAGCGCCCTTGACTACAGTGGATATCCCGACTGCCGACCCGAGTTTGTCGCGGCGTATGAGGAGATGGCGAACCTCGCCACCAAGGCGGGTGTGGAGGGGCGTCAACGGCTGCGTATCCACACCCCGCTGATCAACCTGTCGAAGGCGGAGACGATTCGCCGTGGTCTGGAACTCGGCGTCGACTACGGGTTGACCCATAGTTGCTACGACCCGGTGCAGGGTCGCGCCTGTGGAACCTGCGACTCTTGTCTGTTGCGGGCCCGGGGGTTCGCTGAACTCGGTCTCAGCGATCCGGCTCTGGCGACTGCCGGAGGATGAGCCGTGGGGTACCTGGTCAAGGAGATCTTCTACACCCTTCAGGGCGAAGGATCGCATACCGGCCGTCCCGCCGTGTTCTGCCGATTCGCGAGTTGCAACCTTTGGACCGGGCGGGAACGGGATCGGCATCGTGCCATCTGCCAGTTCTGCGATACGGACTTCGTCGGCGTCGACGGCCCGGGCGGCGGCCGGTTCGACAGTCCCTCGGAGCTGGCAGTGGCGGTTGCCCGAGCCTGGGACGGTCGACCGCACCAGCGTGCCAAGCCCTACGTCGTCTGCACCGGAGGCGAGCCGCTATTGCAACTCGAACAGGCTGCGGTGGACGCTCTGCACGCGGCCGGCTTCGAGGTTGCCATCGAAACCAACGGGACGCGCCACGCTCCGGCTGGCCTGGACTGGATTTGTGTCAGCCCCAAAGCCGGCGCTCCGGTCATCCTCGCCCGGGGCCATGACCTGAAACTTGTCTTCCCGCAGGTGGGTGCGGAGCCCGAGCGGTTCGAGGACCTGGACTTCGAGTGTTTCCTGCTACAGCCGATGGACGGCCCGGATAGGGCTGCGAACACCGCTGCCGCGGTCCGCTACTGCCTGGAGCACCCGCAGTGGCGGCTGAGCGTGCAAACCCACAAGTACATAGGAATTGCCTGATGGAGATCTTCCGCGAGTTCAGCTTCGAAGCCGCGCACCGGCTACCGCATGTGCCGGAGGGGCACAAATGTGCTCGGCTGCACGGCCATTCGTACAAGGTGCAGGTGCATGTGACTGGGGACGTCGACCCACACAGCGGCTGGGTGATCGACTTCGGCGACCTTAGCGAGGCGTTCCAGCCTCTGCATGCCCAGCTTGACCATTACTACCTGAACGAGGTGCCCGGTTTGGAGAATCCGACGAGTGAGGTGCTCGCTCGCTGGATCTGGGATCGGCTGGTCGACCATTTGTCGTTGGCCGCAGTGATGGTGCGGGAGACGTGCACCACCGGCTGCATCTACCGAGGAGAGCTGTAGTGCGGCGGACGGAACGGAATCGTCAGGGCACCTGGGGCGCGACTAGGTGAGATTCTTCTTTCCGGACAGCCAGGACCAGATCGATCCGGCCTTCGACTTCCTCTCCGAGGAGCGCGATCCGTTCCGCGTCCGGCAACGTGACGACTGCTACGCGCACGAGGCTCTCACAGGCGCGCCGTACGACGGTTTACTGATTTCGAAGGCTGCTGTCGATGGCAAGTACACCGTCGCCCAGCGGCACCGTCTCTACCGTGAAGGCGCACGCCGGTTCTTCCGGCTGGACCAGAGCCAGACCCAACTGAAGATCATGGGCGACTGCGGTGCGTTCTCGTACGTCGCCGAGGAGTACCCGCCGTACACGCCCGATGAGGTCATCGACTTCTACGAGGGCTCCGGCTTCGACTACGGCATCGCCGTCGACCACGTAATTTTTCAATACGATCCCGTCGCGACCCGAGATGACGCGATCACCCGGGGATGGGCTTACCGGCAGCACATCACCCTGGAGCTGGCCGACGTCTTCCTGCAGCGGTGCACAGCGCGGCGAGTGCGGTTCGAACCATACGGTGTCGCCCAGGGCTGGAGTCCGCAGTCTTACGCCGACTCGGTCAGCGTCCTCCAGCGGATCGGCTATCGACGGATCGCTTTGGGTGGAATGGTTCCCCTGAAGTCCCGCGACATCCTGGCCTGCCTCGCCGCCGTCGCCGACGTTCGGGACAAAGAGACCCAGCTGCATCTGCTCGGGATCAGTCGCTGCGACGACGTCCCGCACTTCGCCCGACTGGGTGTGTCCAGCTTCGACAGTACCTCACCCTTCCGCCAAGCGTTCAAGGACGACCGGAACAACTACTACACCCCGACCCGCACCTACGTGGCACTCCGAGTTCCCCAAGTCGACGTAAACGCCAAGCTGAAGGGCCGGATTCGTGCCGGTGAGATCCGCCAGGAACAGGCAGCGAAACTGGAACGCAACGCGCTGCACCAACTCCGGCAGTTCGACTCGGACAAGATCGAAGTCGACGACGTAGTTGAAGCCCTCGTCCGCTACGGTGCCGTATGGGACGGCAAGACTGATCGCAGCGCCCAATACCGCCAAACTCTCGTCGACCGGCCATGGCGGCATTGTCCATGTGATCTCTGCAAAGCGCTCGGTATCGAGATCGCTGTCTTCCGCGGCTCGGAGCGCAACAAACGACGCGGCTTCCACAACCTCTATGTCTTTGAGCAGCAACTACGTACCCGGCAACAGCGGAAGGACGCTGCGTGAACGACAAATCGGAACTCCGGCTTCCCGCCTTGAAGATCGACCAGGGACGCGGGCGTGCCGTCTATACGTTTGCCATCGACGGCAAGCTGTTGCCAAAGATCGCCACGGTTTCTCGTATCAAACGGCCGGATGGCCAGGTTAACGGCTATCAGCGACCGGAGAGTGGCACCCACGTCGCGGCGATCCGCCGCTATCTCGAAGATGACCCCAGCCCGCTCATGCCCAACGCCATCGTCGTCGCCTTCGATGAGCGGGTTCGCTTCGAAACGACGCCGACCGGCGAAGCCGTGCCTGAATACGTGCAAAGTGGATATCTGATCGTTCCGGCGACCGATGGTCCCGAGCATGAACGACCCGGCCTAATCGTCGACGGGCAACACCGCTGCGCGGCTATCAGGGACGCCCGCGTGGACGCGTTCCCCGTCGCCGTCAATGCCTTTCTCGCCGACGGGGTAGCCGATCAGAGGTCCCAGTTCATACTTCTCAACCGCACCCGACCGCTGCCTACGGGACTCGTCAACGAACTGCTACCCACAGCCGCAGGCACGCTACCGCCACTGTTGCACCTCCGCCAATTACCGGCGACGCTCCTCGAACGATTGAATTCGGACGCAGTCAGATCCCCGCTATACCGAATGATCAAGACAACCACCAATCCGGGTGGCTACATCAACGACAGTAATGTCCTGCGAATGCTCCAGAACAGCCTCACCGACGGCGCGTTGTACCGGTTGCGCAATGACGAAGACATGGTTCGCCGCGGTGAAGCGCACACGCTGTTATGCAACTTCTGGAGCGCGGTTCGTGAAGTCTTTCCCGAAGCGTGGGGTAAGCCTGTTCGAAACTCGCGCCTGATGCACGGAACGGGAATCATCAGCATGGGATACCTCATGGATGCGATCGTCCACGTGCGGGCCGTGAACGATGGCATCGTCGCGACTGACCAGTTCGTTGCCGATCTAAAACTCGTCGCCGAGGACTGCCACTGGACCGAAGGGGCGTGGATTTTCAGCGGCGGCCAGGTACACAAGTGGAATGACATCGAAAATATTCCGCGCCACATTCAGCGGCTGACGGATTTTTTGCACAGCCGCTACACCCTCGGCCGCAGACAGCCGACTAGCCCGGAACGGGAATCACAACGATGACGGCGCTAGAGTGGAGCGACTGGAGTCCGCTAGATGACCGTGCCGCCCGCCTGCGGATACCCCAGTCACCCGGGCTGTACCGTGTCAGGACCTCAGGTGGGAGCGGTCTCGCCTACATCGGCCAGACGAGCGGACTACGCGGCCGGCTGAGCCAGCTCTGCGTCCTCTACGACGACGACATGCCCTACAACGACCCGCACACGGCTGCACCGTGCCTCTGGGTGATGCGCACTGAAGGCGAGGCAGTGTTCGAGTTCTCCGTGGCCGAGTTCGACGGCACGAAGGACGACCGGCTGGCGGCCGAGTGCGTGCTCCTTTCCGAGTGCCGGGCGAAGTACGGCCGGTCGCCCACGGCCAACTTCGGACGTATGCCCGACGGCTGGGTCAAGTCCACTGGCAATACCGCTGCGCTCGTGCGCTCCGGTCGGCGACGGCGAGGCTATCCAGATTCGGACGCGCGACGATCGGCCGACGAACCCGCCGTCCTCGATCTGCACGGCAATCCGACCGCGGCGGACTGGGCCACGTTGGCCTGGAGTCCGTGGAGCCCGATGCTGGCTGCTAGCCCGGTCACCGGCGTCTACCGGGTACGCCGTCTCGGCAATGAAGGACGGAGCACGGATACCGACGGCTTGGAAGGACTGGCGTACATCGGTCAAGGAATCGTCCGCGCCCGGTTGGCAAGTCATGCCGCCAAGGGGCGGCGCGATGATCACCGGCAGCACAGGGCATTCCGCGGGGACGTCCAGTGCTCGTGGGCTGATCTGGCCGGGCGTTCCAGGTCTCAGCGGCTAGAGGTCGAGTGCGACCTCATCGCCAGCCACATTCTCATGATGGGGCACGCACCATACGGCCAGTTTCGGGGCTGACCCGGCAAGGCTGGGGTTGAGTGAGTCCCCACCTCGACCAGCTCCTCGGCGCACAAAGGCATGTCCAACGCCCGGCCACTCGCCCCGGTATCCGGCCGATCGTCGATCCGGGAAGGATCGCTTACCTGACCATCCTCCGACGCGGCCCCTTCGGCAGTGTCGTGCGCGAGTGCGAGCACGGTGTTTGACCAGGTCGGCTGTAGGTGTCGGCATACGAGGCTCGTGTTCTCGTCCGGCTACGCGGGTTGACCAGGATCTCCTTTCAGCAAGGCACATACGTCCGCCGCGAGGAAGCCCCACCCAAGGGCCAGGTCGTCGATGCTCTCCGCCACCAGCCACCGACGGGCTGCGTGATCCGGCTCGAACGGGTCGACGATGCGTAGCCCTGTTTGCGTCCGGGAAACGTCGTTGTCAGAGCGGTCACGAAGAACGATTACCCGACTGACGATGACCCAAAGCCGGGTGATTGTGATCCCGCCCATCACCCCGACCCGCCCCACTCCGATCGCTCCCAAACCTAGGCGGAAGCCCTCCGGTGCCGTACGGCGTCGTAGACACAGAACGCCGCGGCCCACAGAGCGATAGGCAACAACATGCTCGACCCCACGCGGCACCCATCGACAGCCCACGCGGGACGCGGCCAAGCCCCATCGATCGGGGACCAGATCCGCGCGGTCTGGCGAGAACGGACCGACCGGGGCCAGGAACAGCCATTGACATTCGGACTGTCCAAGCGCGCCCTCCCGAGAAGGCCAGCCGACCGGGATAGCCGGTCCAGGCGTTTGAACACGCGCCGGAGACAAGACCAGCCGGCTGCGGACGACGAGGTGAGACACGACATGATGCGGCACCGCCCAGGACGAGGCGACACGTACGTTTCCACGCTCAAACGACGGTCAAACGTTCAAGAGCCGGTCACCTGGGATCCAGGAAACCGGCTCTGACCTGCTGAAATACTGTCGGGACGGCCGGATTCGAACCGACGACCCCTTGACCCCCAGAGAACCAGCCGATCTACCGGCACCTGCCGGGCAGCGCCACCTGATGCCGAAAATGCAGGTCGACGGCCAAGCCGGGGTCCGGGCCGAGCCGGCCCGTGCCGGCCCTTGTCAGACCGTCCGTGAGACGGTTGTGAGATATCACGGCTGTGGAGCGGGGGGCTGATGGTTGCGCATCAGCCCCCGCTCCACAGCAGGAAGCGACCAGGAGGTCCGTGCGCCGACAGAGTCCGTACTTTCGGTAGCGGGAGTCACCGACACAGCCGTACCGCTGACCTGCGGCAGCAACCTCACGACGACCAGACGCTGGACGCTGACACTGGCCAGCAGGGCACGGGAAAGGCGCTGCTGATCTCGCCTGCGCTTCGGGCACGAACAGCGCGCCAGGTCACTAGCATGAACCGGCTGCCCTGGCCCAACGTAGCGGCAGCAATCGCAATGGGGAGGTCAGAAGGAGTATGTCTCGGTTTCCGGTGACGACATTCGACACACTGCGCCCGTGGGAAGGTGAGCAGAGCCGGGCTTTCGAGGAGCTGTCGTACCAGCTGCTCAAGAGGCAGGTGCCGGCCGGGACCGTGGCGATCCGCACGGGCAACCCGGACGGCGGGGTCGAGTGGTACGCGGTCGAGCCGGACGGCACGGAGCACGGCTGGCAGGCCAAGCACGTGCACGGTATCGAGGCGCTGTTGACGGCGATGACCGATTCGGTCAAGCGGGTCGCGAAGGAGCGCCCTGCGCTGCGCACGCTGACGTTCGTCATCTCGTGGAACCTGGGGACCAGCCGGCAGATCCGCAAGGGAACGCGGCTCAAGTCGCAGCGTGACAAGTTCAACGACAAGGTCGACGTCTGGAAGCAGACGATCCCGGGCGCAGACAGGATCACCTTCGAGCTGGTCCAGGGCAGCGACCTGCTTGACGAGCTGGCCAAGCCGGAGCACGAGGGCCGCCGTTGGTTCTGGTGGGGCGAAACTGTTCTCGGCCGCGACTGGCTGCGCGATCACCACACCGTGCAGACGGAGGCGGCCGGCGAGAAGTACCGACCGGATTTGCAGGTCGACCTGCCCATCCAGGAGGATCTGCTGGCGCTCGGTTTCGACGCCAGCGCGCGAGCGGCTGCAGCGGCTGGTCCACGAGGTCGGCGCGGGTGTCGCCGAGTCGCGGCGCTACCCGCCGGCCAAGCCCGACCCGTTGTATATGGCGGTGGTGCAGGCCGCGGACCGACTCGCCAACGCAGCCACCGCGTTCGACCTGCAGGCCGGTGATCCCGCAACCATTATCGAGCGGCTCGACACCCTGCTGAAGGAGGTGCAGCGGGCGGCCGAGCCACTCATCGAGCGGGACCGGGCCACCGTCGGGGACGGGCATCAGGTTCGGCACAGCACCGATTTCCGTGACCTCCTCAAAGCCGTCCGCGAGCTGTCGTGGTGGCTCGACTCCTCCCCCGGGCAAACCCTGCGCCGCCGGACCTACTTCCTTTCCGGCGTGGCTGGGTCCGGCAAGACGCACCTGCTCCTCGACGCGACCCGCCGCGCCCTCGTCGAGGTTGAGCCACGTCTCGCTGACTTCGAAGCTGAGGTAATCGACGTGGCGTACCACCTGAAGTCTCAGCACCAGCTCAACCCGGAACGGCTCTACCAGGATGCAAAGCGATACCTCGCCGTGCTACTCGGAGCCAAGCGGGGTTCTGCACCAGAGTCAAGACACACCAAGCCTCCGGCCTACGAAGCACGTTTTTCCACCGTGGTTGAAGGGCCGTCCCAGGCGCTACCCGAGCATGAGGCGTGGCTGCGTCGACAGGACGTGTTGGACCGCTGCTGCAGCCGGCTCCACGACAAGCTAGACGCCCTGTAGCCGGCTGATGTTCCCCAGCCCTCGGACAAGAGCATGGGTGAGTCAAGATCGAGATAGCTCACTGCCTGGGGTCAGCAACCCCGCACGCCCAGGGAGGGTGCAGGGCTCGGAAAATGCGGTGGCGAGGCAGGGGATGCTAGGGGCGTGAACGATGAGTGGCGGGACGTCGAAGCTGGCCGGCGACAACTGGACTGGGCGGTCGCGGTCGGCGACCCGGCAGAGGCGGAGTACCTGACGTCGACAGGCCGCCGGATCGCGAGCCAGGCGATCATGGACTTGGAGGCGTTCTTCGGCCCTGCCTGGCTGCACCGGGCAACACATCCCGCGCCAGGAATGACCGGACCGACGATGGGACCGTACTTCGCCTCGCTGCTGGGCGCGCCAGCGTTCGTCGCCGTAGTCGGCTTGTGGGCGCGCCTGCAGGTCCTGGTCGACGCCAAGGTCCAGGGCATCGGTCAGGTACGGAAGAACCTGCGTGCCAACCCGACGGCTGAGGAGTTTCGCCATCACATCGCCTTGGCACGGCTGGCGGTTCTTGCCATCCAGGCCGGTGCGCGGATCACGCTGGAGCCAGTGAAGCCGCAGGGCGGGCCGGGAGATCTGCGGGCGGTACGCGCCGACAGCGACGTGTTCATCGAGGTCAGGGCGCTGGGCCCAGACCAGGCGTTCCGCGCCTACAACCAGCGGGTCAGGGATGCCACCACGCACCTTCGGGTGCTGGCAGGCCGCCACGGCGTGCACTGGGACGGCGACCTACCTCCCGAAGCCACCCTGCAGTGGAAGGAGACTGTGGCCTTGGCTGCCGCTGAGGCAGCGGCGACCGGAGTCCCCGTCGAGGTCACCGTCGACGAATTGACGCTGACCGCTCAACCGGATCCGGCGCCGGCCGGCGCTCGAATCGCCGGGCCGATGTGGGAGGCTGACCAAGGCCCCCGGCTGCTGCAAGCGCTCATGGGAAAGGCCGTCAAAACCCAATCCGCCGGCGCGGCCTGGCTGTGGCTGGAAGACGCGGGCGCCGTGTGGCCGCTCACGCCCTTTGCCCGCGACCCACTACCTCAGAAGATCGATGTACTTCGCCAAGCGCTCGATCCGCTATTCGACGCCCACCCGCACGTACTCGGCGTCGTGCTGACCTCCGGCGAGATGCGCCTCAACGGGCTTGACGCCACCGAGGCCCACCACCGTGGTGCGGCCTTCCGCCGCACCACGCCCGGTTCTCTGGCTCGGGAGAGCATCGTCGTGCACCGCCGGCTCAACGTGCCCGGACAGTACGCCCTGATCACCGAACTGTGCACCGAGGAACCGGCCTGGCTCGATCGCGCGCTAGCCCGCCTCGGCATCCCCGGCGGAGTCACGGCCCTGACAACCCCGCCAGCGCGCCACGTGCCGACGGGCGCGCAAAAGCACCGCAGCGGCCTGTACCTGCCCACACGCAGCTAATCACCGGCACCATTTGCCAGAGTCGCCCGGTGGAGTGCGGCGTGGATCTCGTTGCGCTGCACGAGCCTCTCGGAAGCCCAGGTGAGAGAACATACCTGTGGCCCTCGGTGACGCGTGTGAGCGTCTTAGCCTGCCCATGTTGCCGGATAGCGTACGAAGTACCAGCGTCTCCCGCGAGCTTCGCGGCCCTGCCTAACACGAACGGGGCTGTGGAAGATGACCCACAGCAAGGGTTCGCATCCCGGAATGTCTGACGCCGACGAGACCCGTTTCAGGATGCAGGTCATCACCGCCACGGCGCGCCTCCTTCTCCATCGCTTCCCATGAGTTGGCGTTGCAGCGATCCAGGAATCAACGCGCGCAGCTGGTCACGCTCGAACGATTCCGACACGTACTGCCACGCAACGAGGCGCAACCTGAGCCATCTCCGGCCGGTCGGATCGGTCCCAGTGCGGTGCCAAGAACTATTTCACGGGGTGCGATTTGAGCGGAGGGTCCGCAACGTCCCGAACCACTTGACGGGACATAGCAGCGTCATAGGGTCGTCGGCCCCACACGGTCAATGCGACAGACCCCGTCACCCTCAGCACCTGCCACAGACGCTGGCGGTCCTCCAGATCGAGCTGGCTCTCCCACAGCAGGGCCTGGGCCCGCCACCGTACGACGACCGGCTCCCCCACCAACTCGGCCGCGTCTACCGGCACGTCCGACAGCAGGACGGCGAAGCAGACGAGATTCGCGGAATACGTGGCGTGCCGGGCGGCCACCGGCTTGCGGCGCGGCTCATACCCGGCAAGCGACCATGTCGGGTGTAGGAAGCCGGCATCGGCCAGCAGTTCGATCACCAGTTGCCGGCACCGTCGCCGCTGGTTCAGGTCGAGCCGGTCGATGAACCCACGAGAGAACTCCCACAGCGGCGCACGACGCGCGACGGTGATGAACGACGTGACGGCGTACAGGAAGCCGGCGTCGAGCACCGCTCCAGGTCGGAGACGCTGGTGGACTCGGTCCTCGACCAGGTCCGTGAGCGCGTTGACGAGCTGGCGGGCCGCAAGGAACTCGCCGAACGTGGCGTGCAGGAACTCGAAGCTTCGCTCCGAAGCGCCCGTGCCCCGGCTCGCTTGTGATTGGTGGATGAAGAAGAATCGACCGACGAGCAGCTGCCCTACCGTGAGCCCTCGGCGCATGGAGTCGGACGGCGCGCACCCTAGATCGCTCGGCGTGAGTAGGTGCACGATGTCGTTCTCTAGGTCCGTCTCGGAGATCACGTCGCCGCCCCGGTTCAGCATGGCGATGGCTACGGCGCACAGCCGTCGCCATTCCGCGTCGATTTCCAGCTGTCGCTGCTCGGCGCTGCGGCCCTCGTCGTGCTTGTCGACCTCCCGGGCGACGAAGTCGGCGAACAGTCGCTCGTAGAGGTCGACTCGGCCGATGCCGCCGCCTGCGGTCTGCAGCGCGTTATCGCCCAGGTCGTAGAGGGCGAGCAGCAGCAGGAGCAGCGGTTGCCTTGACAGCTCGCCGTACTGGGCGACGGTCGCGACCGGCAGGGTGCGCAGGCCGCGCTGTCGCAGGCTCGCCTGGTTGACGTCGTTCCACACGTCGAGCCACGTGGCGACCTGTCTGTCGTCGAAAGGCTCTAGCCGGACGACGACCGTGCCGTGCGGGAAGCGGGCGCGGTCGGCAACGACCGTCCGGCTCGTCACCAAGATTGCGACCGGGCGTCGGAGTTCGGCCTCTCGCTGCTGAAACTCCCGGAGCTGTTCCAGGTAGTCGGCGCGGTTGACGCCGGTGACCTGTAGCAGTTCGTCGAACCCGTCCATGATGACCACCGGCAGCGCCGGACCGGCTCGCCGGACCAGATCTGGCCAGGTCACGGCCTCGCCGAGCATCTCGTAGAGGGTCCGTTCGATCTGTTGCTGGACGGACGAGTCCGCGTGGACCTTCCGCAGCTCTACCCGGATCGTCAGAAAGTCGCTCTCGGGCAGCTCGGCGGCGAGCATCTGGGTCAACACGGACTTGCCCGACCCGGGCTGACCGAGCACCACCGCCGGCTGCTCTACCGCCGCCTGCCCGGTCAGGTGACCAAACAGGAAATTGGGGACGTCCGATACGGGCGGTCTGTCCCGCCACCAGGCTTCGATAACGGGCAGATCGGTCGGCCCAGCGACCGCGACGCGGCCCTTCGGCTTGACGTAAGACTGCTTTAGGGTCGGCAGCGTGGCGTGGGGCGGAGCGTCGGACGAACTGAGGACGGGCCGCGTTAGCCGAGCTCGATGCCGTACGCCGAGCCCCTCCCTGACGCTGTCGACCGCTGCGTGCCCGGCGTCGCGCAGCTCGCCCAGTTCCGACCGCAGGCCGGCGACCGCGTCGGCCAGCACCGCCCGAGTAGCCTGTCCCTCGACCATGCCCGACCACACCCCGAACTCCGGCGCTTGGAGCGCGAGCGCGCGATACGCCTCTGCGTACCGGTCGACCGCGATGCCAGGCAACCGCTTACGCATCAGCCGGGCCGCATCGTCGAGGGGCTCCGGCTCGAACGCGCTGAGCCCGGCAAGGAACGCGTGCAGCCGACCCGCCACCGCTCGGTAGTGCTCCTCCAGCGCCTTCAGCGCTTCTTCGAACGGCAGGTGCGGTGCGGGCATCGGCGGCGGTCTTTCGACCAGCGAGGCCACCATTTCGGCGTACTGCTGCGCCGCAGGTCCCTTCGTCGCTAAGGCGACCTGCTCGTCCGCGGTTAGCTCCGCTCGACTCAGATTCAGCTCAGGTATCTCGGTCATGACCTCGTCGAGCGCCTCGTAGAACGACGTCACGACGATGACGGAGTGCGCGGCGACCAGCAGCTGTGTCCGGTCGAAGCGCCCCAGCCCGTGCGTCCGCTCCCGGATCCGGCCGACCGCCGCGTTGCCCCATTTGACGAGCTCGTCGCGCAACGCGAACAGGTCCACGGCACCGATGGTCGTGACCGTGACCGCCGCTGCGGCGACTCCGGCCAGCCGATTGAGCCAGCCCACCGCATCCGCGTCGCCGCCGAGTAGTCGTACCGCGTCGACGAAGGCCAGTTTCCGGGACGCCACACGCCGGAAGGTACCCGATCAGTCACGGACGGCCAAGTCCTAATGCCGGCGCCTGCGGCGAACCGCCCAGGATGTCGGGAGAGAAGCTGACCTCGCCTGCCTGTTCTGGCTCTCCTTGCCTGTGACCACCAGTTCTAGCTCGGCATGAGGGGTCGAGGCCCGCTCTACCGGTTTACAGTCGGCATAGTTGGCGTCTGGTCAGTCAGCCGCTCCTGGTGCTGCCCGACTTCGACTCTGGTCATAACGGCACCGGCGACGACGGTTTATTGTCATGACCGCCATCTTGAACCAGCGCACGACGAACCGAAGGTCGGTCAGCCGGTCGGACGGGTATAGCCCCGATCGGCTGACCAGCACAGAGTCATGTCGGCGAGTACTGCCCCTTCACTGGATCACTCGTCATCTGCAGAGGGCGGGATCGGAGCATCGAAGATGTCGACGACGAATTCTGACGTCGCGCCGTTAGTCATCTCGGTTTCGCCGCCGCCCCGGATGAGGGTGTGCAGGCGGACGTAGCGGCCGTCATCGCTCGCCGTCATCGCGATGGTTACGGCCTTGACGACCGACTCACCCGGGCTTTCCTGGCTCGTCCAGGTGCGCAGCACCGGTATGCCGTCCGGGAGAGGCCAAGTTCGCGGCTCGGCGCTGCCAGGAACGAACACCTCGTCGGAGCGGAGTTCTACCTCCCAGCCTACGTTGCCGGTGCCGCTGAGCTCGTTGGTGGCGCGGATGCCCAATCCAACCGTGTACGCGGCTTCGAGGTACTGGATGAACTGGTCGTCTGCACCGTCGAAGTAGCTGAGGCGGATGTTGTCGACCGGCCCGTAGTTGGTGAAGGCTCCTAGCTCGAACACGCAGCGCTCGCGCACGAAGTTCTGTACGGCGATGCGTACCGCGTCCGGTAGCCGGTCGAGGACCACGTGGAGAGGTTTCTCCGCACGGTCGGCAAGGTAGATGTTGAGCGCCGAGACGAGGTCATCGGTCACCGCTGCGTCGGCGGCTCCGAGGGTGGTGACCGCCTCAAGGTGGTCGTCGGTCGCTCGGATGAGCGCGAAGATTCGGCTCTTGCTGGGGCTCCTGTGCGCCAGGAACTGGTACACCATGTCGCTTTCCCATCTGTCCGGCGCAGCGCGACGCGATCCGCTGCACAGCTGCGTGACGCTGTGTGAGTAGTCAGTGGTAGGCATGTCATCCGGGTTACCGGCCCGGTCGCATCCGCCTGGAGGCACGTCGGCCCCGGTACTGCCGGGGCCGCATAGCGGTATCGAGCCTAGCACCAGCGCCTAGACAGACCAGAGCAGCGCGTGGCCGACGGTCAGTTCGGGGGCGCCTGCCCTACGACGCTGTGCGGCAGCCGCACCAGCATTTTCAGCGGTCAGCTTGGCCGCACCAGCCGCTTCGCATTTCACCACCTGTGGGTGCGCGCCAGGGCGATCTTCCCGGGAGCGCGGCCATCACCGGCTGCGGTCAAGCTTTCCTGAGGGCGGCGATGACCGTCTTCAGAGCCGGCCGGTCCAGACCGTGCTGGAGCGTGCGGAACCGCAGCGGCTGCAGATACTGACCCCCGCCGGGCCGGTGCAAGATCTTGCCGTCCGGGCGACGGTTCGGATCAGCCAGCCGTTCAACCAGCCCGTACGCGGCCAACTGCCGGTGGCTTTCGTATACGTCGCGACCGATGCCGTACCACGCTGCACGGTTGGGCTCGGTGACGAACACGCCCCGCTTCGACGACTCCGGGTACCTGGCCTCCAGATCCCGAAACATCAGGTAGGTCACGATCTCGGCTGCCGAAAGGACATGGACCCAGCCATTGAGAAAAAACACGTCTGGCAACTGCATCGCCTCCGCCTTACCTGCCTTCGCAGCTAAGGCCCGGTAGGGATCCGGGTTACCTCCGAGTTCGTCCACGGTCGGGATGACGTACAGGTGCTGCCTCCACAGACCTTCGGAACTTCCCGATTCGTCGAGTAGCTGGAACTCCTCGAACCGGCCCGCTGTTCCCTTCCGGCCGTTCAACTTGACCAAGTTGTGGTCGGCGAGCAGCGTGAGCGCACGTTTCGTCTGGCGCATCATCCCTGCTGCCTGGTCGGCGGTAGCCGTCGTCGCGGGCAGCAGGTCCACCCAGCCGGGCTTCCGGCCGGTGGCGCGAAGCGGCCGTATGTTGCGGATCGCGCCTCCCGGTGGGCGGCGGCTCTGGGCATCAAACAGCGCGATGAGGTAGAGGTGCAGCGCCCAACCCTTCTGGGTGACCAGCAACGCTGCCGGTGACGGCTCCGGGCTGGTGGGTGCACCGAGCTGGGCACGCTGACGTCGGATGAGGTTACGACGGATCACGAACCGTTTCCGCCACCGCTCCCCCTCGGCGTACACCTGATCGAGCGCCCGGCCAGCCGCCTCGTACTGATCGGCATACCGCTGGAGCGCATCCGCCCGGCGACGCCTGCGGTGATCGTCGCGTTCACCCACTCGCCGCCCCCATGCTCGCCACCCCAGAAAGATAGGCGTGACCGATCAGCCCGCACAAGAAGTCACATGGGGTAGTTCGCTACCAGGGAGACGGCTGGGGACCACGAACGACGAGGTAGATGGCCATGCCGATTTCGCCCGAGTGCGGGCTGATCGGTCACTCACTGACCTAACCAGCGTCGAGCTGACATGTGACATTTGCTGCACTGCGGCAGCACGGTGCCGCGCCAGACTTATTGAGGAGAGCTTCAAGGTGGACTCGTACGCGCTGATCAGCCTGTGGATCGTCACCGTCCTAATCGGGGCGTTCATCGCCGGCTCAGTGGCTGGGCTGCTGTCCTGGCTTGATGACGGTCGCGTGCCCCGCGCGCTACTCGTCGGCGGCTCGGCAGCCGGAGGAGCAATCGCCCTCGCGGTGGCCGCGGCGGCGCTGTTCACCTGACCGGTGCCCGGCGCGTGCCATGCAATGAGTGGACTTGCAAGCAATCGTCGGCTCGGCGCACTCCCCGGCAGGGACCGGATGTGGGTCCGGCTGAGGTCATTCGTCGGTCAGCATCAGCCGGTGCCGGGCGATACGGTCGGTCACGAGGATCGGGCGAAGCAGGTGCTGCGCGCGTCGGGGAACAGTTCGGGAGCAAGGCCGAGTGCCCCGGAGGAGTACGTCTACTGCCAGATATGCCTCAGGGCGGCACTGAGATAGTTCTTCCCTCCAGGGGCGTCCGCCTCTTCTCCACCCGGCTGGCCGTCCCGCGTAGACCGCGCCCCGCGTTGGTCGCGGTGCTTCTGTACTACGACCCTCTGGGTGTCAGGGTCGGGTGAGGTCAGCAGTAAGACTGGGTCCCGTACGCCGACACCGGAGTTCTAGGGCAGGGTGAGTCCGGCGGCACGGCGTCCAGGTCGTTGCGCAGACCGCGGGTGAGTGCAGGAACGGATCACCCGGCCAGGCCGACGAAGACATCACGGTCAGTCAGAGGATGGGTCAGACCGCCGGCTGGCCCACTCCCACATCATCACTGTCAGAGGGCAGGCCTCCGGCCAAGATCGTGCAGCTCAAACCCGGACCCGCACAGGTATCACCGAGCTCGCAGTGAATCGACGGTGTCTAACGCCCCGGATCTGGCCGCCTCCTCGCCTGGATGAACAACGTGCGGCAGCAGTGGACGCTCGTAGTCGAAGTGCAGCGATTTTGTCCAATCAGCCCGCTCCGGGAAGTCGTTATCGGCAATAATGAACTGGACGTCATCCCGATAAGCATCAACTAGAGTACGGATACGGTCGTAAATTCGATACCCCATGGCCTTGTCGTTCGGATTAACACCAAGATTTTTTCTCGGTGTGTCAAAAATAATCAGTTGAGGCAGCAAGGTATCACGCTGCGAAAGCGCATGCCCAAGGAGCGTCAAATGGTACGCCACAGTAACAATCGTCTTCGTCCCGCCAGCAACAGCAAGTGATTCAAATCGCTCGCCGTTAACCAAGGGCAAATAGCTCTTATCGTCAATGGACGCAGAGGTAGCCCAAGGAACCTGAAGCGCTTCTACGGTCTGATCGAATAGCTCGCTAAGGTCTTGCAGTACAGACCGGCGTGTTTTCAGCCGGGCCTTCGAACGCACAAGCCGCTCTTCGAGTTGTTGTCGCTCAGATTGAAGCTCCTTCACCCGGGAGTCTAATGATCGGAGCTCGTCCCAAAATTTCAGGATGTTCTGGGTATGAGTCAACTCGGCAAGGGCTTGGCCCCGCCGACCACTAAGGAGTTCCACCTCACTGAAACGCGGCGTTACTGCTTGAGCGGTGACTACGTCGAGTTCATCCTTGAGCCGGCCGAGTATCTGATCAGCGTGTAGAGATACGGCGCTCGCCCTTCGAGCATCCCTTTCGGCCCGAGAGAGTAGCTCTTCAAGTTCAAAAATCTGTTCGTCATTATCACCGAGTGGTGAATCGAAATCCATACCGGCGAGGGGATCCGGCTGAAGACATAGCGTACATATATTGGCAGGCGCACGTCCCTCATCAAGGTGCTGCGTGCAACGTGGACATACCACGAATTCGAGCGGGGAAAGGCGACGGCTCGCCGTGCGGGCCTTATCCTCCCGCGCCAGGTTGACACGCGACTGCGCAAGCATGTGTTGCCTCCGCGCAACCTCGGAGTCCGCCGATTGACATGCTTCCGCCAGCTTTTGTGCTTCCTCCTCTGCCCGAAGCACCTGCATGCGAAGATCCTGATGGGCGTGGGTGGTCGCAGCAATCTCTTCACGCAGGCGAGAAAGCCCTCGGGTCGCTTCCTCGGCCTGTTCGCCCAGAACCAACTGCCGCTCGCGTAGGGTAGATTCATCATGATCAGTTGCGGTTTCGAGAAATGTTCTAACCGCCGCAGCACGCCCCTCAGCGGCCTTCAACGCATCGCGGACCTGCCCCAGCGTTGTTTCGATAGTCAGCTGTTCGGGGTCCAGAAGACCAAACATCAGTTCAAACACAGCCCTCCTCTTGGGTTCACGAAAGACCTCCGTGTGATGAACGATACTTCGATCGATTTCTTGCTGCTCGACGTAGATGTAACTGAAGACATCATTAAAGGTGAGCGGCACTGATGCGGACGTTGCTTGGGTCCGGGCACGCGGCATAGCGACGATCGGGATGCCAAGCAGTCTCAGTAAGGTCTCACTGACGTTTGCTCGGTCGGCGGTTGAACGAATGGGCACCTGCTCGACGAGGCTGCCATCTCGCGGATCACGAAATTCAACCGAGGTTGCTGTCATACCACCCAGTCCTCTCGTCAAATCCATCGGGGTACCATTCAACACCACTCGCGCACGAACGCTGCTGACCTCGCTTCGTACGACAGGTGTCAAAACCGCATTTCCCCCCAACGCATGTTTGATCAGTTCCAGCAAGCTGCTCTTGCCAGTCCCAACTGGTCCGTCCAGCACGCTGCATGGTCTAGCAAACGAAAACGAATAATCGCCAGCCCCGGTGGTCAGCTCAACGTCGTTAATGCGGAAGCGAACGCTCATCATATCTCCGTACGATGTGGCCGATCGACTACATCAGGTAGGCGCTCATATATTAGATTCTTGAGATAGTTGCCATTTGACCGGGCGAATGCCTTCCGAAGTACACGGCAACGAGCTGCTGTTCGATGCCATGCAGGATCGAGAGCAAGAATTTCAGCCACTGCTCGGCCACCTTCTGTCGGCCGGAGTGTTACATTGCCCAGCTTACCTGGAACATATTCAACCAAACCACGGCCAACAAGTGCGCCAATGATCCCGTAGTAGCGATCATCCCACGGTCCATATTTGTAGCGGACCATGCGCGATTCTACCGCTTTTCTCTCGTCCGGCGTAGGTCTTGTGCCCTCATCCAGAACTAGCCGATCAATCCCCATATCTGCGAGTTGTTCGAGGAAAACTGGATAGCGGAGCAGGAAATCAAGCTTCGCAAGCTTAGTTAGTCCATCCAGTGACCCACGTTGTCCAGCGATAGAAGTTATCAGAAGAAGAACTCGCGCCTGATGGTACTCAGCCTCACGCCTTTCTCGGAGCATAGACTCCCGCCGCCGCCGCATTAGCCGCTCACCAACCGAAGATGTTGGCTGCCGCCCGCCGTCACGGGCCGCGCCGATCTGCCTTTGCGCAGCCTCCTGAAGCGCAGCGTGAGTCGCCTCTTCCTGAATATCAGGGACGCTCACAGGGCCGGCTCCAGTCCCCGTGAGGACTGAGCCGCCACCTGACCCGCCTCCCTCAATGCTTGTTCGACGTCGAATTCATCACTAAACCAGATCTCACACTCTGCGGAAAGGTTGAGCGCCAGCCCAAAGAGATGCTCAGGAGCAAGGGATAGGTTCGGCGCCGGCACGACGTCGCCGTTCCGCAGCCTCTCACGCAATTGCTCATACATACGATCCCCCCACTCGGGGCCTGATTTGGCAACCGCCGCCTCAATATCACCAGCAATCTCTAGAATCTGCGCCTCAAGATCTTGGCGCGCTGCCTCATCGCCTGGAAGATCTCCTCGCGATTCTTCCCATTGGGCAAGCCATGCTTCCCTCAACCGCAAGGCACCCTGGATTCGCGTGCTGCGTACACCGCCTGCGGCGAGCTTCACACGTAGCCGCTCGTGGCCGGACGTGGTCCAGCGCCTGAGCAAAGGGCGGCTTGCTGGCGTCGGCAGCGCCTCTAAAATATCGACGCGCCGTATGGTTCTCGCCTCAACGAGCGCGGCCTGGATGGCGCGGGCGCTGCCGAATCCAGGATCCGTTAGCCATAAGGCGTACTTTCCGCGCAGTGCGTCCGCCTTATTGCGATTCGCAATCAGCGTGACGACTCCGTCATAGCCGTTGCCACACCCGCCCAGATCATGCCCTAGACTCTCCAGCGCCGGGCGCATCACATTCTCTACGTGCTGGGTGCGAATGTAGCTTCGGGCTGGCAGGTCAGGGCATACCCTTAAGACCCGCATGAATTTCTCCACGCGTACAAGAAACTCTGCGGGAGGTGGTTGGCGCTGATCCCTGCGCCGAGGCGGCTTGGGAGTCTCAGGAATGCCATAGAAGCTTCGTCTGCGCCGAGCCGCCAGCAGAGCCAAGGCTAACTCGTCCCGAGACTTAGCCACCTCTTCCTCGAAAGGCATTCCGTCAGCTGCCTGCATGCATGACTTTTGCAGCTCTAGAGCCTCTCCCGCTCCCGGTCTCAACCCCGCGTTGGTAACCAATCGAACTCTCGCAGCCTTTAGCTCCGTCCACCTCGAAAAGAGGTGGGCCAACCCTCCCGATAGACATAAATCGGAAAGGTTCCAAGGCCCTTGAGATCCGTCACGATGCTTGCAGCTCACCAGCTCGATATCGTCGCCGCCACGGTCCACAACGTAGTCCTCATGGATCTCGCAAACTACGCGCTCGATGGTCGAGTCTGCGTAAAGCATCGCAATACAGTCTGCGGCGGTGCAATGATGCTGCCAACCGAAACGATCCTGAGTATTCGCACCGCTATCCTCCGCTGGGACTGTCTCGAATACTCCACTCACAGGAGCGCGTCCCCAACGCTTGAATCGATAGCGGCCGCTCCATTCAATGGGCCCATCCACTCGCCGCAGAAACTTGAGACCGAGGCACGCCAGTATCGATCATGCGGCTGTCGACCAAGGAGGCTCGGACCCATCAGGGCTGACATCCCTGCAACTTAGCTCACGTACTGCAGTGGGCATAGTGGACGATGGTTATCAGGTATGCGACCGTTGGAGGGCAAGCGAACTACTGCATCGTCCTGTATGGGGGCCGAATCTACAAGGACGCAATATGGCAAAGCGACCTTGTCTGGCACAGCCAGTCCTGCCCGTCGACCAGGTGCAGCACACCGACGAGAACGCGCTGGTCGCCGCCACGCTGGCAGTGTCGCTTCTGCGGGAGGTGCAGCACTCCTTGGACGTTGACAAGAAACCGGACGACCAGGACGAACCGGTCGACACTGCGGTGACCGACCAGTCCTGAACCGACTATGCAGGGCGGTACGGCCCAAGCCGAACAGGCAGCTGCCACGCGTCACCGGCGTTGCTGGGCGTGACCTAACCGGGGCGGTGCTCCGAGTGCGCATCAACGAGGCCTTCGCCCCCTATAGCCCCAGCCTCTGCTACCCAATCAATTCGAAACCCGCCCGAAGTTGAGGCCGCAGCATGGGGTGATGGTCATTCCGTGTTGCCGAGGGTGCTCTCGGTTCGACCGCGCACCTTTGCCGCAAACGCCGGCACCGGGACCGGCTTCCTCGCCCCGGTGAGGATGCCGGCGACCGCGACAAGGCAGGTTCCGCTGATGGCCGCGAGGACAGCGCTGTAGCCGCCATTGACGGAAAGCAGTATGGCGGCGCCGAGTGGCGCTCCCGCTTTGGCAAGGGTGACGGGCATGGCGAGGGTGCCGGCGATGGTGGCGTAGGCGGCGGTTCCGTAGCGGTCGGCGAGCAGTGCCGGTGCGGCGAGGCTGGCAATACCGAACCCAAGGCCGAACGCGGTCACGCCGGCCACCGCGCCTGGTGCGCTGTCGGCGATGGTCGGCAGGCAGAGGGCGGCGACAGCTTGGATGATGAAGATGGCCGCGACGATGGTGGTGATGCGGACGTGGCGTTGTGCTCCGGTCAGGAGCAGACGTCCGGTGACGGACAGGGCGCCGAGCAGCCCGGCAACGGCGGCGGCGAAGGTCGCCGGGTGCCCTTCCCGGATCAGGAAGCCGACGAGGTGCACAGTCATCGCGCTCATCGCGGCGCTGTGCGCGACGAAAGCGACCGCGAGGCACCAGAACCGGCGGTCGGTCAGCGCCGCCCTCACTGCCGCGCCGCGGATGGCTGAGACAGTGTGCGGCGTGGCGGAAGGTTCGTGCGGTGGTCTGCGCACAATGAAGGCGTGCAGCGGCACCGTGATCAGCCCGTGAATGGTGGCGAGGATGAGTAACGCGGTGCGCCACCCGTAGCGGTCCACGAGTTGCCCGGTCAGGGGTAGGAAGATGGAGCTGGCGAAGCCGGCGACGACGGTTATTGCGAGCAGGGCCTTCGCTCGCTGGTCGGGGTCGACCCAGGAGATGATGACGGCGAACGCCGGTTCGTAGAGCACCATCGCCGCGGTGAGTCCGATGCCGATGAGTACGGCGTAGAGCTGCGCGACGGTCCGTACTTGGGACCAGGCCATGACGAGCGTGGTCGCGACCAGTGACCCAGTGGTCATAAGCGCTCGGCGCCGTGTCGGTCCAGCCAGCGGCCGACCGGTACCGCCATGACCGCTCCGACGAGGATGGAGGCGGTGAACGCCCCGGTGACCGCGGTGGTTGAGGTGTGCAGGGGGCCCTCTCCACCGACCGAAGCGCGTCGGCCACGTCGGCCGAGTGGGCCTCCACTATGACCTGATTCAGGTTGCTGAACCGCACGACCAAAGCCCGATGGCTGTCGGACTGCACGGCGCTGGCTCCAGCACTCAACTCTCGAAAGGCGAGAAACGCGTCGCGATCCATCGTCGCGAGCAGAGCCATCAGCGGGTTCAGGCGGGCGAGGTCGCGGCCGGCTGACCACAGGCCGGCGGCCGCCGAGCGATGGTCGTCGCGGTTGAGCGCCCGCCGAGAGTCTTTTGCGGCGCCGACCATGGTGCTGAAAACGATCTCGAACGCCTGCACGATGCGGAGGAAGGTGTACTCGTCGTGATATCGAGAAAGAGGTAAAGCCGCCACCGGCCCACCGCTGCATGGTTCGGTCGCGAACTCGCTCAGCACCTCGGTGAGAACTCGAGTGCGACGTTGTGCGCCCAGCGGCGAGGGCGGATGAAGCAGATCGGAACCGCCGTTGGCGTGCTCGAAGCGCAGCAGATCTGAGACGAGCGAGGCCAGAAGGGCTTGTCGGGCGGGGGCTGCATAGAGATCAGGAATCCCGATGTACTGGGAATATCGCATTGCTCGCTCCCTGTCCCGGCTCGGAATGATGAACCGTCAGATTGATCGTCCCGTCGGCGCAAGAAAAGTCAAGGAGCCGGCGTCCATCCGGGCAGCGACGGGCAAGCGTAGCTGCCGAGTCGATCACGTACGTGGCGCCCTCATGGACGACCAATGGGGGAGGAAAGGGGGGCGTTTGTGCCCGTAGCAGCAGATGGGCGTCCGCAACCGTCATGCCGGGCGCGAGAAGGCAGTCGGCACTCGTTCGATGCGGCCAGGTTCGCGCCGCCGCCTCGTCCTGAAGCGATTCCATGGAATCGGAAAGAATCTCGTACAGGCGCTCTCCCACGACCTGATGCTCAGCCGACATGCGCAAGAAGAGCGAGGTCGCGTCCTCATTGCGACGGAGAGAAACCGGATGCGCGTGCAGAATCGGCCCTGCATCAAAGGTCTCACTCAAGGCGAAGAGGGTGAGTTCCGTACACGGCTCACGCGCGGCGATCGTCCAGGAAATAGGCGACCTTCCGCGACCACCTGGCAGGCGGCGTGGGTGCAGGCCCAGAAATTTGATCCCGGTCGCCGGACGCCGGATCCGGAAGGGCCAGCCTGCCACCAGCACGTAGTCGACGTCACCCGGATCCAGAGTGGCCAGGCTGCTGTCGGCGGTGACGTGCGCGGGGATTTCGAACGCTTCCGCGAATCCGACTACCCCTGTAGCGCCGACGTGGCCGCTACGCTCCGCCCCCTCCATACCGACGAGCAGTTCCAGGCAGAGGTCACCGTTCAGCCGGGCCTCCGACGCCAAGATCCCTTCGGCCAGCCGGAGCCCGACCGTCCGGGCCGTCACGACTGCGACTCTCACGGAGCGGGCCTGACCGCGCGACAGGTCATCGAGTGACCGATCTCGAAGTGATACGAGAAGAGTCCATGGACGGCCGCGTCCAGGGCGTATTGCAGATTGTCGTCGATCAACACGAGGTCGGACATCGGCACTCCGGCAACTTCTGCGCAGGCCTGAAAGAAGGCGGTCGAGGGCTTTCTCGCGCCGACAGTAGCCGCGTCGATAAGCTCGAATCCTCGAAGTTCCTCTTGTGCCCGGTACCACTCGGCGCCTATCCGGCGACTAATGCCATTGCTGACCGCCAGTACCTTGGCACCGCCCTGAGTGATGGTCAGCGCCTCTCTCACGACGGCATGCCGGACCGGGTCCGCAGCGCGGGTGTAGATGTCTTTGATGGGATCGGTCAGAGCCCTAACCTTCGCCGACCACCTTTCCCAGTACTCGTGCTCACTCAGCCTCAAGGACTGATAAAGGATCCAGTCCTTGTCGCGACCTTCGGAAAAGGGGCCGGTTATCTCACCCAGATCCGTCGCTGCGCCAGGATGTTCCTGGATGAGCTCCCACCCACTCGCGAGCAGCACACCGCCCACGTCCAGAAGCAGAACCTGGGGTGACTGGATCTCAGGCAGCAAGGCCATCGGCGCACCTCACCCAATTCATGATTTCTGATGCCACTTCGGCCACCGGGACGGTGGTGTCGACCACCACGACCCGGCACGGAAGGGAGTCACGCCTGGCGTAGGCGTCGGCGAAGACGCCCCGATAGGACGCGTTCTCGTTGGTTGGATGCCACCACTGGCGAGCGCCGCGGGCGGAAAGTCGTCGCCTCCGCATGTCCTCGGGGCACTCAAGGATCACCATTGCGCAGTCACCGATTTTGCCCATTGCCAGGTCAAGGAGCGACTGGTTCGTCGGCCCGCTTATCAAGGGGGCGGCCGCGGCGTAAGCCGACAACGGGGACCTTTCCAAGATGACCGTTTCGACACCGACACCAGTCGACCGATACGTGTCCGCTGCAAGCAACGCCCACGACCAAAGGTTCATGACCCGGTCCAGGGTCGTGTTCGGGCCATGCTGAAAGACCATCCGTCGGAAGTGCGCCTCTACCGCCGCCGAGGCGGATAGATCGAAGAACCGGCCCGTGGTCTCACCCGGCTCCACCCTCCGCGACAACTCGTTGAGGGTGGTGGATTTGCCGCTTCCCGGCATCCCTTCGATGAACACTACCCGTGGCACACTCACGGTGGAGGCCCGGGCAGATAGCGTGCGATCCGCCGCGCCTCGTCCTGCATGCGCGGGAGGTCCAACCGCTTTCGCGGTCCGTCGTCGAGTGGCTGCCCGATGCCGAGCTCACTGGTCCAGGAACTGCCGTCGGGTAGATCTTTGTCCTTGCGGGGCAGAACGTGGAAGTGCAAGTGTCCGATCGACTGCCCGGCGGCATGGCCTGACTGCAGCGCGAGGTCATAGCCTTGGGCGCCGTATGCTGGCAGCATTGCCGCCACCAAGCTGCTCAGCATCATGAAGAACTCACGCTGCTCCGTATCGGACAACTCTGCGGCGTCCTCGACGTGTCGGATCGGGATGAGGAGGCTATGACCGGGGACCACGGGCGACGAGTTGTATATAGCATGCCACTCGTCACCGCGAAAGATGACTGCCAACCCACCGGCAGCTTCACAGAACGGACAGTCCTCATTACTCATGCTCGGTTCGCGCCTCGTCGGGAATCGGTAGCGGGGTCGCCTCATTCCAGCACGCGTTGAAATCATCGACGAAGACGGCGTGCCAGGGCTCGTCCCATGACGAAATCACGATGTTGGGCCGTCCTCCTCCAGTCCGGCTGTGCTCCAGGTAGATTTTCACCTGAAGGATGCTCGGCGAGCCGGCGGCAAGCGTGCCACCCTTGTCCAGGCAATCGGTCCAGATAAGACCGTAAGTGGGTGGCCGGCCAGTGAGCCGGGTCTGCACCTGATGCCGGAACTGCCGCCCGAAGTCGGCCAGATATCGCAAACCCGTTCGAAGGTTGTCGGTCAGCTCGGCGGACGGCTCGGCATAAATCTTGAGCAGGCCGGCGCTCGACGGATCGAGTACGAGGACACGCATCATTCCACCGCGCTGCAGAAAACGCCGTATCTCCACCGCGTTGCGGCTGAGTATGTTCACGGCTGTCCGAGCCGATATCGTCAGGCGGTCCGCCCTTTCCAGCAGCCGGCCGAATTCGAGATCGGCGTACTGCTCCCAGCGGTACAGACCGGCTGGCAGCCCGGGCTCCGTAGCTGCCGGCTCCGTCATCCGTGGCGTCCCGGCTGGCTCCGGGCGGTCGCGTCCGACGATGTGAACGATCTGGAGTACCAACAGGGCGCAACCGATGGCGATGCTGATGCCGAGCCCGATCAGGACATTCGCAGCGTTGCCGGAGGTCAGGAAGCCGGCCAAGATGAGACTGACCGACAGCGCCCCGGTCACGGCCGCGCCGAGGATCAGAAGCCAATCGATGCGCCGCATCATCTGCGGCCACAGCTTGAGCGCATGACATTGCCGATCTGAACGAGGGGCGGTCGAACCTCAAGATACAACCGGACCCTCATGATGGCGAGGCTCCGGCGGACTTGCTTGCACGGTCCCTTGACATGCTTTCGGCCATCCCTTCGACTTAAGCTCCTAATACGATCTTGGTCGGGCTTGTTGATCAGTCGGTGCCAGCAGATGAGGACGCAGGCGAGACTGAGTTCCCCCGGTTTGATGGACCGGTGGTTACCTGCTTCCGGTCGGGGCAGGGGTGAGGCTATCTGGCTGGGTCTGGGTATGCCAGATGGTCTCGTATTCGTCGGGGCTGAGGTAGCCGAGCTCGCGTGGGATGCGACGGGTGTTGTACCACGCGTCGATGTATTCAAAGATTGCGTTCTGGGCCTCGTCGCGGCTCCGCCAGCTGGTGCGGTAGACCAGTTCGATCTTCAGTGTGGACTAAAAAGTTCTCCATCAACGCGATGTCGGTGGCCAGCACCTCGGCGCCCAGGCCGGCCGGCCAGACCGCGACGCTGTCGCGCCCGCACCGACCTCGAGGCAACTCGTGCCAGGCAGGTCGATCAGGTCGCCGATGAACTGCCGGGTCTGCGCGTTCGGCAACCGCCCGAGGGCGTCGTGGTGGTCGTTGGCCTGGTCACTGGCGTCGTCGAAGGCATATCGCTGCTCTGTCGAACGGGTCATGGCGCCTCTCAGGTGGTACGGCACAGGCGGGGGCATTGTGGCCCGTCATGTTCAGTTGTTCCGTCCACTGTCCAAACGCGTCGCGCCAGGTATCGCATCCGGCGATGATCGCAGACTCACCCACTGTCGCCGTGCACGGATCTGCCGCTGGTCGTGCGCGCAGGCAGACGACAAGCCGTCACGCTCGGTGTTCGGTGCCCCGAGGCGCCGACGTCCGGAACTGTCGATGACAGTGCGTCTTGCCTCACGTACGTTGGCCCCATGGGGATCTATTGGACCTTGGGATGCGATGCCAACGATCCCAGCGGCTCGCTGCCTTCTGGGCGTTTGCCCTCGGATATGTCAAGGAGCCCGGTTTCGACGAGCCCGACAACGCGTCCGTCGTGGACCCGGATGGCAGGGGCCCGCGCAAAGTACCGAGGGGAAACGTGACGAACCAGGAACCGGTTTCCACCGGCACTGATGCCCGCCGATCGGGTTCGGGACGGGAAGATGGAGCCGCCGGTGGGCGCCGGACGAGCCTGGTCGCCGGCCATCGCGAACTGGTCGTCACCGAGGTGGCAATGGCCGACGTCGGGGCCAACGGGTTTGCATGAGCACAGGGTCATCTGACTGCGCTTGAAGATCGGCTGGACCTGCGATGCTGCCCCGATGGTCGTTGACCAGTTCTGGGAGCTTGTGGACCTGGCCCGCTCCGAGGCGCTCACGACTGAACGCCGGTTGGACCTGGAGGCGGTCGCCGCAGCGCTGCAGAACCGCCTGCAAGAGCTGCCGCTTGAGCAGACCCGCGCCCCTAACACTGCCAGGACGTCCAGGCCCGCGGCCTGCCCGCATTCGGCGATCTCGGCGAAGGTTTCTCTCCGGCCGCGACCGCACACGCCGCGATCGCCAGGACCGCTACGAGCGGGTGGCGTATCCCGCGTGGGTCACGCGGGTCAGGCACCGTAGCCAGGAACTTCCGTAGGTTCGGGGTATAGCCGGCGGTGGCGTCGCCGGTGGCCTGGGCCAAGGCATCGGGCAGGGCAGTGATCGTGGCAGACTGTGCGGGCAACGGAAGCTCCGGACGATATTTGATCTAGACACTCGACCATTTACCGGACTTCCGTTACGCGCGAGACACCGCCACGCCGCGTGGATCAAAACGTGACGTTGATCATCATCGGCCTAGGGTCGCCGCCGGCCAGAACTCGACCTTGCAATCGCCCTGGCCCCAGTGCCTCGATGGCGACGACACGATCACGAACAGAAGGATCGATGCCCGAACTCGAGTAGTAAATCACAGAACTCACGATGGATTTGCCGGGAAGTTCAGCGAGGCAGCCCGGCAAAATTGACTTGCTTGCTCTCCTGAAATCAACTATGGCTGGGTACAGGAGGTGGTTAATAATGGATGCTTTCGAAGCCTTGTTCGGCACCACAGAAGTAGATCGTCTCGCCACGGCAATCGCGGCGGAGTTGGCTAACAGAAATCGCTTTGCCTATATCGATTACCCGGAGCTCGTCTCGGAATCGCCTTCATCTGATCGCTTGGTTACCGACTGCAACGCACTCCATGCTGAGATTTTGCCGATACTATCCAGGTTCGGCTCCCTTCAGGAGCTTTCCGCTACTTCAAATCTGCCAGAGTGGCTTTCATCTGCATTATTCTTTGGTGAACGCGATGACGGCAGCTTCGATCTAGATGTGGTGGTCCGGCACATAGGTGCAGGACTCGTACAGCAACGAGCGCCTGGTATCGATAACCACATCGACAATCTGTACGACGCCACATTGATCAAAACACTCGGGCTCAAGGTGGTAGACGAGGAAAATCTGCTGGTTAACCTGTCGGATGACGACCGGCTTGAGCTACGCAATCACGGCATAGTCCTTGATGGGCATACGCTTATCTACCCTCACCAGTTCCTCCGAAGGTTCTATGGCTCCAACTTCGTTGGGATACCTAGCCTGCTTGCTGAGGCCAAGGCGGCCGGCGCGAGTGTCAGCATCAGAATCGATCCACTTAGGAAGACGACAGTCGATCACTATCGGGACATTTTCGAGCATGATTACTGGTATGGCCGACCGTTCTCCGAAGGTCTATTGAAGAGTAAGCATCTCACCGCACGAACTGCGCATCGCAGCAAGTGCAAAATCTGTCTGAGCGATCACTGCGAGATCTTCACCATATTCAGAACCGACATGATGGACGGGGATCTGAGGCAATTTAAAGTCGAAGAATTTTGTTCTCTCAACGAAAGGCACGGTGTCGGTGAGAGATACTGCGTCGAAAGGTTCGGGCACGTGGTTTTTGATCAGGTCAAGGGCAGCTTCTCCCATCTTGACGGCGCTGTGAGGGTGTTTCAAGCAGAGGAGTACATCGAGTATCTCGATGCCGTCGAGTCCGGGCGTGACGTTGATGAGAAGATTGGCCAGCGCCACAAGCTATTCCTGGTTGAAGGCACGCTTGACCGGCGGCTCGTTCAGGAATTGCTGACCGAGTGGTTTAGGTATAATCCGGACATTGGCGAGTATTTTGGTGAATTGAGCCAATAGGTACGACGCCTTCAGTTAGGGCAGTGTTTACGTCTCCAGCGGGGGAAGGGAGAGGCGGTGGCCATCGGTGCAGTCGAACGCCATATACAGAGCGCGGATGAGGAGCACGCGCCGCTGGACGGTGACGGCTTTCTCGACATCGGTGCGGCCACCGGCATCACGTCGGCCAGGGACCTCGCCGGGCGGCCGGGGAGCTTTGTCCTGCTCGCTCCCGGTGGCGTCGGAAAGTCCGATGTACTGCCGGGTAGGCGGCGGGTGAGACACCCGCCGCCTACCCGGCACTCGACGATTTGCGGCGGCGGGAGGACGGCTTCGAGGCCGACCTCGTCGGGCTCCGAGGTTTCACCGAGCGGTGGCTGCGCTCGCCTCCGCAGAAAACGACATCATTATGGACTATCCGCTGAGCGAGCAGTGGCGTATGAACGACCTGCTCGATGTATCGGAGGGATACGACGTGACGCTCGTCGAGGTTCGCTGCTCTCAGGAGGAACTCGACCGGCGCGAGCGAAGTCGTGGAGATCGGCCCATCGGTCTGGCCCGTTCCCAGACCACGGTCTACGCGCACGGCGAGTTCGACATCGCCGTAGACACCACAAGCACCGGTCCTGATGCCTGTGCAACCGCGATCGCAGAGGCACTCGGCGTGGTCCCGTCGCCGAAGGCGTTCGATCGGCTCCCCGTCGTGACATCTGACTGTCCGCTCATGCCGCCTGGCGGGTGTTGGCACTGCCTTTGAGCGTGACGCACCGTGAGGTATGACTACCTCTCCCGCTTCCGGTCCCGGTACCGTCTCTCCTGATCGCCGCGTTCTCCGCGCGGCGGTGGCCGCCTACCTCGGTCGGTACCGAGGTGACACACGGTCGCATACCGACTCCGACCTAGGCGTGTTCCTGACCTGGTGCGTTAACCAAGACCTGGATCCACTGTCGGCCGCGCGCGTCGACATTGAGCGGTACGTGCGCTGGCTTCAAGACGTACGGCGGTTCCAGCCCTCGACCGTGTCCCGCCGCCTGTCGGTGGTGATCGGTTTCTACCGGGTCTGCGTCATCGACGACATCCTCCCGCACTCACCCGCCGACTACGTCCGCAGACCGGTGGTCCCACCCGAATCACCCACCCTCGGGCTCGGTCACCTCCAGTTCGAAGCACTGATCACCACCTCACGACAATCCGACAACCCGAACGACTTCGCGTTGGTCGCCATGCTCGGCCTGCTCGGGCTCCGAATCTTCGAAGCCTGCGGCTCGAACATCAGCGACCTCGGCGAGGAACACGGCCACCGCGTCCTACGGGTACGCGGCAAGGGCGGCAAGGTAGTCCTCGTCCCACTCCCACCCGCGGTGGCGAGGGCCGTCGACCGCGCGGTCGACGGCCACCTCGACGGTCCGATCCTGCGCAACACCCTCGGCACCAGGATGGACCGCCACGCCGCGACCCGCCGACTCAAACACCTCGCCGCCCACGCCGGGATCCGGATGCCGAGGATGCACCCCCACATGCTGCGCCACACCTTCGTCACCACCATGCTCGACGCCGGCGTCAGCCTCCGCGACGTACAGATCGCCGCCCGCCACGCCGACCCCCGCACCACCATGCGCTACGACCGCGCCCGCAAGAACCTCGACCGCCACCCCAATTACATCCTCGCCGCCTACATGGCCTCCGGAACCTAGCGACCGCGCGAGCGGGTCTGCCGAGAACAGTGCTTTTCATCTCGAAGGCGTTACCAGCGATCCGCGACCCCTGGGATCACCCTTTAGCGTTCAGGGAGGGACGGGTCGACTGTGCCGAGCGGTATGCGCGTGCGACCGTAGACGAAGTGGCGGCCAGTTGCGGACGGGACGGCAACCAGACGGTCTGAACGCCGAGTTTCTCGTTCATCGCAGCGAGCTGGTACTCGTGACGATGGTCCGCAGCCGTACGTAGGCCGCGGACGATGACTGTGGCGCCGCGGTGCAGGCAGTAGGCGGCGGTCAAACCGGTCCAGGTGTCCACCTCAACATTGCCCCAGGCTGCCGGCATGGCGTCGCGCACGCGTGCGGCCCTGGTCGTGGCCTCGGCGGTTGGTCGCTTGTCGGCGTTCACCGCCAGCAACACGATGATCTGGTCGAACATCACCCGGGCACGGGCCACCAGGTCCCGGTGCCCCGAGTGAAACGGATCGAACGTACCGGGATAGACCACCAACGAACCTGGTGTCGGCACCACTCCACGATCCGACGTAGCCGTCACCGCAACTCCAACCACATGGTCACGATTATCCCAGCCGTACATGTGCTGACCCGACATCGGGCCTTTCGTCACAGGCGACATCCTGATCTGCCGTTGATCGTGGGCGCAGGCAGACGATGAGCCGTCACGCTTGGTGTTCGGCGCCCAGGGGCGCCGGCACCCTGAACTGTCGAGATGAGTGCACTGTTCGTCAGGCGGACGGGTCCGCAGCGCACAGGCACTTCTCCACCGCTGCCGCACCCGGGACCCGGTGTACCGCGACAACGGCGCCGAGCGTCAGGTCCTCGTACAGGTGCGGGTACGGTCCGCCGTTGGGCATCATCTCCCATCGCAGCCGATCCCCGAACGCGCTCGCATCGACCTCCACGAGAACCAGCAGTGCCTCCTCCGCGAACCGTCGCTCAGCGGTGCCGGCCACCTGTTCACGGGTGGAGAGATGGATGTATCCGCTGGCACGGTCGAACGGCGAGCCGTCGAAGCGCCCAGACCCTTGGAGGGTGGCCCACTCGGCCGGCAGAAGAATCTTGTACACGGACACAGCCGAATCCTTGCACAATGCGGCGCGCACGATCCGCTGCCACAGGTGGATGCACTCCGCCCGCCAGTTTTCAGCGACGCTGCATGCTGCCGGACGCACCGCGACCGAGGCATCCGCTCATGCCGCGGTTCGCGCGTCGCTGGAGGTCGTGGCCGGCGGAGGCGTGGACCTGGTGAGCGGATGCAGCTCGGGTCGGGCGGCAACGGTCAGGGGGTCCGTTTATCCACCCAAACGGGTTAGAGCAACTCGAGGATGATGCCGTCCTCGGATTCGCTGCCGCCTGGGCCGTGGTCGTGGATGATCTCTACGATCATGTCAAACAGCGTCTGCCCTTGGCCACGCTGCGCGTTCCTGACCCTGGCCTCGATGTTCGTGCGGTGCGATGGGTGGCAGGTGAGGAGGATCTGCTCCAGCCATCGGACCGTCGCGTCATAACCGAGCGCGACCCGGGACGAGTCAGAGTTGACCCACCTGAACACCCATGCGGTCTCGGGGGTGCCGAAGCCTCCGCGGAGGATGTCGTTGAAGGCATCGAGGCTTCCGTTCCAGGTGCCGTGACAAAGCAGCTGCGAGAACTCGCGTACAAAGCCGGCGAAGTCGACGAACGAGGCTCCGTCGATGACGAGCACGGGAAGGGCATCGCTCTGGTTGGTCACGATGCAAGTATGAGCGCGACCCACAGCGTCCGGATCTGGCACCCCTCTGTGTCAAGAGGCGGTGAGTAGTGGTGTTCTAGGCTGGTGACTGGCGGGTCCGGGAAGTGACTGTTCCGAAGTGTCGATCA
>NZ_JBSGCD010000014.1:0-204307 GCF_053601675.1 Micromonospora sp. NPDC004704 | reverse complement strand
ACGACCAACCATGCTCCCACCAGCCTCTCAGCGATCACTCCACCGAGAGGACCAACGAACGACAAGATCGATTGCTACGACCAACTGAGCACGGGCACTCTTTCTCTACAAGAGTGCGGATCTTGGGGCGGGTTAGGGGGTGAGGAGGGGCGGGCGGCGGCGGGTTAGGAGGAGGAGGCCGCTGCCGGTGGCCAGGGTGCCGAGGCCGAGGGTGCTGAGCAGGGCGGTGGGTGAGCCGGTCTGCGGGAGGCCGCCGCTGGTACCGGACCGAGGGGTGGTCGACACGGTGAACCGGTCGTTGTCGTCGGTGCTGTCGAGATCGGTGGCGACCAGGCCGGTGATGTCCTCGGGCAGGTCCGTTGCGGGCGGCAGCTGACCCGCCAGGAGGGGTTCGACGTCGAGCCGGCCACCGCTCAACCGGGCCGGTGCGGGCGCGGACGGGTCCACCGACAGCGGGTGCCGGAAACGCAGCGCGGAGTAGTTCAGGTCGTCCGGATCACGGTCCGCCTCCGCCGTGATCAACGACAGGTCGGGGTACGCACACGTCGCGTTGCGCCGCCCGGTGTCGTACGTGCACCCCGGTCGGTCCCCGGCGAACGTCACGTGCGCCGGCAGGCCGACCGTGACCACCATCCCGCTGACCGGCTCGGTCCCGTGGTTGCCGATCTCGAACCGGAGGTCACCCCCGCCTCCGGGAACCGCCGGGGTGATCGCACCGGTCCGGTCCGCCGGCCCGTCCCAGGCCCGGGCGTAGAGGTCGGGCTCGCCCTCGGCGAAGGCGATCGACGCGGTGGCGGAGTTGTTGTCTCCCACCGGATCGGTGCCGCCGTGCCAGACCCGTACGGTCACCTCACCGACCGGACCGACCCCGTGTGCCGACCGGACGATGGTGCTGGTCAGCCGGGTCGACTGGCCGGGGGCGAGGTCCGGCAGGGTGCACTCGCCGTCGACCGTCACCTCCAGCGAGGGAGCCGAGGTGGGTGGACCCGGCGTCGGGCTGTTCGGCGACGGTGGACAGAAGGCGACGCTGCTGGGATTGATCACTTCGCTGTCCACCCGGCCGTCGTAGCGCAGCCGGACGCCGTACGCGGTGGTGGCGCTCCGGTTGGTCACGGTCACGGTGGCGACCTTGTGCCGAGCCCGGTTGGTCAACGTGGTGCCGTCGACGGCGATCGTCAGGTCGACGTCGTCGGGCGACGGTAGGGCAGCGAACACCGGCGAGGCGACGGCCAGCCCGAGCGCGATGAGCAGACTTGCGCAGGCGGGCGCGGCCAGGAAAAGGTGTGTTCGCATGACTGCGTACTGTAGTCAAATACCCGACGCGACGCGCCTGACCAATCGCGTTTCACCTGGGAAAACAACAAATTGGTGGCGGACACGGTACGGGCGGGGTGCCGAAGCACCCCGCCCGCGCCGCCGTGCGTTATGTGGACGGCCCCGCTGGGCCGATGGAGTACGAAGTGAGCCACCGTCGCGGTCGACACGATCGCGGCGGAGGGCAGGAGATTCGGGATGTCGTCCCGGGAACGCGGGACCTGTAACCGACGTTAGCGATCTCTGCCGATCCGCCGCTACCCCAGTGATACATCCGTTATGACCTGCGGCGCAGCGGGTTCAGGATTGTCCCGATTGATCGGCCTTGCCGAACCGGAGTCCACCCGAACCGGTGTCTCGCACCGACCGTACGGCTACTTCGCCTCCACCAACGGCAACTGCTTTCCGACCCCTCCGCCGGGCAGCGCGATCGAGGAGAAGTGCGACACCACACGGTCGTCGTGCGGATCCTCGGCCGGCGTACGGTGCACCGCCAGGTGACGGTAGAGGGTGTCCCGCTGGGCCGGAATCCGGCCGGCGGAACGGATCATCCAGATCAGGTCCTGGAGGTTGGACCGGTGCCGGGCTCCGGCGGAGGAGATGACGTTCTCCTCCAGCATGATCGACCCCAGGTCGTCCACGCCCATGTGCAGGGCGAGCTGCCCCGCCTCCTTGCCCGTGGTCAACCAGGACGCCTGCAGGTGCGGCACGGTCTCGAAGAACAGCCGGGCCACCGCGATCAGCCGCAGGTACTCCAGCGTCGTCGCCTGGGTACGCCCCTTGAGGTGGTTGTTCTCCGGCTGGTACGTCCACGGGATGAACGACCGGAACCCGCCGGTACGGTCCTGCACGTCGCGGATCATCCGCATGTGCTCGATCCGCTCGGCGTTGGTCTCGCCGGTGCCCATCATCATCGTGGCGGTCGACTCGACCCCCTGACGGTGGGCGAGTTCCATCACCTCGAGCCACCGCTGCCCGGACTCCTTCAGCGGAGCGATGGCCTTGCGCGGCCGGTCGGGCAGCATCTCGGCGCCGGCACCGGCGATGGAGTCCAGCCCGGCCGCCTTGATCCGGCTGATCGCCTCGTCGAGTGAGACCTTGGACACCTTCGCCATGTGCAGGATCTCACTCGGCCCGATCGAGTGGATCACGAGCTGCGGGTACGCGGTCTTGACCGAGGAGAAGAGTTCCTCGTAGTACTCCACCCCGTAGTCGGGGTGGTGCCCGCCCTGGAGCATCACCTGGGTCGCGCCCAGCTCGACCGCCTCGCCGCAGCGGCGCAGGATCTCCTCGGTCGGGTGGGTCCAGCCCTCGGCGTGCTTCGGCGCCCTGTAGAAGGCGCAGAACTTGCAGGCCGTCACGCAGACGTTGGTGTAGTTGATGTTGCGGTCGATCAGGTAGGTCACGATGTTGTCCGGGTACCGGCGTCGGCGTACGGCGTCGGCGGCCTCGCCGAGGGCGTGGAACGGCGCCTCGGTGTAGAGCAGCAGCGCCTCCTCGGGCGTGATCCGCCCGCCGTCGGCACCGCGCTGGAGAATGTTGTCGATCTCGCGGCTCCCAGTCACAGCTCCGAGCGTACGTGGCCGGGCCGGACGGTCGCCCGGATGGTGCCGCCGACCGGCCCCGATCACACCCGACGGCTCCCCCGGTCCACCCGCACCCGCATCCGGCGGTGCCGAGTTGTACGCAGCATGGGCGCAGCCAGCAGCAGGTCACCGGAGATCACCGCGGCCCGTCGGCGGGTGGTCGGCGTACTGCGCCGGAACGCCGGGATCGGGATGCTGCTCGGGGTCGGTGTGGTGCTCCGGATGCTGTTCATGATCGCGTACCGGCCGGCGTTCTGGTTCCACGGCGACAGCGGGGTCTACCTCAACCTGGCCGGGTCGGCACTGGCACCCCACCCGACCCGCCCGCTCGGCTACCCGGCACTGCTCAAGCTGCTCGCCCCGACCGGCACCCACCTGGCCGTGGTGGCCGTGCAGCACCTGCTCAGCCTGCTGCTCGCGCTCGCCGTCTACCTCCTGCTGCAACGCCGGGGACTGTCCCGACGGCTCTGCTGCCTCGCCGCCGCGCCGCTGCTGTTCGACTCGCTGATCCTGACCACGGGTCACTACCTGCTGCCGGACATGCTCTTCACGGCGCTTTTCGCGGGCGCTGTCGTACTGCTGCTCGGCCCCGGCACCCCCGGCCACCCGGCGGTGATCGGCGCCGGCCTGCTGATCGCGGCGGCCTGGATCACCAAACCCACCGCGCTCCCGGTGGCCCTCCTGCTCGGGCTCTACCTGCTGGTCCGCCGGATCGGCTGGCGCCGACTGGTCGGCTACGCGCTCGGCTTCACCATTCCGTACGTCGGGCTGCTGGTCTGGATCGGCGACCGCCCCAGCGTGTACGGCAGCCAGAGCGGAACCGCCCTGTACGGACGCGCCGCGATCATCGCCGACTGTGACCGGCTCCGGTTGACCGACCGGGAGCGGGTCGCCTGCCCGGACCAGCCGCTGGGTCAGCGCTGGGACCGGGCCGACGCGTTCTTCTGGCGCCGCCCGGCCCGGCTCAACGACGTCTACACCGAGGCCGGCGCGCAACGGCTGGTCGACTTCGCGGTGACGGTGGTCCGGCAGCAGCCGCTGGACTACCTGCGGATCGTGGGCAAGGAGAGCGCGGCGCACTTCGTACCCGGGTTGTACCTGGGGCCGATGAACGAGTGCCTGCGCGAGCGCCTGGTCCCGCCGGCCGCGTTCCGGGGCACGGAACGGCCGCCGGACCGCTGCCCACCCGCCCAGGGCGCCGCCAACTTCGGCGGAGGCGCGACCTGGCCGGGCACCGCGCCGGAGGGCACCGTCCTCACCACGGGACTGCACCGGTACGGCGAACTGCTCCGGGTGGTGCCGATCGTGCTGCTGGTCGGCGTACTGCTCACCCTGGCGGCACTGTTCGTACGCCGCCGGGTCGACGGGCGGGTCCGGCTGGACCTGGTGCTGCTACTGCTCGCCGGACCCGGCCTGACCGTGCTCACCGTCGCCGTCGGCATGTACGAGCCCAGGTACGCGCTGCCGGCCCTGCCGCTGTCGGCGATCGCGGCGGCACTGGCCTGGCACGGACTGACCAACCGGCCCGCGAGCCCACCACCGGTCACCATCCCGGCCACCCGCGAGCCGGAGCGCCGCGACAGCCTGAGTTCCGCCATTTCCAAATAGCCCGCCCCGAAGCCGAGGCGTGGTCGAAGCTGCTGGAGTTCCGGCGGTGCGAGTCGGGCTCAGGACACGTCCTGGGGCAGCACGAGGACCTTGCCCGTGGCCCGGTTCTCCTCCGTGTACCGGTGGGCTTCGGCGATGTCATCCAGGCCGAAGACCCGGTCGACGTTCGGCCGGTAGACGCCGGTCTCGACGTTGCGGACTACCCGTTCGAGTACGGCCGCCCCCGCCCTGCCCCTGGCGTCGTTGCTGTGGAAGGCCGTGAGCCGGGTTCCGGAGGGGATCATCGCGATCGGCTCGAAGTCCCGGATCAGCCATCCGCTGAGGGAGCCCGCCACGCAGACGGTCCCGCCCCGGCGGACCAGACGCAGCGAGTCGACAACCGTGCTCGCCCCGACGAGATCCAGCACGTGGCTCGGCCCGTCGGCCCACGGGATGTCCAGCGACCCGCCGTCATCGAGGAGGACGTGGTCGACGCCGGCCGCGCTCAACGCGCCTGCCTTCTCGGGCCGGCGGGTCGTCGCCGCGATAGCCTCAACGCGCGAGGACGGCTCGCAGGGCGACGTCGACGGAGGCCTGGAGTTCCTCGCGGCTGGCACCAGCGGCGGCGTGGACGGCGTGGCCCTCGCTGAGCGCCATCACGAATCGCGCCAGCGACCGGGCCTCGACACCGTCCGGGAGGTCGCCTTCCCGCGCCGCCCGGGACAGCCGTTCCACGAGCGCGGACTCGGTGGCGGCCCGGCCGGTGGCCAGGACCTCGGAGATCCGGGCGTTCTCGGGCGAGCAGGCCAGGCCGCCCTGGACGGAGAGGCAACCGGCGGGGTGATCGTCGGCGGTGAGTCCGTCGGCACTGGAGCGCAGGAACGCCTCGATGGCGGCGTACGCCGTGGGTTGTTCCATCGCGGCGCGGGCCTTGGCCACCTGGGTCTCGTGGTAGCGGTCGAAGGCCCGTCGGAAGAGTTGTTCCTTGCTGCCGAACGTGGAGTACAGGCTGGGCCGGTTGATGCCCATCGCGCCGGTGAGGGCGCTCAGCGACGCACCCTCGTAGCCGTGCCGCCAGAAGATCTCCGCGGCCCGGTCGAGGACCGTCTCCTCGTCGAAAGCCCGAGGTCGACCGGGGGTGTGCGTCTCAGTGCCCATGGACCCAGCCTACCGCTCGGTACAAATCGTGACCCGGCCCACCAACCGAACGGTACAAAATCTGTTACGGTGACCGTGCAACCGATCGGTACAAAAACGTGTCGGGCCCCGCCCGACCGCATACCCGGGGAGACACATGACCGTCGCACTCATCACCGGCGCCAACAAGGGCCTCGGTTTCGAGACCGCCAAACAACTCGTCGAACTGGGCCACACCGTCTACGTCGGTGCACGCGACGTCGAGCGAGGCGAGAAGGCCGCGGCGACCCTGGGCGCACGATTCGTCCAGCTCGACGTGACCGACGACGCGTCGGTGCGCGACGCGCTGGCCACCATCGAATCGGCCGAGGGTCGACTCGACGTCCTGGTGAACAACGCGGGCATCCTCGAAGTCGGAACCGTCGACGGACCGACCGCTCTGCGGGTGTTCGACACCAACGTGGTGGGGATCGTCCGCGTCACGGAGGCGGCACTGCCCCTGCTGCGGAAGTCCTCGAATCCCACGGTGGTCACCGTTTCGAGCAGCATGGGATCTTTCTGGGCGGTGACGAATCCGGACCGGCCTGAGTTCAACCTGTCGGCCACGCTCTACTCGGCATCGAAGTCGGCAGCCACCATGCTCACCGTCCAGTACGCCAAGTCCCAGCCGGGTATCAAGTTCAACGCGATCGAGCCCGGCTACACGGCCACCGACATGATGGCCGCCATCGGAGGCGGAAGGCCACCGGCGGAAAGCGCCAGGACCATCGTGCAGTTGGCCACGCTCGGCGCGGACGGCCCGACGGGGACCTTCCAAGACGAACTCGGGACGTTGGGCTGGTAGGCGAATGACCGACGACCATCTGCGTAGCTGGTACCTGCGCTACATCGCGGCCCTCAACGCCCACGAGTTCGACGGCATGGACGAGTTCATCAACGACCAGGTCCTGCTGAACGGCGAGCCCGGCACCCGGGACGACGTCCTCGCGGTGCAGAAGCAGGACGTCGAAGCCGTACCGGACCTGCACTGGGAGGTCAAGGAACTGCTGTTCGACCGCGACCGACTTGCCGTACGCGTGATCAACACCGGCACTCCGGTGAAGGAGTGGCTCGGCGTTCCTCCGTCCGGCGCCTCGTTCGAGATCGTCGAGTACGCCAGCTACAAGGTCAGCGACGGCCGGTTCGTACAGATGACGGCCCTGCACGACTCCGCCGAACTGCTCCGGCAGCTCACCGCCTGAGATCACGATCCATGGCCAGCCTCCAGAGACCAGCCCGAACGCCCCGCCGAAGCGGTCGCGGTGGCTGTGCACAGGCGAGCGGATCCGTAGTCCGGCCTTGAGCCCCACCGCGCTGTGGCGTTCCACTGCCCCTATGGGGGCAGCAGATCGCCGCAGCCCACGGGCGGATCTGTCAGCGGATGAGGATTTCGACGGGAGAACCTCGCCAAGCACAGCGCTGATCGCGCCCGGCCCGACAAAGTATCGAGCCGGGCGCGTCGAGCGAGCTATGCCACGAAGCGGGAACGGCGTCGGCGTCCGATCAGGTAGCCCGCGCCGCCGAGGAGCAGAATCGCACCGCCAATGCCGGCCACGGTCGCGGCGTCGGCACCGGTCACGGGCAGCCCACCGCCCTCGCCGCCGGGGACGCCCGGGCTGGCGGAGGAGGCAGGGGTCGGCGCAACGGTCGTCGTGGCGCTGGGCATGGCACTCGGTGTCGATGTGGGCTGGGACGTCGGTGTCGGTGTGGGCTGAGACGCGCAGTCGAGCGCACGTGCGGCGTACAGGCCGTCGTTCAGGTAAGCCAGGAAGGCATCGATGGTCCCGTTGTCGAGCACCGTCTGCGTGGCCGCCTTCACGTTGGCACCAGCGCCCGTCAACGTACGGACCACATTGATCCGCAGATCCGTTGACCAGGCGTTCTGCATGCCCGTCTTGAGGAACGCTCGGAGATCATCCGGGGTTCCCTTCAGCCGCTCCTGTATTGCGTCAGGCAGAACGGTCAACGAGTCGGCATTCGCCGCAGCCAGGATCTCGGCGGTCAACACCCGTACCTGTAGATCGCTGGCGGTGTCCAGGTCGATGGTGACAAGCTCGCGGATATCCTTGTACACCTTGCGCTCGACCGTTTGGCAGGTCTCGTTCAGCCCCGGCGCCTCGGTTTGAGCTACCGCCGGTGCTGCCGGAATTAGAAAGGCCAGCGCCACTAGGACGCCGGCCGGGACCTTCCATCGCATGTAGATCTTCCTCCCCGTTGCAGACCAAAACACGGGGATACTACCGTCACCAGGCGGAAGATCAAGAAGAAATAGAAGGTCACTCGACGCGTGACCGACATGGCCCCGAACGCAGCGACGCCCCCCGCGCTGGTGCAGCCGGGGGGCGCGCGTGAGGTCTGTCTGTTACCCCTGCTTCGCCAAGCCGACGAAGGCCCGCCACGCGTCGGGGGCGAAGGTCAGCGTGCCGCCGTCACGGTTTTTCGTGTCACGGACGAGCACGCGACCGGAAAGGTTGTCGGCCACCTCAACGCAGTTTCCGCCCTGGCCGTTGCTCCGGGAGGACTTCCGCCAGCGCGGCGCATCGATCAGCTCCATGATTCCGCTGCCTCCATGATCAGTTCGAGGGACGGACGCCCGGGTAGAGCGTACTCGCGGATGGACTCCCAGATCTCTTCGAGGGCGTTGACCCGGTCCGGGTCCTCGACCACCCGGCCGTCCAGCGGATCGTCCAGAAACGCGACGGTCCGGCCGTTGACGGTGGCGAGCGCCAGCGGTCCGTTGAGGCCGGGATACGCTCCCGCCGACGCCGGGACGACGGCGACGCTGACGGTCGGCAAGGAGCACGCCTGCACGATCGCGTGCAGTTGGTCGGCCATGACCTTCGGCCCGCCCACCGACCGGCGCAGCACGGCCTCGTCGAGCACCGCGAACAGCCGGCAGGGCTGCTCGTCCCGGCGCAGGACCGTCGCCCGCGCGATCCTGGTCGCCACCGTGACGTCCAGGTCCGGCACGCGCGTTCCGGCGTCCCGGAGGATGGCCCGTGCGTACGCCTCGGTCTGGAGCAGACCGGGGATTGCCGCCAGTTCGAAGCTTCGGACCATCGTGGCGTACTCCTCGTAGTCCAGCCACGGCCTGATCCAGATTGAGTCGCCCGACGTCGCCCGCGCTTCGGAGGCGGATTCCTGGAACAGTTCTCCCGAGTCGAACACGATGTCGAGCTGTCGCGCCGTGTCGGACTGCGGGATCAGACGGTTCGTTTCGATCTTGGCGATGAGCGAGGTCGACACGTTCAGCCGATCCGCGAGCTGATCCTGTGTCATTCCAGACCTGGATCGAGCGAACTTGAGGATTCTTCCCAGTCCTCCGTTGTGATTCGACATTCCCAGTCCTTCCCGGGCCCCCGCTGGGTCCGTCAGCTCTATTGCCGGTTGCTTATCTTCCGTCACTTATGGCCCTCGGTCCAGGGTGGAGGGCAGGCACTTCCGCTCGAATCCAATCACCGCGATAGATCAATAAGGACGGGCGGAAGCTGCGCGGGGCTGTCCCGTGGGGGACGACGGGACAGCCCCGCTTCCATCTACCGAGGGAGTGCGAATGTTCGTCGTTCAGGTCTGGTGGGACTTCCTTCTGCGGTTGATCGCGCCGAGTCCGTCGCCGGAATCCACCGCACCTCCACCGCCGGTTCCGCCGTCCTGGGCGAACGAACCGACGGCTGTGCACCGGCCGTACGTGATCACGCTCGGTCAGCGACTCGGCTACGACGTCGCCCGGCGGAACGGGTACCGGCGGTGAACGCGCGGGCGTTGGTGAGCGTCGGCGACATCGTCAACGCCGAGGCCGAGGACTACTACCGGGGCGGCCAGGTCGGCGTCCAGCACGGCGACGGTGATCTGCACATCCGCGTCACACACGTGCCGATGGACGCGGCGACGTGGGCCGGCGACTGGGTGACCGTACGCGGTGTGGAGATGCCGCCTGGCCAGCCCGAACAACCCGAGGCGTGCTTCGTCGTACACGCTCGCGCCCTGCCCGGCTTCGACCCGGCGCCGCTGTCGTGATCGACCCGAAGCCGGTCGCGACCCGGCCGCTGCACGTTCCGCTGCGGCCGATCTGGTGCTGCCGGGTCTGCGCCCAGCCCTGGCCGTGCGCGGACGCCCGGCTGGACCTGACACAGAGCTTCCGGCACCAACACGTGGCGCTGACGATCTACCTCGCGACCCAGTTCGTGGACGCCGTATCGGACCTCAACGTCTTCGACCCGGCGCTCGGCCCACCACCGGACACCCGCGCTCTCTACGACCGCATGCTCGGGTGGGCGCCCACCGGCCGAACGAAGTCATCGGCCTCCTGAATACAGAAAGATGCTCACAGTGACCGGCCAGTCACGTGCCCGACCTCTCCGTAGGTGACAAACTGGTCGGGCGCTCCGATGATTGGCCCTATTCGGCATAGTTAGGTGGCTTTCAGTGAACGAGCCGGAGCTGTTGGATCTGGTCGAGAACCTGTTCCGCGCCGCCGAGCACCCCGAGATCACCGAGGTTGCGCCGATCCCCGCAAGCGACCACGCCCCGGCGGGCGTCAAGGTGATGTTCGAGAGCGGCGCGAAGGGAATGCTGCTCGTCCTTCCTCCGGGCGGCTGGCCCAAGCAGTCGAGCCAGGGCGGGGGACGCTGATGCGCGTACCCAGGCTCATCGACTTCACCTATCAGCTTCTCTCGCGGGCCAGCCATCCCGATGTCGCCAAGGTCGAGCTACTGACTGACGTGCCCGGAAACCAGATGTCCCCCTGCGGAGTGGTGGTCACGATGCGAGACGGCAAGGTCGTCCGTCTCAAGATCGTGCGCACCTCCGGCCCCAGCGGGGACCGGCAGAGCGAGCCGGAACACATCCCCCACCCGGACTACGTGATCCCGGAGGTGCTGTCCTTACAGTGATCGGCCGGTCAGGCGTCGTAGTCGATTACGAGGGTGTCGGTGACCGGGCTGGACTGGCAGGTGAGGACGTAACCTCGGGCGACCTCGTCGGGCTCCAGGGCGTAGTTGCGGGCCATGGTCACCTCGCCGGTCACGACCTTGGCGCGGCAGGTCGAGCAGACTCCGCCCTTGCACGCGTACGGTAGCTCGCCCCGCACCTTGAGGGCGGCGTCGAGCACCCGTTCGGTGCGGCCCATCCGGAAGGACGACGCCCGCCCGTCGAGCATGATGGTGACGTCGGTGCCGGCGGTGTCCGTCGTGGTCGGCCGGATCGGCGCCACGGGCGGCTCGTCGACATGGAACAACTCCGTGTGTACGGCGTCGCCGGGCACCCCGCGCGCGGCGAGCACCTCACGGGCGTCGATCACCATTCCGTACGGGCCGCAGAGGAACCACTCGTCGATCCGCTCGGCCGGGACCAGGTGTTCCAGCAGTCGGGTCAGCCGGTCGGCGTCCACCCGACCGGAGAGCAGGGCCGACTCGCCCGGTTCCCGGGACAGCACGTGGATCAGGTGCAGCCTCGCCGGGTAGCGGTCCTTCAGGTCTGCGAGTTCCTCGGTGAACATGACGCTGCGGGCGTTGCGGTTGCCGTACACCAGGGTGAAGGTGCTGGCCGGTTCGACGGCCAGGGCGGTCGCGACCAGGGCGAGCACCGGGGTGATGCCGGAGCCGGCGACCACCGCGCCGTAGTGCCGGGTCCGGTCCGGCCGGAATCCGGTGCTGAACTGGCCCAGCGGCGGCATCACCTCGACGGTGTCGCCGGCCCGCAGCAGCCGGCCGGCGAAGGCGGAGAACGCGCCGCCGGGGATCTCCCGGACCCCGATCCGCAGCCGGCCGTGGTCGGCCAGGTCCGCCGGGGTCGAGCAGATCGAGTACGACCGGCGCACCTCCGCACCGGTCGGCTCGTCGGTACGGCGCACGGTGAGGTGCTGACCGGCCCGGAAGGTGAAGGTGTCGCGCAGTTCGGCCGGTACGGCGAAGGTGACCGCCACCGCGTCGTCGGTGAGCCGGTCCACCGCGAGCACCGGCAACGGGTGGAATACCGGCCGGCGGCGTACCGGACGGGTGATCGTCACGCTGCTCATAGTGCCTTCATCTGATCGAACGGTTCGCGGCAGGCGCGGCAGCGCCAGAGCGCCTTGCAGGCGGTGGAGCCGAACCGGCTGACCTGCTCGGTGTCCACCGAACCGCAGAGCGGGCAGCGTACGGTCAGCCGTAGTGCCACCGGGCCGGATGACCGGTCCGCCGGTCCGGGCGGGGCGATGCCGGCCTCGGCCAGTTTGGCCCGGCCGGAGTCGGAGACCCAGTCGGTGCTCCACGCGGGCGCGTACACGGTCGCGACCTCGGCGTCCGGGTAGCCGGCGGCACGCAGCGCGGCCCGGATGTCGTCGCGGATCACGTCCATCGCCGGGCAGCCGGTGTAGGTCGGGGTGATGGTGACGGTGACCCGGCCGGTTTCCGGGTCCTGGTCGACGGCACGCAGGATGCCCAGCTCGTCGATGGTGACCACCCGGATCTCCGGGTCCACCACCGCCGCGACCGCGTCCCGTGCGCTGACCATCGGCCGCAGGCTCACCAACGCGCGCCGGGATGGGCGCGGTGCAGCACCTGCATCTCGGCCAGCAGGTAGGACAGGTGCTCGGTGTGCACCCCGGTCCGGCCACCGGCCGGCGCCCAGCCGTCGGCGGGGCGTACCAGGGTCGCCTCGGTGAGTACGGCGTCCACCGTGGACAGGAACGCCGGGCGCAGGGTGGCCGGGTCGACGGGCGCATCCGGGTCGGCCGCGAACAGCTCGTGGGTGTACGGCCAGATCTCGTCCACCGCCGCCTGCATCCGCCGGTGCGACTCCTCGGTCCCGTCGCCGAGCCGCACCGTCCACAGTGAACTGTGGTCGAGGTGGTACGCCGACTCCTTCCGAGCCTTCGCACCGATGGCGGCGAGCCGTTCGTCGGCACATCCGGCCAGCGCGGTGTAGAGCGGAAGCTGGTACGCGGAGAGGAAGAGCAGCTTCGCCATGGTCACGCCGAAGTCGCCGTTGGGCAGCTCGACCAGCAGGCAGTTGCGGTACTGCCGGTCGTCGCGCAGGTACGCCAACGCGTCCTCGTCCCGGCCGGCGCCCTCCAGCTCCCCCGCGTACGACAGCAGGAGGCGGGCGGCGCCGAGCTGGTCGAGCGCGACGTTGGCCAGCGCGACGTCCTCTTCCATCTCCGGTGCGGCGGCGGCCCACTCGCCGAGCCGCTGGGCGGCGACGAGGGCGTCGTCGCCGAGCCCGAGCAGGTGTTCCACGGAGGCAGTCACAGGTGGGCCACCCCGTCCGGCACCTCGTAGAAGGTCGGATGACGGTAGATCTTGTCCGCCGCCGGGTCGAAGAAGGCGTCCTTCTCGTCCGGGCTGGACGCGGTGATCGCGCTTGCCGGGACCACCCAGATGGAGACGCCCTCCTGCCGCCGGGTGTAGAGGTCCCGGGCGTTGCGCAGGGCCATTTGTGCGTCGGGCGCGTGCAGGCTCCCGACGTGGGTGTGCGACAGCCCGCGACGGGCGCGTACGAACACCTCCCACAGTGGCGACTGTTCGGTCACTGGGCCGGCTCCAGGGTGCGGGCGGCGGCGGTGCGCTTGGCTGCGTACGCGGTGGCGGCCTCGCGTACCCAGGCACCGTCGTTGTGCGCCTTGCGGCGGTGGTCGATCCGCTGCCGGTTGCACGGCCCGTCGCCCTTGATCACTCGCATCAGCTCCGCGTAGTCCGGCTGGGTGTAGTCGTGCGCCTGGCGCTGCTCGTTCCACCGCAGGTCGGGGTCGGGCAGCCGGAGGCCGAGGATGGCGGCCTGCTGTACGCACATGTCGACGAAGCGCTGGCGCAGCTCGTCGTTGGAGAAACGCTTGATCTTCCAGGCCATGGACTGGGCGGAGTGGGTCGAGTCGGTGTCCGGCGGGCCGAACATCGCCAGCGACGGGTACCACCAGCGGTCAATCGCGTCCTGCGCCATGGCCTGCTGTTCCGGTGTGCCGTGGGCCAGGGTGTGCAGGATCTCGTAGCCCTGCCGCTGGTGGAACGACTCCTCCTTGCAGACCCTGATCATGGCTCGGGCGTACGGACCGTACGAGCACCGGCACAGGGGGACCTGGTTGACGATCGCGGCGCCGTCGACCAGCCAGCCGATGGCACCGACGTCGGCCCAGGTGAGGGTGGGGTAGTTGAAGATCGAGCTGTACTTCTGCCGGCCTTCGAGCAGCATGTCGACCAGTTCGTCGCGGCTGATCCCGAGCGTCTCGGCGGCGGCGTAGAGGTAGAGCCCGTGTCCGGCCTCGTCCTGGACCTTGGCCAGCAGGATCGCCTTGCGCTTGAGCGAGGGTGCCCGGCTGATCCAGTTGCCCTCCGGCTGCATCCCGATGATCTCGGAGTGCGCGTGCTGGGCGATCTGCCGGATCAGGGTCTTCCGGTAGGAATCGGGCATCCAGTCTCGCGGCTCGATCTTCTGGTCCGCCTCGATCACGGCGGTGAAGTAGTCGCCTAGATCACTTTCGCTGGCCCCGGCCAGGTCTACGGCGGCCCCGGGGCGCGCCTGGAGGGCCGCGGCACGCAGTGCCGCCTCGGCCGCCTCAACCTGGTCGATCAGGCCGCCGGTCGGCTCTTCGGACGCATCGGGGAAGTCATTGCCGTACACCTGTCCAGTGTTACAGCTCAACCATGAGTAAGCCAGGGGGTGTCACAAGAAAACGGAGCGAGCACGGTGAGTAGTTGGGTGCCTACATACCGCGATAAATCGTTCCATCTTGGACAAATGATCCCCATCACAGAGCGTGAGGGGCTCGGAATGCATTGCCACATAAGGGCTTATTTCGGTTCTCTTTACGAAAACTTGATGGCTTCCTCATCTGGCACATCGAGCCACGCCACGTAAACTTTCACGGTCGGCCCTGCCACCTCCCCCGGCAGCTCACGACGCGTCACCGCCCCGGAGCGGTCGGCCAAACAGGACAACCAGCGCAAACAATCCTAGAGCGAAGATCGACATCCCAAGCGCAGCACGCCCCGGTCCCCCCGGGCCCCGACTTTCTTGGAGCTCTTCCACCCATGCGCCCTCGCGTGATCATGGTGCTCGCCCTCGTGGCCATCGTTGCCGGCGGCGTCCTGCTGGTGCCGGCCGCGTACGCCCGGTTCGACGACACCAGCACGACCGCGACCGAATCCGCGACCGGGTCCGTGGCTGCCGCCAAGCTGGCCGCACCGCCGCCGCCGACCCTCGCCGCCGGGCCGGTCTCGGTGAAGGTCGACAAGGGGTTCTTCTCCTGGGCGCTGCTCGACCGGGAGACCGGCAAGATCTCCGGCGCGCCGAACCTGACCGCGACCAACACGACCGAGTCGATGATCAAGGTCTGGCTGGTCTCGGACTACCTGCGCCGGCTCGGCGACAAGCCGGCACCGGCGGCGAAGCTGAAGCAGGCCAGCAGCGCGATCATCAACAGCGATGACACCGCCGCCGAGGCGCTGTTCCAGGCCGGTGGCGGCAAGCCGGCGATCGACCGCCTGATCAAACTGTGCGGGCTGACGGACACCCAGCCGGTGATCCCACCCGGCTACAAGACCGTCTGGTGGAGCTACACCAAGATCTCCGCCGAGGACGCGGTCCGGATGGGCGAGTGCATCAAGAACGGCACCGCGGCCGGACCGAAGTGGACCACCTGGGTCCTGGACGAGATGACCAAGGTCCAGGGCAGCACCGCATCCAAGGACCAGCAGCTCACCAGGGGTGGCGGGCGCTGGGGGATCATCGACGGTCTGCCCCAGGAGATCACCGACCAGGGTCCGATCGCGATCAAGAACGGCTGGACGATGATCTTCGCGGACGGGCTGTGGCACGTGAACTGCCTCGCGGTCGCGGACAAGTGGGTGCTCGCCGTACTGCTGCGGTACCCGCAGAAGCAGGGGCTCGACTACGGCGCCGACGTCTGCTCCAGCGTGGCGACCCAGCTTGTCACCGCACAGCCGGGGGCGGCACTCAAGGTGCCCGTACCGGTGGGCCAGACCGCGCGTGCGGGCGGGGCGTCCTGATGGCGGGCAGTCGACGGGCCAGCCGGAGTACGGAGATCACCCCGCTGCGGATCGCGATCATCACCGGCGTACTCCTGGTCCTGGTCCTGGCCGCGCTCAGGCTGCTGCCGGGGTCACCGCTGGCGGCCAACGCGGCGGCCCACTGGGGCGAGCCCAACCGGTCCGCCGCCACCGGGGAACACTCGGATGACCAGCCGGCCAGCCGGTCGAACCGGTCCGCGCCCGACCCGACGCCGACCCCGGAACTGCCGCCGCTGCCGATCGCCCCGGCCGACGTGAAGATCGACGCCAAGGGCTGGTGGGCCTGGTCGATGCAGGACACCCGGACCGGTGAGATCTCCGGCTCGGAGAACATGACCGAGACCAGCACCACCGCCTCGCTGATCAAGTCGTGGATCGGGGCGGACTTCCTACGCCGGTCCGCCGAGGCCGGCAAGGAGCCGACCGACGCGCAGTTGCAGCGGGTCCGGGTGATGATCCGGGACAGCGACAACAACGCCGCCGAGTCGCTCTACAACACCGTCGGCCGGGCCGCCTCGATCCAGCGCCTGATCAGCACCTGCAAGCTGACCGACAGCAGCGTGTCCAAGGACGGCGGGTGGAGCCGTACCCAGCTCTCACCGCGCGACATCACCCGGCTCGCGGCCTGCATCGGCGACGGGCGGGCCGCCGGACCGACCTGGACCAAGTGGCTCCTGGACGAGATGCGGGCGGTACGCGGGGTCGGCGACTTCGGCATCCGCAAGGCGTTCCCGGCCGCCGTGCAGAAGACGATCGCGATCAAGAACGGTTGGGTCGACCGGCAGGCCGAGCAGGAGTACCACGTGAGCTGCCTGGCCATCGGGGACGGCTGGACCATGGGCGTGATGACCAAGTACCCGATCAACCTCGGCTACACGTACGGGGCCAAGATCTGCCAGCAGGTCGCGGAACAGCTCCGCGTCGACTGAGCCGTCGACTGAGCCCGAGCCGGGTAAGACCGGCTCAGCCGGCGAAGAAGGCCGGGCCGTTCGGCGGCAGGAGCGGGGTGGCGCCGATCCCGGCCGCCCGCCGGGCGAACTCCCGCAGGCCGCCGACCTGGCGTTCGCCGAGGGAGAAGTCGAGCACCCGGAAGTACGACGCCAGGGTCGCCGCGTCGAACGACTCCCACCGGGCCGCCGCCTCGGCCACCTCGTCCAGCTCGGACAGGCAGAGGTCGCGGGAACGCAGGAACGCCTGGTGTACGTCCTTGACCAGTCCCGGATGGGCGGCGGCGAAGTCGCGCCGGACCGCCCAGACGGCGAACACCATCGGCAGGCCGGTCCAGTCCCGCCACGCCTGCCCGAGGTCGGTGACCTCCAGCCCCCGCCCCGGTGCCTCGTAGAGCGCGCGGAGCGCGACGTCGCCGATCAGGACCCCGGCGTCGGCTTCGAGCAGCATCTGGGTCAGGTCCGGCGGGCAGGTGAAGTAGTCGGGGCGTACGCCGTACCGGTCGGCGAGCAGCATCTGGGCGAGCAGGACGCCCGTACGCGAGGTCGAGCCGAGGGCCACCCTAGCCCCGTCGAGATCGGCGAGCGGTCGGGTGGAGACCACGTTCACCGAGAGCACCGGTCCGTCGCTGCCGACCGCGAGGTCCGGCAGGAGCAGCAGCTCGTCGGCGTGCCGCAGGTATTCGACCAGCGTGATCGGGCCGATGTCGAGGTCACCGGCGACCAGGGCGGCGCTGAGTCGCTCCGGCGAGTCCTTGTGCAGGTCGACGTCGAGCAGGGCGCCGGACCGCATCAGCCCCCAGTAGATCGGCAGACAGTTGAGGAACTGGATGTGCCCGACCCGTGGCCTCTGAAGATCACCCATGATTTCCACCGTATCCGGCGCTTCGGACACCCGCTCAACCAGTCACCGAAGAAGTGGCCAACCCCGCACCGGTTCCGTCGGCCGGAGCCTCGACGGCGACCCGCTTGCGCTCCCGGCGGGTGATCCGGGCCACCGGTACGGCCAGCCCCAGCACGACCGCCAGCCCGACCAGCCCGAGGCCGGCGACCAGCGGCCGGATCGGCACCCGGTCGGCGAGCAGACCACCGGCGAGGTAACCGGCCATGCTCGCTCCCTGGATGACACCGCCCAGGGTGGCGAAGGCGCGCCCGAGCACCGCCTCGGGGACCCGGTTGCCCATCACCACTCCGGCGAAGACGTTCTCCCCGCCGTTGAAGGCGCCGCCGATCACCCAGAGCGGTATCAGCCAGACGACCGTACCGACCACGGCGGCGACCGGCAGGATCAGGCAGGTCGCGCCGAGCAGGACCAGGATCCCGACAACAAGCGCGGCATCGTCGCGGGTGCGTCGGGCCAGCCGGGCACAGAGCCAGGCGCCGGCCAGGAGCCCCACCATCCAGGCCGCCTCGACCACGCCGTACATGGTTTCCGATGCGGCGAGGGTCTCGCGTACGAAGAAGACCGCGACCACGTTGATCGCACCGACTACGCCGATCACGGCGGCGACCGAGACGACCATCGCCCGCAGCAGCGGGTCCCGCCAGAGCGACCAGGTCGCCGCCCCGCCGACCGCCGGGGATGCGGCCGGTTCCGTCGGGGTCGCGGCCCGACCACCCCGACGGGTACGCAGCAGCAGTCCCGCCGCGATCAGGGCGCCGTAGCTGGCCGCGTCGATGAGCAGCGGAACGGTGGTGCCGAACTGCCCGACCAGGAGGCCGGCGAGGGCCGGGCCGACGAGAGCACCGACGGTGCCGGCGGTCTGGCTGATCGCGCCGGCCCGGGGCAGGTCCTCGCGCCCGACCATGGCGGGGATGAGCGCGGAGAGGACGGGTTGGCTGACCGCCAGCCCGCAGGAGAGCAGGAAGACCAGCCCGATGACCACCACCGGCTCGCTGACCAGGGCGAGCGCGACACAGACGGCGGCCTGGCCGGCGCCGGCCGTGATGAGCAGCGTACGGCTGTCCAGCCGGTCGGCGAGCCGGCCGGCGACCGGGGCGAGCAGGACCAGCGGGAGGGTCGAGGCGAGCAGGAGTGCGGCGACGGCGATTCCACCGGCCCCGGCCGACTGGAGGGTGAGGACCAGGGTGGTGGCGGCGAGGAAGTCACCGCAGATCGTGACGCCTTTGGCGGTGGCGGCGATGTACACGTCCCGCCAGACGGTGGTGCGTACGACGGGAGGACGCACCGTGGCAGACGTGAAAGACATACTTCGAAAATAATCCTTCACATCTGTCCGGCGCAAGAGCTGGCCCGGCCGACCTCCCCGTTACTCCACCGGCAGCGTCCAGTAGTTGACGCGTACCACCCGGGCATCCGCCGGCGGGTCGGCCTGCCGGTTCCGCCGCTTGTACGGCTCCAGCAGGTCCATCACGGCCGCGTTCAGCCGGGCCAACTCCTCCGCGTCGAGCAGCAGCGTGGTCCCGTTGAGTACGGCGGCGTCGTACCACTCCTTCGGCTCGTCGTGCGCCCGGCGCATCCAGTCACGTGCCCGCTCGACGTCCCGGTCCAGGTAGACGTCGACCAGCGACTGCGCGGCCTCCCGTGCCTCCGGCGGGGCATCCTGCCCGGCGTCGACCGCGAAGGACGCCTGCACCGCCCGCCAGCGCCGCTCCCGCGCGTCCCCCCGGCCCGGCGCCTGCTCGACCAGGCCGGTCTTGGCCAGCTCCCGCAGGTGATAGCTGGTCGCGCTCGGGGACAAACCGGCCACCTCGGCAACCTCGGTCGCCGTGACCGACTCTCCGGTAGATCCGAGATGCTCCATGATCGACAACCGGGCCGGATGGGCCAGCGCCCGCATCACCTTCGGGTCGCTGACCGTGGCCCACCGCCGCCCGGAAGTCTGCTCGCTCATCCCGCCATGATCCCGCCCCCGCCGTGGCCAGCGCTAATCCGCCCACAGCGAGCAGTTGCCTCAGGCACGGACCGGACCACCGGTACGACTCGCCGGGTCGTGGGTGCCACCGGATTCACCACACAAGCTGCTAAAGTCTTTTGCGCAAGACTTTAGCAAGGAGGACCGGTGGGCGGATCAGAGCTGAAGCGCCTGGTGGCGCTGCTACGCCATGCCGGCACCGACCTTGAAGATGTTGAGGTGAAGGCGGGCAGCGGCGGCCTACCGAAGTCGGTACGGGACACCTTGAGCGCGTTCAGCAACGGTCGCGGTGGCACCCTCATCCTCGGGTTGGAAGAGGAGCACGCCTTCCGCCCCGCACCCGGTTTCAACGCCTCACGCATCCGCGATGCGCTCGCGGCAGCCTGCAACGACGATCTGCACCCACCTGTACGCGCGGAAATCGAGATCGTCGAATTCGAAGACACGCTGGTCGTAGTCGCCGAAGTCGGCGAGCTGGATCCCCGTTTCAAACCGTGTTTTGTGGCCTCCCGAGGCGAGTACAACGGGTCCTTCACGCGTGGCGGCGACGGCGACAGGCGACTCACCGACTTCGAGATCCATCTGCTACACACCAATCGGGGCCAGCCCGATGACGACCGGCGCCCGGTACCCGAAGCGACGGTGGCAGATCTCGATCCGTCGGAAAGCCAGTTACTGGTCGCCCGGGTCCGCCAGCGGCAGCCCAGGGCATTCGCCGGACTGTCCGATGAACAGATACTGCGACGACTCAACGTCATCGCAGACGACACGGAGGGCGTTACCCGCCCCACACTGGGCGGACTGCTGTCACTGGGCGCCTACCCCCAACAGTTCTTTCCTCAGCTCAACGTTACATTCGTCGCCTATCCCGGGGTTTCGGCCCAGGACATTCCCACGAATGGTCCTCGCTTCCTGGACAACCGCTCGTTCGACGGCCCGATCCCGGCGATAGTGGACGAGACCGTCAGCGCGATCCTCCGGAACACGTCGGTACGCTCCTTCGTCGACGGCAGGGGTCGGGCAGACGTCTACGACTATCCCGCAGAGGTGGTTCGCGAGGCTGTCGCAAATGCGCTCCTGCACCGCGACTATTCACCGTACTCGCGAGGAACCCCCGTACAAATCACGCTGTACGTCGACCGTCTGGTGGTCGCCAATCCGGGTGGACTGTTCGGCGCAATAACGGAGGACGACCTTGGCGGCGAGGGCGTGACATCGACGCGCAATCCCGTTCTGGCGAAACTACTCCAGGACGTGCGACTGCCCGAGACCGGACGAATGGTGTGCGAGAATCGGGCAAGTGGCATTCCGACCATGTTGCGCGAGCTGCGACGTGCCGGTTCACCTCTGCCCGAGTTCCACAGTCGGATAACGCGCTTCAAGGTGATCATGCCGAGGCACGCTCTGCTCGACGACGAGACGATGGCCTGGTTGACGGGGCTGGGACAGGTTGGACTCAGCTCTACACAGCACCTGGCGCTCGCGGAAATGCGCGCCGGCCGTACGGTCACGAATGGCACGATGCGAAATCTTGGCCTCGAAGCCCACCGTGCCACCAGTGAACTGTCAGATCTGGTGAACCGTGGCATTGTGGTACGCGTCGGCGAACGCCGCCACGCCCGTTACCTGCTCGCCCCGGAGACCGCCACACCGCCACCGGCTTTGCTTGCAGAACCTGCCACCGGGAGCAGCGCGGAAGATCTGGTCTCGCGGGCTCTCGCCGACGGGTCCGAGTTGAGCCGTCGGGATCTCGAAGAACGCACCGGGCTCAGCTACATGAAAGTGCTGCGCGCCCTCAAGACTCTAGAGGCGACAGGGCAGATCACACCCACGGCACCCGCTCGATCTCCCATGCGCAGGTACCGGCGCACCTCCTCGGCAGGATGACGGATCGGGCGATGACTGCCACCCACCGACCGCGCGGATCCGTCGTCAACGTATTTCGGTGGAAGTACCCGGCGAGGGTGCGTACCGTGGTTGGGCTGACGGCCGAGGTGAACATGCACCGCAGCGGACGTCTTCGCGCTGGGTGACGGCCATCCGAACCCGGATACGCGAGCGAGCAGCAGACGATTTCGAGGAAGTCAGCATGCCCGCACCCGACTTGGACACCGACCTCACCGGCGAACGCGCCCATCTGGACGCCTCCCGTGCCGCCCTGCACCGGATGCGCCGCCGCGCCGAGGCCCTCTTCAGCACCGGCGAGAACGTCGCCGGTGACTCGTACACCGCCGAGATGCTCGGCCGCACCCTCTCCCGGCGGGTCGCCGAACTCGCCGACGACCCGACCACCCCGCTCTTCTTCGGCCGGCTCACCTTTCCCGAGGTCGACTACCACATCGGCCGCCGGCACGTCACCGACGACCTCGGCGAGCCCATGGTGCTCGACTGGCGGGCCCCGGTCTCCCGGTCGTTCTACCGGGCCAGCGTGCGCGACCCGCAGGGCGTCAACGTCCGCCGCCGGTTCGGGTTCAGTTCGGGTCTGCTGACCAGCTTCGAGGACGAGCACCTGGACCGGGGCGAGGAACTCGGTACCGCCTCCCGGATCCTCACCTCCGAGATCGAACGGCCCCGCGTCGGCCCGATGCGCGACATCGTCGCCACCATCCAGCCGGAGCAGGACGAGCTGGTCCGGGCCGATCTGGAGACGTCGATCTGCGTGCAGGGGGCGCCCGGCACCGGCAAGACCGCGGTCGGGCTGCACCGGGCCGCGTACCTGCTCTACCTGCACCGGGAACGGCTGCGCCGCTCCGGCGTACTGATCGTCGGGCCGAACCGGGCGTTCCTGTCGTACATCGCCGCCGTACTTCCGGCCCTGGGTGAGGTCGAGGTCGCGCAGGCCACGGTCGAGGACCTGGTCACCGCGTCCTCCGTCCGGCCGGAGAGCGCCGACCGGCCCAGGACCATTCCGGTACGCGGCACCGACGCCCCGGCCACCGCCGAGATCAAACACGACGTCCGGATGGCCGAGGTGCTGCGCCGCGCGGTCGAGGCCCACATCCGCGAGCCGGAGCAGCCGATCACGGTCTCCGACGGCTCGTTCCGCTGGCGGATCGGGCGCGAGGTGCTGCGCCGGATCGTCGACGAGGTCCGCCGCGAGGGACTCCCGTACGGCACCGGCAGGGAACGGGTCCGGGCCAGGGTCGTCGGCCTGCTGCAACTCCAGTCCGAGGCGCGGGGCGAGTCGCCGACCGACGCCTGGCTGCGCCGGATGGGCAAGATCCGACCGGTGGCCGAGTTCCTCGACGCGGCCTGGCCGGCGCTCACCCCGGACGGGCTGGTGTACCACCTGCTCAGCGACCCCGAGGCGCTCGCCACCGCCGCCGCCGACCTGCTCACCGATGCCGAACAGGCGCTGCTGGTCTGGGCGAAGCCGCCCAGGACGGCCAGGGCGGCGAAGTGGAGCACCGCCGACACGGTCCTGATCGACGAGGCGGCCGGACTGATCGAACGGGTGACGAGCTTCGGGCACGTGGTGGTCGACGAGGCCCAGGACCTCTCCCCGATGCAGTGCCGGGCCATCGCCCGGCGCAGTGTGCACGGCTCGATCACCCTGCTCGGTGACCTGGCCCAGGGCACCGCGCCGTGGGCGGCCACCGACTGGCGGGAGTCGCTGGCCCACCTCGGCAAGCCGGACGCCGCCGTGGTGCCGCTGACCATCGGGTTCCGGGTACCGGCGGCGGTGGTCGCGTTCGCCAACCAACTGCTGCCGGCGCTGGCGGTCGACGTACCCCCGGCCGAGTCACTGCGCCGCGACGGCTCGCTCGACCTGCGTACGGTCACCGACCTGGACGCCGCGACGGTGGCCGAGGTACGGGCGGCGCTGGTCTACGAGGGTTCGGTGGCGGTGATCGCGGCGGACGCCGCGGTCGACCGGCTGACCGCCGCCCTCACCGGCGCCGGGATCGCCACCTCGACCGCCGACGACGTCGAGGCACCGGAGCGGGTCACCGTCGTCCCGGCCAGCCTGGTCAAGGGCCTGGAGTACGACCACGTCATCGTCGTCGAGCCGGCCGAGATCGTGGCCGCCGAGCCACGGGGGCTGCACCGGCTCTACGTGGTGCTGACCCGCGCCGTGTCCCGCCTGGCGGTGCTGCACCACGAACCGTTGCCCGCCCCGCTGTAGGGACGCGTTCCGAGGAGGCTCCGAAAATCGGTGGCGTACGGTCGCGGTTCGGGTTTCCCTGGCACCGCTAGATCCACAGGGCGGGATCGTCCCGCCCGCCAGCAGCAAGGGGAACCTGCATGATCGTTGTCTCCGCCGCGACCGGCGCGCTCGGCCGACTGGTGATCGGACACCTCCTGACCCGGCTGCCCGCCGATTGGATCGTCGCCGCCGTACGCGAACCGTCCCGCGCCGCCGACCTCGCCGCACTCGGTGTCGACGTACGGCTCGGCGACTACGACCGACCCGAGAGCCTCCGGTCGGCGTACGAAGGGGCGGACCGGGTGCTGCTGATCTCCTCCCCGGAGCTTGCCCCGGACCGGCGGATCCGGCAGCACCTGGCCGCGATCGAGGCGGCCCGGGACAGCGGCGTACGCGGGATCGCCTACACCAGCTTCCTCGGTGCGGACCGCAGCGGCGACGGCATGAACGCCGCGCATCACGCGACCGAGCGGGCCATGGTGGACAGTGGGCTGGCCTGGACGATGCTGCGGAACCCGTTCTACGGCGACGCGTTCATCAACGCCGGGCTGCGGGCCGCGGTCGAGTCCGGCGAGCTGACCAGCGGCACCGGCGGGCGCGGGTTGAACACCGCGTTCCGTACCGACCTCGCCGAGGCCGCCGCGAACGTACTCACCGACGACGCCCACCTGAGCCACGGGTACGACCTGACCGGTCCCCTGTGGACGTATCCGCAGCTCGCCGAGGCGCTGAGCGAGGCCACCGGGCAGGTGGTCGAATACCGTGAGGCCACCGAGCAGGCGCCCGGCCCGATGGGGTGGCTGATGGGTCTGGCCCGGTCCGGTGCGCTGGAGCGGCAGACCGACGACCTGCGCAGGGTGCTCGGTCGCCCGCCGACCACCCTGCGCCAGGCCGTGGCACTCGCGCTCAGCTAGCCGGTCAGTGAAAGGGCTCCCGGGTCAGCCGCGTTGCCGCAGGTAGCGCAGCCCTTTCCGGAGGTACGCGCGCGGGTTGGTGTCCAGGTGCCGGCCCCAGTCCGGGTCGGCTTCACCCCGCAGCCAGGCGTACGCGGCGAGCGCGTACCCGAACATCGGCTCGGTCAGGTACCCGGTACGCCGGGCCCGCCAGCCACCGCCGTGGGCCGTGAAGTCGAACGCGGCGTTGGCGCTGAACACCCCGTACCCGAAGAAGACGGTGAGCAGGTCGGTGAGGGGTTCCGAGTCCCTTCGCTCCGGGGCGATCCGCTGCTCACCGAGGAGCAGTACGTGACCCAGCTCGTGGGCGACCGTCGCGACCAGCGACATCGGGTTGGCCGCCTCGGCGCTGTTGATGGAGATGATGGCCCGGTCGCCACGGGGTTGGTAGTGGCCTGCGGCGCCGGCCCATGAACCGGCGAAGGACGGCAGGCTGGCCAGCAGGTCGGCGTCGACACCGTCGTCGAAGAACTCGACCTCCAGCCGGGCGGGGTCGACGCCGAGCCGGCGGCAGAGCAACCCGACCACCCGGTGTACGTCGGCCTCGGTCCCGGTGTAGGTGTCCGGGAAGAACTCCGGGGTGGGGAGCACCACCGGTCGGCGCAGGACCTCCTTGCCGAACTCGCCGACCAGCCAGTCGAGCGAGTCCTCGATCCACTGCTGCTCGTCGGGGGTCACCGGGCACCCGGCCGCGAACCACCTCATGACACGTCACCCGACAACCGGACAAGACACCTCGAACGCATCGACCGCCTCCGATCTGACTCGCTCCGACAAGTGTGCTCCCCCACCACAACCCGCCGCCCCGCTCCCGCTCACGGCGGGATCGGAGGCCGCTCTCGTAGAGAAAGAGGGCTTATTCCGCCCCGGACAGGCCCTCTTTCTCTACAAGAGGGCGGATCTTGAGGGAGGGGCGAGGGAGCGGGGAGGTGAGGGGGTTCTCATCGGGGGCTCAGACGGGGCTCATCGGGGGGCGGGAGGCTGCGGGGGACCGACAGAGGCAGCCGCGCCGTCGCGGCCGTACCGAGCGAGGTTGCCGTGACCGTTTCCCTGTCCGCTCCACTCCTGGTCGCACTGCTGGCGGCGGCGACCGCCGCGACCGGTGCCGACCGGCCGTTGCGCCGCCGGTTCCGCCGACCCCGACTGATCCAGGTGCTCGCGGTCGGCGCCGCGCTGGTCCTGGTGCCCGCCAACGCCGCGTACGGTCTGGCGAGTGCGTCCGGGCCCGACCGTGTGGCGGGCGGGACCGCCACCGGCGTCCAGTTGGCCAGCCTGGTTGTCCTCTGTGGTCTCGCCGGACTCTGCGGCGCGCTCCGGATCGCCCCGGCACCGACGCGGCTGCCCAGGCGGGTGCTTGCCATCGGCGCCCATCCGGACGACCTCGAACTCGCCTGCGGCGGCACCCTGCTGCGGCTGGTCGACTCCGGGCACGAGGTGCACGTCCTGGTGATGAGCCACGGCGGGCGCGGGGGCGACGGTGACGTACGGGCCGGCGAGGCCGAGTCTGCCGGGCGGTTCCTCGGTGCCAGTGGGATCGAGGTGCTCGACCTCCCCGACACCCGGCTCGCCCGGCACGAGAACGAGATGGCGGAGGCGATCGAGCGGACGATCCGCCGCCACCGGCCGGATCTGGTTTTCACCCACTCCGGGAACGACCAGCACCAGGACCATCGGGCGGTGCACCTGGCCACGCTCCGGGCGGCCCGCCAGCACCCGGCCGTGCTCTGTTACGAGAGCCCGTCGGTCACCGCGGAGTTCCGGCCGAGCGTTTTCGTCGACATCTCCGACCAGCTCGACGCCAAGGTCTGCGCGGTAGCCACCCATCACGACCAGCGGGCCAAGCCGTACGTCGGCGAACGGCAGGTACGCGGCCTGGCGGCGTTCCGGGGCGGCCAGGCCCGGGTGCCGGTGGCCGAGGCCTTCGAGCCGGTACGGATGTCCGTGCCGCTGGTCGAGGAGCACTGATGCCGCGCCTGCTGGTGACCGGCGCGGCCGGACCCGCCGGCCGGGCGTTGCTGCACGCGCTCGCGATGCGTGCGGTGCCGGCGATCGGCGTCGACATGGCCCCGGCCGACGGGCGAGCGCCCGGTGCCGCCGGACCGGACGGGATCGAGCGGGTGCCCGCCGCTACCGACGGATCGTTCCTGCCGGAGCTGTTGAGAGTCGCCCACCACCACGGCGTCGACCTGATCGTGCCCACGGTCACCGAGGAACTGCCGGTGCTGGCCCCGCTCGCGGTCCGGTCGACCCGGCCGGCGGTGCTGGTGAGCCCACCGTCGGCGGTGGAGATCGCCGACGACAAGTGGAGGACCGTCCAGGTGCTGGCGGGAGCCGGGGTGGCCGTACCCCGTTCGGTGCTGCCGGGGTTGCTCAGCCCACAGGCGCTGCGCGGCTACCTCGGTTGGCCGTACCTGAGCAAGCCGCGCCGGGGGCGGGGTGGGCGCGGCGTCCGCGTGCACGACCGCACCGGGACGCCGCCGCCGGATCCGGGGGACCTGTTGCAGGAGTTCATTCCCGGTACGGAGTATGCCGTCGACGTCTTCGCCGACCGGCTCGGCCGGGTGGAGGCGATTGTGGTGCTCCGCAAGACCACGCTCGCCCAGGGGCGGGTCGGCAACGCGGTACGGGTGGTCCGGGACAACCCGTCCGATGTGGCCGACCTGGCCCGAGCGGCGGTACGGGCGATCGGGGTGACCGGTCCGGCCGACCTCGACATCCGGCGCCGGCGGGACGGGACCCCGGTGGTCCTGGAGGTCAACGCCCGGTTCGGTGCGCACAGCGGCCAGGCGCCGGAGCTGCTCGACGCCCTCCTGGCCCGGTACGGGGTCGGGTTCCGGGCCGGGGCCACCTCGTGATCGACCTGGTCTCCGGCGTGATCGTGCTGCTCACCGTGCCGTTGCTGCTGATCGGGGTGCTGGAGCTGGCCTACTACCCGCTGGCCGTGCTCGCCGAGGTGCGTCGTCGCCACCAGCCGGTCTTCGAGAGCGTGCTCCCGCTGGTGTCGGTGATCGTGCCGGCGTACAACGAGGAACGGGTGCTCGCCAGTTGCGTCGAGTCGATCATCGCCACCCGGTACCCGCGCAAGGAGATCATCCTGGTGGACGACGGCTCGACCGACCGTACGCTCGCGGTGATGCGCCAGTTCGCGTACCACCCGGACGTGATGGTGTTGACCCAGCGCAACGGCGGCAAGGCCGCCGCCCTCAACACCGGCATCCGGCTGGCCAGGGGCGAGATCTGCTGTTTCGTCGACGCCGACGGGGTGTTCACCGCGGACACGATCAGCCAACTTCTGCTCGGCTTCGACAGCGCGTCGGTCGGCGGGGTCTGCGGGAACGACGAGCCGGTGAACCTCGACCGGCACCAGACCCGGCTGCTGGCCCTGCTCACCCACGCCACCGCCCTGGTCCGACGGGCGCTGGCGCAGGTCGGCTGCCTGACCATCGTCTCCGGCAACTGTGGCGCGTTCCGCCGCCGGGTGGTGCAGGAGGTCGGTGGTTTCGAGACCGGGACCCTCGGCGAGGACCTGGAACTGACCTGGCGGGTACGCGCCGCGGGTTACCGGATCAACTTCCAGCCCCGGGCGATGGTCTACGCCGAGGTGCCGTCGACGGTCTCCGGACTGTGGCGGCAGCGGATCCGGTGGACCCGTGGACTGGTGCAGACCGCCCGACGCCACCGCGACCTGATCGGCAGCCGGCAGCACGGCCGGCTCGGCTGGTACCTGATCTACAACCTGGTCACAATGCTCGCCGTGCCACCGGTCCAGTTGCTGACCCTCGGGTTGGTGCTGCTGCTGGCCGCCACCGGGCGGCTGCCGAGCGCGCCGACCGTACCGGCACTGGTGTTGTGGATCGGGCTCGGCGCGGCGGCGGCGCACACCCTGGTGGCGATCGCCCTCGACCGGGCCTGGCGGGACCTGCGACTGCTCTACATCCTGCCGGCCGCCGCGATCTTCTCGGTGTTCAGCAGCGTGGTGACCGTACGGGCGCTGTGGCTGGAGGCCCGAGGGGCGCCGATGCGCTGGAACAAGCTCGACCGGACCGGCGTACGGAGCCGGTCCGTGGCGGGTTGATCGTTTAGGTCCTGCACTGTCGGGTGGGCGACGGGGTGATCCGGACCAGCAGCTTTGCAATGTAAACTAGTTTGCGTGCCCCTGGACGATGACGACGAACAGCCCCCGGCGAGCCCGGCCGAGACCCTGCGACTGATCCGGCAGCAGCAGGCCGAGACGGCCCGGCAGCTCAACCCCGATCCCCGGCTGATCTACTGGCCGTGGGGCGTCGCCTGGCTGGTCGGGTTCGGCCTGTTCTTCCTCCGGTTCGGCCCGGACGACCGGATCTTCGTCAACCTGCCCGAGTGGCTGCCGCTGACCGCACTCTTCGTCCTGCTCGGCGCCGCCGGAACCCTCTCCGCGATCACCGGCGCCCGGTCGTACGGGCAGATCACCGGCGACTCGGCCCGTCGCGGCCAGTGGTACGGCGTCGCCTGGCTGCTCGGTTTCGTCAGTTACGGAATCATCCTCGGCCGGGTCACCGACCAGCAGCCGGACGACCTGGCCCGGCTGCTCTGGGCCGCCGCCGCGGTCGGCCTGACAGGGGTCCTGCACGTGGCCGGCGGGGCGATCTGGCTCGACCGCAACCTGTTCCGCCTCGGCATCTGGCTCAGCGTCATCAACATCGTCGGTGTGTACGCCGGACCCGGCTGGCACGCGCTGATCGTCGCGGTCGCCGGAGGCGGGGGCATGCTGATCGGGGGCACGATCGCCTGGCTCGGCCGCCGGGACAGGACATGACCACACCACCGAAACTCGACCCGGTGATCCACGCCCAGGCCCGACTCCGGGTGGTGTCCACCCTGGCCACCCTGGCCGAGGGCGACCGGATCACCTTTCCCCGACTGCAGGAGATCCTGCGGATGACCGCCGGAAATCTCTCCGTGCACCTCCGCAAACTCGAAGACGCCCAGTACGTCGAGATCACGAAAACCCATCACGGGCGTACGCCGGCCACCCTGGTCCGGCTGAGCCGGCGGGGCCGACTGGCCTTCGAGGAGTACACCGCCGCGCTGCGCGCCCTGCTCGACCCGCCCGAGGCAGCCACCCCCGCCCAGGAGTCGTCATGATTCTCGCCCGCGCCGACCAGGCCACCCGCCGGTACGGCACCGTCACCGCCCTCGACCAGGTCAGCTTCGAAGTCCGTACCGGTGAACTCGTCGGCCTGCTCGGGCCGAACGGGGCCGGCAAGAGCACGCTGTTGAACATGCTGGTCGGCGTACGCCGGGTCACCTCCGGCCGGGTCGAGCTGTTCGGCGGCGACCCCCGCGACCCGGCCAGCCGGCAACGCCTCGGCGTCACCCCGCAGGAAACCGGGCTACCGCCCACCCTGCGGGTCGGCGAGGTGGTCGACTTCGTCTCCGCCCACTACACCGACCCGGTACCGCGCGGCGAACTGCTCGACCGGTTCGGCATCACCGACCTGGTCCGGCGACAGACCGGCGGGCTGTCCGGCGGGCAGAAGCGGCGGCTGGCGGTGGCGCTGGCCTTCGTCGGTCGCCCCCAACTCGTCGTCCTGGACGAGCCGACCACCGGCCTGGACGTGGAGGCCCGGCACAGCCTCTGGGCCGCCATCCGGTCCTTCCACGCCGACGGCGGGACGGTCCTGCTGAGCAGCCACTACCTGGAGGAGATCGAGGCCCTCGCGCACCGGGTGGTGGTGCTCGGCCAGGGCCGGGTGCTCGCCGACGACACCGTCACCGCGATCCGGGACATCGTCGGGGTACGCCGGGTCAGCCTGGTCGCCGAGGACCTGCCGGCACTGCCCGGCGTACTCGGCACCGAACACACCGACGGGCGTACGCACCTGCTCACCGCCGACGCGGACCAACTCGTCCGGGACCTGGTGGCCAGCGGGGTCGACTTCTCCGGACTGGAGATCCGACCCACCTCGCTGGAGGAGGCGTTCCTGACCCTGACCGCCGGCACCGACCGACCGGTCGGGACCGGTGCGTCCGCCACCCAACCGATCACCGCCTGACCGGGGGAACAGTCATGCAGCTCGCGCTCGTACACGCCAGGTACCAGCTCCTGGAGACGATCCGGATCCCGATCGCGGTGATCGGCAGCGCCTTCTTCCCGGCCGTCTCGATGCTCTTCTTCGTGGTGCCGTTCACCGGGGACGACCCGACCGGCGCCACCTTCGCCACCGCCTCGATGGTCACCTTCGCGGTGATGAGCAGCAACATCTTCCAGTACGGGATCGGGGTGTCCGAGGACCGGGCGCAGCCCTGGGATCCGTACACCCGGACCCTGCCGGCCGGGCCGGCGCCGCGCTTCGCCGGCCGGATCCTGGCCGGCCTCGCGCTGACCTTCGTCTCGCTGATCCCGGTGGTGGTGATCGCGGCGGTGGCGACCCCGGCGACGATCACAGGGGCCGGGTTCCTGCTCGCGCTCGGCGCGGTGGTCGTGGCCGCGGTGCCGTTCACCCTGCTCGGCCTGACCATCGGGTACGCGCTGCCGAGCAAGGCGGCGATCGTGGTGGCGCAGGTCGTCTTCTTCCCGCTCGCCTTCGGCGGTGGCCTGCTCTCCTCACCCGGCAACGCACCCGGTTTCATCGAGACGATCGCACCCTTCCTGCCGACCCGTGGCGCGGTCGAGCTGATGTGGGCGGCCGTCGGTGACTTCACCCCCGAGCCGACCGCGCTGATCATGCTCGGTGTCTGGGTGGTGGTGCTGGCCTCGGCGGCCGGGTGGGCGTACCGCCGGGACGAGGGGCGCCGGTTCAGCTGAACCGGCCCCGACACGTACTGCCCCGCCGACCGGAGGACCGGCCGACGGGGCAGTGTCAGTTGTGGACGATCAGGAGCTGGTGATCGTCACATTGTCCACGCCCGCCTCGACCAGGCTCGCGCCGGAGGCGTCGGTCGCCTCCACCAGGATCCGGACCGACTGTCCCGCGTACGAGGAGAGGTTGAGGTTGGCCGACGTCCACGCGCCGTTGCGGTTGCTCGCCGCCCCGGCCTGGGTCAGCAGTGCGGTGGTGCCGCCGTTGTGCACCACGCTGACCCGGAAGAAGTCCGCCGAGGACGAGTTCGAACCGTGCGCGAGGTAGTACGACAACGACAGCGACAGCGTGCCGCTGGAGGGCAGCGTCACCGCCGGTGAACGGGCACTGGTGAGCCCGCCGTCGATGTCGTAGTCACCCGCGGCGGTGCCGGCGAGCCGGCCGGTGGACAGGTCGTTGCTGCCGCCCGCCGGAGCGAGCTGCTTGGCACCGCTGGAGTTGGTCGCCTGCGACGTACCGCGCTCCCAGGCACCGGAGGTGGCGGTGTCCGTACCGGAGGGGTTGATGGTCCAACCGGTCGCGGTCTCGAAGGTGTCCGACCAGACCGTGGTCCCGCCGCCACCGCCGCCGCAGTACTGCGCCTGCTTGCCGATCACCCGGTACGGGCAGTCGGCGGCCTCACTGAGGATCAGCACCGCTTCCCGGTTGCGCGACGTCTGGGCCGGGATGACCTCGTCGGGCGGGTAGAAACCGCCGCCGCCGGACGATCCGGGGTACATCTCGAAGGTGTACGCCCAGATCTGGTGGGTCGCCCACATCCAGTCGAGGCTGTCGCCGTCGGTGATGTACAGGTCGGAGGACTGCTCCGGGGTGTACCCGTTGGTGGCCGCCATCTGCTGGCCCAGGGTGCGGAACGTCGCCTCCTGGTCGGCGTTCAGCCCGGCCGCCGTGTTCGCCGTGGTGTAGCCGTACGGCCAGAGCACCAACTGCGAGTACGTGTGGAAGTCGATGTTGGCCTTGATCTGCTGGGTACCGCCGACCACCCGGCTGTTGACGAAGTTGCGCAGCGCCTGGGTCTCCGGGGCGGAGAAGGCGGACGGGCCACGGTAGGTCTCCGACGACGTCGTGCCGGAGGAACCGCCGCAGCAGCCCCAGTTGTAGCCCCAGTTGCGGTTCAGGTCGGTGCCGACGTTCGACGAGCCGCTGTTCGGCTGCCGGTTCTTCCGCCAGGACCGGTACGAACCGGTGGCGATGTCGTACTCGCTGCCGTCGGGGTTGACCGTCGGCACGATCCAGATCTCCCGGGTGTTCACGATGTTCGTGATCCGGGAGTCGGAACCGTAGCTGTCGGTGAAGAGGTTGAGCAGGTAGATCGCCATCTCGACGGTCAGGTGCTCACGGGCGTGCTGCTGGGAGTTGAACAGGATCTCCGGTTCGGCCTCGTCCGTACCGACGTTGTCCGAGATCTTGATGACGGGCAGGTCCCGACCCTCGTACGAGCTGCCGATGCTGGACTTGCGGGCGATCGTCGGGTGGTCCGAGACCACCTGGTTGATCACCGCGGTCAGCTCGGCGTAGTCGTGGTAGTTCGAGTCGGCGGGCGGGAAGGCGTTGATCCCGACACCGTCGGTGGCGCCGCGTGCGGGCGGCGCCGGTACGGCCTCCAGGGTGAAGCCGAGCGCGGTGATCGCCTTCACCTCGGCTGCGGTCGCGGTGACGTTCAGGATCCCGTGCTCGCTGTAGTTGATCGCCGCGCCGGTCTTGACGACGGCGTTGCGGTCCTCCAGCGTGCGCGGACCGAGCACCCGGTACTCGGCACTGGTGTCGGCACTGATCGCGCCCGGCTTCGGATCGGCGGAGACCGGGCTGGTCACGACGGCGAACAGGCCGACTGCGACGGTCGTCGCGAGGGCGATGGTCCGGCGTCGGGACGACCGCCGGGGTACGAGGGTACGGAAGGGCATGCAAAACCTCCTGGGGGTGCGGAGATTCCCGCTCTGTACCGCACACTGCACCACCCCTTACATGGTCATATCAATAACGATCACTCTCTCTGTTCCATCTCAACATCATCGTCATACCGGCGAAAACCGCCGGGACGGTCGGCTCCCGTTGGCGCTCGGTTTCAGCAGCCGGCCTTCCACCCTGCTCGGGCCGGCGTCGGTCAGAGCACCTGTGGCAGGTCCCATGCCTGGTCCGCGCCCGTGACCTTGTCGACCGTCGGGCCGAGGATCGGCTTGACGATCGTCTGTTTGATCACCCAGTTGGTGGCGAGCAACTGGTAGCCGGCCTGGGTGGAGTACCGGGCACCCACCCAGTTCTGCACCCCGACCTTGTGGATGCTGGTCAGCTTGTACGCCCGCGCGAAGTCGCTCATCTTCTTCAGGAAGGTGGCGACCTTGCGGAGCAGGTTGGCGAGTTTCACACCGACCGCCGCCGCCCGGGTCCCGGCCAGCGCGGCCTCCACCCCGGTGGCCGCCCCGCCCGCCAGCAGCGACGCACCGGCGGTGATCCAGGCCGAGGCGAGCGCCACGATGATGGTGATGATGGCCCAGGCGATCAGTTCCTTGACGATCTGCTCGACCAGTTCCTGCGCCTGTCGGGCCCCCTCGGCCGACCCCTCCAGCAACTCGGCCGTGGCCACGAAGTGGTCGCCGATCTCGGCCAACGACTGGTTGATCTGGCTCATCTGCGCGTTGAACGACTCGGCCGCCTCCCCCTCCCAGTAGGAGAGCAGATCGGTCCGGGCACCCACCTCGTCCAGCACGAACTGGTCCATCCGGGTCGCCGCGTCCCGCCACGCCTTAGCCTGGGCGATCAGCAGGTCCGGGTCGCCGGTCACCGCGTCCATCGGGTGGGCCAGGAACTCGACGATCGGCTTGATCACCGAGTACGCCGCACCAGCCGGGCCGAGGTACTCCTCGATCCGTTCCGCACCGCTCGGCGCCCGGGTCACTTCCCTCCCCCGAACCGGTCCGAGGCGGCCTGGTCGGTGCCCCGGTAGTTGTCCCGCATCTGCCGGAACGCCACCGCCAACTCCCCGAACACGTCCTCCCCGGTACGCAGCACCTCCAGCCCGTCCGTGGTGCGCTGCTCGTAGACCGTCGCGACCTCCCGGGACTCCGGCAGCATCCCGAAGCTGTCCTCGGTCACGTCGGCGTCCACCAGCAGGGCGCGGGTGTTGCCGAAGGCCGTACCGAGGTCCTGCATCGCGTCCGCGTACCTGGTCATCGCGTCGAGATAGACCTTCACCGGTTGTGTCATGCCTGCTCCTCCCCAGGAGTACCCGCCGCCGGCCGGGGCGGGCCGATGGCTTCCGCCGCCCGCCGACCCGCGTTCGGCGGCCCGCCGATCAGGGCACAGACCGATCCGTCGGTGAAGACAACCAGGAACCGTCCTCGGCGGAGCACACCCGCCGGCGCCATGATCGCCCCGACGATAGCGTCCCTCGGCGATTCGTGGGTCAACGTCGCCACGTACTCCACCGGACCGAACCACCGGTCGGTCCAACTTCCACCCACCCGGTCGACCGTCTTCCGGTCGGCGACCAACAACCGGGAGTCGGTGACCGCCAGGGTCGGCGACGTGGTCGCGTCGACCGCGTCGTACAGGCGCCGGGCGGGGCTGTCCGCCGGCCCGATCACCGCCCGACCGAACGCGGCCTGCTGCAACAGGTTCCCCGGATGCGTACCGAGGCCGAACAGGATGGTCGGATCGAGCAGGTTCTTCAGTTCGTCGGAAATGGAGACGTCGTCGGTCGTACCGACGTCCTTTATCAGCATCGCGGCGGTCAGCAACCGCTCCCCGGGCGCGAGGAGTGGACGCAGCGCCGGCTCAATGTGGAGCGTGTCATCCTTGGCCACCGGGCAAGAATGCCACCGCCCCAACCGGCCTCGCTATCCTGTCCACCCTGACCCGCCGTGGGGAGGGCCGCCCTGTTGTCGCGCTCGCTCGTACCAGGTGCCCCTCCCGACGGCCGACCCCGGCCGAGAGGATTCGACGTGCCCGACATCCGGAATCTGGAGGATCTCGCCGAGTACGCCCACCAGCAGGTGGCGCGGATCCAGCGGATGCAGGACGACCTCGCCGACCAGTACGGCACCGGCGAATCGCCGCGCGGTTACGTCCGGGCCCGTACCGGTCCGGGCGGCGCGATCCAGGAACTGCGGATCGACCCCGGCGCCCTGCGACTGTCGGCGGAGGACGTCGCGGCGGAGGTCACCGCCGCGATCGGCGAGGCCCAACGGGAGTACAACGGCCGGGCCAACGAGATCATCGCCCCGGTCCTGGCGGCTGCTCCGAGCGAGGATTCGCTGGGCAGGCTGGACGAGGGGATGCGCCGGCTGGACGGCCTGATGGACGACCTGGACCGGGTGGCCCGGCGACGCGACCTGGACCGCTGAGCTCAGCGAGCGGTGTCGGGGTCGGCCGGCGGGGTGGTCGAGGAAGCCGGCGGAGCGGTGGCGGGCTGGTCGTCACCGGAGAGCGCGGCCCGCAGCCGTGCCTTCTCCTCCTGCCGCCGCTGGACCGCTCCGGCCACCTGTTCGGCCATCTCGTTACGCCAGGTCTTGAGCAGGAAGAAGGACGCCGCCGCCGAGAACACCACCGCCAGCATGAGCTTGAGGAAGATGCTCATGGGCACCGGCAACAGCGCGGCCATGACCACCACGAACAGCCCGACCCGGCCCAGCGTGTACTTCACGGCGGGACTCACGATTCCATCTCCGATCAACCCGTCCGGCGGTCCAACCACCGGACGCCGAAATACCAGACCAGCGTATATACCAGCGCGAACGCCCCGGCCGCCGCCGCGCCCGACACGATCGGCGGCGCTCCGGCGGCCAGCCCCGCGGCGAGCAGACCGGTGGTCAGGCCGAGCCCCGCACCCACCACTGCCGCCGCCGCCCTGGCCGGACCCGGCCCCCAGGCCCGGTACTCGTCGACGAAGAGCCAGGCCGGGAGGATCACCGCCAGCCAGCCGTTGGTCTTGCCGAAGTCGGCCAGGCCCATCGACTCGAAGGCCCAATCGAACAGAACCAGCGCCAGCACACCGATGACCAGGCCGGCGAGGACCACGCCGCCGAGATCGGCCAGGCCGGTGATCCTGCCGCTGGCGTCCCGCCGGGGAAAACTGCTCTGCGCTTCGCTCATGACCCGTCGAGGGTACGTCAGGCCGACCGCTGCTCCACGGCCACGGCGGTCCGGCCCGTCCGGCGCCACCAGCGCACGGTCGAATAGACGAGGGCGAGCACCGGCAACAGGATCAGGCCCCAGGGGTACGAGTGGGTGTGGGCGTAGAACACCTCCGAACTGTCGGCGCCGAGCAGTTCGCCCCGGACGGCGTACCGGCCCCAGGTGGGCGCGCCGAACGTGACGGGAAGGTCGAATGTGCGCTCCTGGCCGGGTGCCAGCAGGCCCACCGGGGGTGCCGCGACGATGACGGTGGTCCGGCCGGGGCGCCCGCTGGTCAACGACAGTCGGGGGCTCGGCACCGGCACCTGACCGGAGTTACGCAACGTCACCGTCACCGTACGGTGCGCCGGGCCGGCGAAGAGGGCGGCCCAGGGCGAACCCGCCCCGGTGATCCGTACGCCGGACGCGGCCAGCTCGGTCGGAGCCGGCGCGGCCGGCGGGGCGGTCCGCACCGGGATCCCCTTGACCACCACCGGGGCGGTCCGGGTCTCGCCGCCGGAGACCGGCCGGACCCGGATCACGCAGGGGCAGGCGCCCGGCGGGGCCGGGACGGTCAACGCCACCGCACCCGAGCCGTCGGGCAGGACCGCCGCGCTCGCCGCCCCGCCCACCGCGCAGTCGATCGAGCCCCGCTGGGCCTGGTTGCCGCAGAGTTCCACCTGCACGTTGCCGGCCGGCCACCCGGACAGCCGTACCGCGAGTTGGTCACCGACGCCGACCTCGGCCCGATCGAGCACGATGCTCGGCTCGGTCCCCGCGGCAACCGCCGCCGGGGCACCCGCCGGCAGCGCGGCGACGGCGGCACCGAGGGCGAGCGCGAACCGGATCACCGGGCGGAATCTAGGCACGGGCGTCGGCGCTCACGGCGTCACCGGTGGGCACCTCGGACGGTTCGGCCGACGGTTTCCCGGCCAACGCGGCCGACGGCTTCCCGGCCGGCTCGGCGGTAGCCGTGTCGGGTGCCGGGGACCCGGATGCGGTCGGGCCGCCGTCGGGTCGCGGCACCGCGTTGCGGCGGCGGCGCCACCACCGCGCGCCCACCAGCACGAGGACCAGGAGCAACAGGTACAGCAGCGTCCACGGCGGGGCAAGGACCGAACCGGTACGGGTCGTCTCCGGCAACGCGCCCTGGCTGGTCGACGGGTCGACCGCCACCACACCGGTGACCAACCCGGCCGGGAGTACGCCGTCGAGTCGCCGGGTCAGGGTGACCTGTGCGCCGGGCAGCAGCTCCGGCAGGTCGAGTTGCCGGGTTCCGCCCAGCGGCACACCGAGCAGGCCGGTGGCGCGCAGCCGTACCTTGCCGTTGACCCGGACGTTGCCGGTGTTGCGTACCCGGTACGTGATCGTCATCGGTCCACGGGTGAACGGGAGCACCGGATTGTCGTACGTCACCTGCGCCGACTCGACCTCGGCGGAGGCGGTGACCGGTCCACCGACCCGCAGGTAGATCCGGGCCGCGACCCGCCGGTCCACGTTGACCCGCTGCCCCTCGGCATCCATCCGCTGCTCGGCCACGGACGCGACGACCCCGGCGGCGTGATCCCCGGGGGCGGCGTTCGCCGGCACCGCGAGGCGGAACGGGACGATGACCCGCTGCCCCGGCCGGATCGTCAGGGGCTTGTGGTCGAAGCCGACCCAGGTGCCCGCGTCCTTCGCCGGCTGGCTGGCCGGCAACAGGGCGAAGGCGCCGTCGGTCGCGGTGAACGCGTCGGTCGCGTACACCGTGAAGGTCAGCGGTTTGGCCGAAAGGTTGGTGATCGCGACGTGGTCGTCGACCTGCTGGCCGGGGCCGAGGTCGTAGATGAACTGGTTGCGCCCGGTCGGGGCGGTCGCGCTCGATGGCTGCACCGCCCACCGGAACTCCTCCGGCGCCGAGGCGGCGGGCGCGGGAGCGGCCGGACCCGGCGCGGCCCGCACCGGGGCTGGTGGGGGCGCCACGGTCAGCGCCGTCACGGCGGCGAGGAGCAACAGGGTGGAACGGGCACGTGGGCTACGGGCGGCGGTCATGGGTACGGCTCCCGGGTCGCAGAAACGGAGGTGCGGCGGGGGTGCCACGGGCCGGTGTGCCCGCGGTACCCCCGCCGTTGTCGTCCCACCGGCACGACGCCGCCGTCCCCGTGGGGGGATGAAGGAGCGGCGCCGCGCCGGTGGTCCCAGACCTGGCTGGTCAGACCCGGTGGATCAGACCAGCGTGAGGGTCAGGGTGGCGCTGTAGCTGCCCGGCGCCGCGGTGTCCGGGATGTCGAGCGTCAGCTCGGCGCCGCACTCGAAGACACCCGCGCTGCTGCCCTGCGCGGCGCTGCACAACGCGCGCGCGTCGCCCAGGCCCGCACCGGGGTTGGCCGCCGCACCCGCGACGACCGTGCCGGAGTTCTCGTTGACCTCGCTGGCGTTCGGCACCCAGCCGAGCTGGTTCGCCGCGATGGTGGCACCCGCCGGCCCGACGAAGTTCTCGACCTGGCCGGTCAGGTTCCAGCCGGCGTTGGTGCCGCGTAGGTCGGTCACCGTGGCCTTGTTCAGGGCACCGGTGGCCGCGCCGCCGACGACGCCACCGGTCAGGGCGACGGCGTTGCCGGCGACGGCGAGCGAGAACGCGCCCGGCGCGACATCGGCGGTGAGTTCCTGGGTGGCGCCGAGGCTGCCCGGAACGGTGACCTGGACCGAGACGGCCGAGGAGGTGGACGGCGCGAACGCCGCCGCGTCCGCCGGGGTGAAGACGGCGGTCAGCGAGTTGGTGCCGGCCGAGAGGGCGTTGGTGGTGAGGGTGGCGGTGCCGTTCGAGACCGGGGCGCTGCCGAGCGAGGCACCGCCGCGACGGAAGTCGACCGAGCCGGTGGCGGCGGCCGGGGCCACCGTGGCGGTCAGGGTGACGTTGGTGCCCAGCTCGACCGGACCGGCCGGGCTGACGGCCAGGGCGGTGGTGGTCGGGGTGGCCGGCTCCACGGCGCCCTTGACCTTCCAGGTACCGCCGGTGACGGTGACGGCGGTCTCGAAGCGGTCCGGGTGGGGGCCGATCAGGCCGCTGATGCACTCGATCGCGAACAGGTAGTCGCCGTTGGCCGGTGCCGCGCCGAGGGCGGTCGTGATCGACCGGTTGGCGTCCAGGGTGAACGGCGCCTGGTCGTAGTTGCCGACGCTGGCGATCTTGTTCAGGTTGGCGACCTGGCCGCCGACCGGACCGAACCGGAGCACGGCCTGGTCGCCGAAGCCGGCCGGGCAGGCCGCCGACGTGGTCGCCCCGGTCAGCGCCGGGCTGGTGGCCACGTCGCCGGTGGTGGGGTTGAGCGTGAGCGTACCCAGGGCTGCGGCCTGGGCGGGCGCTGCGACGCCGACCAGACCGACCACCGACAGCGCGACCGCGCCGGCCAGAGCGGCCGTACGGCCGAGCAGGGACTTGGTTGCCTTCATGGATCACTTCCTTCAGGAGAAGTGCGGTACGGCGGCTCTCCCTCATTGGGAGCGGTGACCGGCCGCAACTCGATCAGGCTGCACACGGGCTGTGACCCGCCGTGGAGGCCAACGTCTACGCCGGACATGCATAAGGAAAATTGCGGGTTACGGCCGAGCCGACGCGGGACTGACAATTCACGGAATCGGATAGAGCCGTCGCGTGAATGGCAGATGTCGAACCGGTCCCCGCCTGGGGATACGTCAATTCGGGTCGTCACCGACCGGCCACCCCCGGTCGGCCGGTCGGCGCCGTCGACTATCCGAACCGTCCGTGTACGTAATCGGAGGTACGAGAATCGCGCGGGCTGTCGAACATCAGCTCGGTCGGACCGTGTTCCACAATGGCGCCGGGGGTGCCGTGTTCGGCGAGGAAAAACGCGCACTGGTTGGATACCCGCGCCGCCTGCTGCATGTTGTGCGTGACGATCACGATCGTCACCTCGGACACCAGTTCGGCAATGGTCTCCTCGATCCGGCGGGTCGAGGTCGGGTCGAGCGCCGAACAGGGCTCGTCCATCAGCAGCACCCGGGGCCGGACCGCCAACGACCGGGCGATGCACAACCGTTGCTGCTGCCCACCGGAGAGCGCCCCGCCGGGCGACCGGAGCCGGTCGCGTACCTCCTTCCAGAGCCCGGCCTTGGTCAGGCACTCCTCCACCAGGGCGTCCTTGACGTCACGATCGGCCCGGACGCCGGTCAGCTTGAGGCCGGCGAGCACGTTGTCGTAGATGGACATGGTCGGGAACGGGTTGGGCTTCTGGAAGACCATGCCGACCTGCCGCCGGGCGTCGGTGATCCGCCGGGCCGACGCGTACAGGTCGTCGCCGTCGAGCAGCACCTCGCCGGCCAGGGTCGCCGACGGGATCAGCTCGTGCATCCGGTTCAGGATGCGCAGGAAGGTGGACTTGCCGCAGCCGGAGGGTCCGATCAGCGCGGTCACCTCGCCGGCCGCCATGGTGAGCGACACCCGGTCGAGCACCTTGTGCTGACCGAACCAGGCCGAGATCGACCGCGCCTCCAGTGCCGCCAGCGCACCGGGCGCGGCCGGACCGGCGGACAGGGTGAGGGTCTTGTCGAGAGTCACGTCGGCTCCGTCATCAGTAGAGGTTGGGCAGGATTCGGGCGACCTGGTCGGCGACGGCGAGGCCGAGCGCGCTGAGCAGTGGGGCACCGACCACCCACGCCTGCCAGCCACCCCACCGGGCCCAGGCCCAACTCACCGCGTACGCGGCGATCAGCAGCGCCTGTCCCCACAGGAGCAGGGCGGTCCACGCGCCGGAGTCACCGGCCATCGTCTTCTCCGCCGCGGTCAGCGACTGTGTTCCGATCCGCCGCTTCGGTGCCGGATGGGCCTCGGAGACGAGTTCAGCGTCCACGTACACGACATCGCTCGGCAGGTACGGCCGGCCGGCGGCGGTGGCCAGCGTCAGCCGGCCGGCGCCGGTGCCGAGCCTCGGCGGTTGCGGGTCACCCCGGTGACGTACGCCGGTGACGCGATACTCGTGCTCGCCCTGCCCGGTCACCACCATCACCTGGTCGCCGGGGCGGAGCAGCGGCAGACCCTTGAACGGACCGCCGTACGCCGCCCGCCGTCCCGTGATCATGCTGGTGCCCGCCTGTCCCGGCAGGGGGGTGTCGCGGCGGTGCCCCGGCCCGTCCGCCAGCACCCCGGAGGTGGTCCCCTCGAACACCACCTGCTGGGTGCCGAGGGCGGGAATGCGCAGCACCGCCACGGGTGCGCCGAGCCGGAGGAGCTGGTTGTCGAACCCGCTCTGCCCCACCGGCGCCACGGCTTCGGCCAGGTCCTTGCGGAAGTCGGCGTACGCGACCTGCTGAGCCCGGTCGTACCTGATCTCCGAGATCAAAGTCAGGTGTACGACGAACCCCAGCAGCAGCACGCCGAGCAGGGTCAGCACCACGCCGGTGATCCGTACCCCCGGGATCTCCGCTCCCCTGGCCGGACGCGGCGGTACGGCGACCGGCGGCGGCGCCGTCACGACGGGTGTGGTCGGCGGGGTGGCCGGACCCGCCGGTCGGTCGCCGGCCGGGGGCGCGGTCGACGGGGTGGCGCTCACGGTCACGGCTGGACTCTCCTTCGGCGACGGATCAGCGGTACCGCGGCACCGGCGGCGGCCAGTACGACCACCACCGCGCCCACGACCCAGGGCAGTGCCGACCCGTCCCGGACGGGTTCGCCGGCCAGTCGGACGTCGGCGGCCGGTGATCCGGTCGGATCCGCGTCCTCGGCCGGGGCGGAACCGGTCGGCGGCGCGGCGCTGCCGGTCGCGGGGGTGGTCGCCGGGCCGGTGGCGGTCGGCGCGAATGCGTCCGTTGCGGGCGGGTTGGCGGTGGAAGGGGGTCCGGTGGACGGTGCGGCGGGCGGTCCGGCCGTGCCCTTGACCCGCCACGTGTTGCCGGTGACGACGATCGAGGTGACGAACCGGTCGGGGTGCGGACCGAGATCGGCGCTGACGCACTCGACGACGATCTCGTACTCGCCGTCCGTCGGGGTTCTCCCCTGGGAGGTGACCATCGACCGGTTGGCGGTCATGGTGAACGGCGCCCGGTCGTAGTCACCGGCCTGTCCCGGCCGCACGATGTTGCTGTACGGGCCACCGCCCGCCGGGCCGACCCGGAGCATCGCGGCGGCGCCGTACCGGGCCGGGCAGGGTGCCGCGGTGGTCGCCGAGACGAGCATCGGGTTCGCGTCGACGGTGCCGCTGGTCGGCTCGACCGTGAGCGGGCCGATGGCTCCGGCGCGCCGGACCGGCACAGCCTCCGCCGCCCGCGCCGGCAGCGCGACCGCGGGCACCACCGCCACCGCGAGCAGCACCGCCGCCACGCGCCGACGGGGCGATTCCAGTCTGGACATTGCTCTTCCTTCCTCGTCACCCTGGCCCGGCTGCGGACCCATCTGGCGTACCCGCACCGCCACCGGGCGGCGGACGCGTGGCGTGGGAGCCGGCCCGCGGGGGTCGGCTCCGACCGGTCAGTGGCTGCGGCGGCGCCTGGACAGCAGCAGCACGCCGATGCCGGTGCCGACGAGCACGGATCCGCCGGTCACCAGCGTCGGGATCGAGCTGCCGGTCAGGGCCAGGCTGCCGCCGCCACCGCCCGGTTCGGGGCTCTCGCTGGGCGTCTGGCTCGGCGTCGGCGATTCGCTGGGCACGGCCGACTCCGTCGGGGTCGGCGTGGCGGTCGGTGTCGCCGTCGGGGTGGGCGCCGGTGCGATCCGGTACGAGACCGTGGCGTCCGAGGGCTCCCACGCTCCCGGATCGGTCGGTTCGAACCTGGCGGTCAGGGGGTAGTCGCCGGGCGGGAGGCTGTTGGTCCGGATGGTCGCCGTGCCCCGTACCAGGTCGACCGGGGTGCCGATGGTCGAGGCGCTGCGGTAGACGAACTTCACCTTGCCCACCGCGGTCGCGGGTGTGACGGTCGCGGTGAGGACAACTTCCGCGTTCTGTGCTGCCGAGCCCGCTGGCGTCACCACGAGTGCGGTGGTGGTCCGTACGGACGCGTCGGTGATCTCGTACTCCAGGGGTGCGGAGGTGGACGCTCCGTAGCTGGTGCCGGCGGTGGGGGTGAAGACCGCGGTGATCTGGTGCACCCCGTCCCCGAGCACGTCACCGGGTACTCCGGCCGTGGCCCGGCCCTCCGTCACCTCGGCGGGGGCGGCGAGGTCGATAGCGGTGCTGCCCTGCCCGGCCCTGAACCGGACGGTTCCGGTCGCGGCCGGCGGAGTCACCTGGGCGGTCAGGGTCACCGTCTCGTCCAGTCCGGCGGTGCTGGTCGGCGAGGCGGTCAGGGCCGTGGTCGTCGGCGTGTTCGTCGGGCCGCCGCCCCCCTTGACCTCCCAGTTGTTGCCCGACACGGTGATCACCGTCTCGAACTGGTCGGGGCTCGGGCCGTTCACCCCGCTGATGCAGGTCACGGTGATGCGGTAGTCGCCCGGTGCCAGCAAGGTCGCTTTGACCGCGTCGAGGATGGATCGGTCGGCGGCGAGGGTGAAGGGGGCCCGGTCGTACCCTTCGGCCGACGCGATCTTGGCCAGGTTGACGAACCCGCCGTCGACCGGGCCGATCTTGAGGACGGCCTGGTCGCCGAAGCCGATCGGGCAGGCCGCGGGGGTGGACGCTCCGATCAGTGCCGGGTTGGCGTCCAGCGTGCCGTTGGACGGGTTGAGGGTGAGGGCGCCCAGGACGGCGGCCTGCGCCGACGGGGCGAGTCCGACCAGCACCGCGCCGGTCATGGCGGCGACGCCGAGTATCCCGGCCGCGACCATCGACGCGCCGGCTCGGTGGACGAGGCGGGTGAGCCTGTTCACGAGATTCCTTTCTCTGACGGGAAACACGGCCGGTGTCCGGCGGGAAACACGGCCGTGTGGCCGGACGTCCACAAGGGACCTCCGGCCACCCGCCCGTGCGTTGGCGTGACAGGTCAACCGATCACGATGTAACAGATCTGCGAGTGGGAGGACCGGTGCAGGCGCGGGTCGTCCGGGATGAAGGTCGCTTCGAGCTTGAGCAGGCCACCCGGCAGCGCGGTGGTCGACACGGTGGCCTTGCCGTTGGTCACCGGCGCCGTACCGACGCTGGTGTTGTCGGCGAAGAACTCGACGGTGCCGGCCGCGTTCGGGGCGACGGTCGCGGCCAGCGTGACCTTCTGGCCCTTGAAGGCGAACAGGATCGGCTTGGCGGTGAGCCTGGTGGTGGTCGCTGCCGCGCTCTTCACGGCCCAGTTGCCGCCGGTGACGCTGACGAGCGTGGAGAAGTTCTTCGGGTACGTCCCGGTCTCGCCGCCGGAGCAGGTGATCGTGACCTCGTACGTGCCGTCGGCCGGGGTGCCGAGGGCGGTGGCGAGCGACCGGTTGGCGGCCAGGGTGACCGGCGCCTGGTCGTACCCGCTGTCGCTGCTGATCCGGGCGAGCAGGTTGTACGGCCCGCCGACCGCGCCGACCCGCAGCGACACGTTGTCGCCGTACCCGGTCGGGCAGGCCGCCGACGCGACGGCGCCCGTCACGAACGGGTTGTCGGTCACGCTGCCGCTCGCCGGCGACAGGGCGATGGTGCCGAGGATGGGGCTTTCCGCCTGCGCGGGCCCGGCGAAACCGGCCAGCGCAAGGGTCACGATCGCGGCGGTCGACAGCGCTGCTGCCGCCCGGCCGAGCAGAGACCTGGGCTTGCTCACGAAGCACTTCCTCTCTCGGTACGGTCCTGCGGTCCTCGAAGTAACGGTGTAAGGCGTGGAAGTCGAAGGGGCGGGTGGCGTCGCGCCCGTGGCCGGTTGTGCCCGTACACGGACGCGACGTCGTTCACCGGACCCGACCCGGTTCACCGACCGGATCGGGAACCGATCGTCAGAGGTTGCCGCGCAGCGAGGTGTCGCCACAGTTGGCGGCGGCACCGAAGCCGTACTGCTGGATCAGGGTGGTCTGCAGGCACACCAGCGAGTCCGAGCCGGTGAAGACCGCGTCGATGGTGGGGTTGGTCAGGTCGGCGGTCGGCACGATGTTGTAGACGTCGCGCCGCAGCGGGAAGCTCGTGTTCAGCACCTCGTTCGGCGGGGTGGTCCCGGTCGCGTACGGCGAGACGCCACCGATCCGGCCGAGGTCCGACGGGCCGCGCCGGTCCTCGACGCCCGGCAGGCTGTTGCCCTGCGCGATGTGCTGGGCGATCGAGAACGGCAGGATGTAGTCGTTGTGTCCGGTCAGCACCCGGCCGTCGTGCTCCTGGATCGGGTCCACACCGGTGCCGCCCTGCGACGGCGGCACGAGGCACTCGTAGTCACCGGCGGCGATCTCCGCGTCGGTGATGCCCATCTGCTGGTTCCAGAACTGCCGGGTGCCGGAACCCGCCTGGAGCAGCAGCGGCTGCACGTCGACACCGGCGATGTCGCTGACGACGCACTTGTAGATGTTGCGTAGCTGGCCGAGGCTCATGTTGATCGGCAGGTCGCTGCTCTGGTTGATGGCGAACGTCACGGCGTCCACGCCGAACGGGATCCACACCCCGTTGCCGCTCGGGACGTGGGTGGTGCTGCTCGACGAACGGGCGAAGTCGACGCAACCGGCGATCGCGTTGCCCGGGGTCTCCGAGTCGCGCAGCGAGGTACGACCGGCACCGGACCCGTTGGGTCGGGTGAAGGAGCAGTTGGCGGCCTTGGTCTTGATGGAGGCCGTGCCCCGCGCGTCCCAGGAGGCAATGACCTTGTTGCCGCCGATGGTGATCGCGTTCCCCAGCCTGTTCAGTACGTCCTGGGTGGTGTCCGAACCGGTGCCGGCCAGCGTCCGGTAGTCGGTGATCGGGTCCGGGTCGGCGACGGCCGGGTTGGCCACCAGCGCGACGGCGACAGCGGCGCCGAAGGCTACCGCGAACGCCTTGCCGAAGGACTTAACCTGCATTGTTCTCCCTTTCTGAGAGAGACAGGAGGTTCGGCCCATTTCCATTCTTGGATGAGCCACGACCAGCATTCACCGACCCTCAGATACATCGACACCCGTATTTCGGAAACGTTTCGCGCCCAATCCTTCGCCCGCATGAAGGCCAGATGAATCCAACTGACTACGCTGAGTCAACCGGCCCGTCGGGGCTCGTGGCGGCCTCGTGCCCGCGGCCGTGGATCCGGCCGCGAGCACGAGCTTCCAGCGGTACGTCACCGGCCGGCGGCCGGACCGGCACCGGTCAGAGCGTGCCCCGCAGCGAGGTGTCGCCACAGGTCGCGGCGGCACCGAAGCCGTAGTGCTGGATGACGGCGGTGTTCTGGCACACCAGCGAGTCCGCGCCGGTGAAGACCTGGTCGATGAGGCTGTTGCCCAGGTCGGCGGTGGGGACGATGTTGTAGACGTCCCGGCGGAACGGGAAGTTCGTGTTCAGCGTCCGCGGGTTCGACCCGGTCGCGTACGGCGAGGCGCCACCGACGCTGCCGAGGTCCGACGGGCCACGCCGGTCCTCGACGCCCGGCAGGCTGTTGCCCTGTGCGATGTGCTGGGCGATCGAGAACGGCAGCAGGTAGTCGAGGTGTCCGGCCAGCACCCGGCCGTCGTGCTCCTGGACCGGGTCCAGGCCGGTGCCGCCCTGGGCCGGCGGCAGCAGGCACGGGTAGTCGCCGAGCGCGATCTCCTGGTCGGTGATCCCCATCTGCTGGTTCCAGAACTGCCGCGTACCGGAACCGGCCTGGAGTAGCAGCGGCTGGACCGGGGTGCCGGCGATGTCCTGCATGATGCAGCGGTAGATGTTGCGCAGCTGCCCGACCGGCATGTTGATCGGCAGGTCGCTGGTCTGGTTGATCACGAAGGAGACGGCGTCCACACCGAACGGGATCCAGACCCCGTTACCGCTCGGGACGTGGGTGGTGCCGCTGGACGAACGGGCGAACTCCACACAGCCGGCGATCGCGTTGCCGACGGTCTCCGAGTTGCGCAGCGCCGTACGGCCGGCTCCGGAACCGTTCGGGCGGGCGAACTCGCAGCCGGTGGCCTTGGTCTTGATGTTCGCCGAGCCACGCGCGTCCCAGGACGCGATGACCTTGCTTCCACCGACGGTGATCGCCTCGGCCAGTCCGTTCATCGCGTCCTGGGTGGTGTCCGAGCCGGTGCCGGCCAGCATCCGGTAGTCGGTCGTCGAGCTCGGGTCGGCCACGGCCGGGTTGGCCAGCAGCGCGATCGCGAGTGCCACACCCCCGACGATGCCGGCCGTCCTGCCGAAAATCTTCACCTGCATTGTTCTCCCTTTCGCAAGAGACAGCGCCCGCCGCTGAACTCGGTGGGCCGTCAGGAGCATCAGTCGCGGGGCGCTCTTCTCGATACCGTGATCAAGGGAACGTCGAGTGCGTATTGTTTCGCCAACATGTAGGCCGAATGAATCGATGAGAGCAATTAGGTACGGGTCGAGGCGGAACTGTTTGACGGCGACCTGCGATATCCGCGCAGCCACATCGTCGGACCGGCGATGATGCTCGCCAGCCCCAGTCCGAGGACAACGAGGATGACGAAGCGGATCCACCCGACCGGCTGCCCCTGGGTCAACGTCGTCTGCGCCACCGGGGTCGGCGGGACGGCAGTGGGGCTCGGGCTCGCGGTGGCAACCGGTGCCGGCGGCGCACCCGGTGTCGGCGGGTTCGGGTTGGCCGCCGGTGGGGCCGGCAGCGGGGGTGGGGTCTCGCTGTCGGTGGGAGACGGCGTGGGCGCGTTGTAGTTCTCCACCTCGGTCGCGGCGGCGAGGGTCTGGTCCCGCAACGCCTGTGGCAGCGGGACGTACCCCGGGGGCAGTTGTCCCAACTGCACGCCGGGTACCTGGCCGGTGGTCGCCGCGTGGCGCAGCAACCGGGCGTAGTCGATCCGCTGCTCCTTCGGCCGGCCGAGGTTGACCGCCGCGTACGTCAGCATCGCCAGCGGGTACCCGCCGGCCACCGGCTTGTGTGGATTGTTCTGCGTCACCCCCTCGACCGTGCTCGGCTCGGCCGCCTTCTGCACCTGTGCGAGCAGGCTCGCCTGGGTCGGCGCGACGAACTCCCCCGCGCGGTTGCGCAGTTGCGCGGTCGGCAGCGCGTACCGGGCGGCGGATGCCGCGTCGGTGATCGACAGCAGGAAGCGCTGCCCGACGGGCTGCGGCGGGTCCCCCTTCCAGCAGTCCTTCTGACCCGCCGGGCAGTCACCGTTGATCACCCAGTTCTGCGCCCCGGACTGCCCACGCAGGGTCTGGCTGGCGGCCTTGCGCAGGGACTCCACGTACGGGGAGATGTGCGTGGCGCAACGCTCGGGTGCCGTACCGTCGTCTGGTTCGTCACCGTCGTCGGGCCCGTCCGGGATCACCGGACCGTCGATGTCGAAGCAGTTCGGGTCCGCCTTCGGGAAGTTGGCGGGTGCGATGCCCTCGGCGAAGACGGGCAGGAAGTTCGGGTTGACCGTCATTCCGGACGGGTCCTTGGCACCGGCCAGCCAGGACACTGCCTCCGGGTCGGACAGCACCCACTGCCAGACCTGGTGGGCCAGCGCCGAGTTGCCGTCGGTGACCAGGATCCCGGACGGGTGGAAGTTCGTCTCGAACCTGGCGAAGACCGGATTGAGTACGAGGAACTCCGGATCCTGGCGCAGGCTCGGGTACGTCACCCGGTCACCGACCGCCCCCTGCACGATCTCCCTGGAATACGACTGGGTGAGCAGCTTCGCGACCAGCCGTGGCGTCAACTTCAGGTCGCGGACCTGCACGTTGGCCAACTCCTGGTCGACGTCCGGCGCGGTCTGCGGAACCCGTCCCTCGATCTGGAACGTGATGACCGCCGCGCCGAGGGTGACCGGGGCATGGACGATCGGTGGGTCGTACTCGGTCCGGACCACCGGGTCGGTCACGTACGCCAGGCCGACCGGGGCGCCGAACACCTCGGCGCGTAGCTGCTGGCCCGCGTCGACGTCGCCCATCGGATTGAGCACCAGGGGCGGACGGCTGTTGCCGGCGCACATCGCGCCATACCAGGACGCGGCGGCGTCCTCCATGAGATGCGAGCCGACCGTCTGCCGCAGTTCGTTGTTCTCCGCGCAGAAGCTGCCCACCGGTTCGAACTCGAGCGGGAACACGATCCGGTCGGCGAAGAAGGTCGCCGACAGCGGTGACCCGTCGATGACCCTGCCACCCTGGCCATTGCCGTCGAGCGGTTCGCCGTTCCAGTCGTACCCACCCCGTGGTACGACGACCAGCCAGCAGGGGCGGCCCCTGATCGAACCGTCGGCCTGCGGGATCGGGTCCCCGCAGCCCAGGTCGCGCTCCTCCGTGGTGGTCTGGAGTTCGAAGGTGGCGCGACCGGTGCCGTCTCGTGCCGTACGGCCGAACGGAAGTTCGTTGGTGGTGTTCCGGTCGAAGTAGTTCTCGATCGGCGGGACCCAGGCCGGCTCGCCGAACGGGCTGGTTCCCCAGGTCTGCCGCTCCCCCTGGGCCGATCGGAACGGCGGGTACTCGGCACCGGGTGGCAGCCGGGCACCCTCGGGCAGGGCGGCCTCGGCCGGGTCCACCTCGCGTACCCCGCCGCTGGCCTGGAAGCTGGCCCTGACCCGGCGGTGCAGGGCGTCCGGCCCGGTGAAGAGTTCCGTCGGGCTCGCCCCGCTCGCACCCCACAGACAGGTCTCCCGGAAGTCCGGTGCGTCCGGGTCCGGTCCCCAGCACTGCATGACCTGGAGGAAGTTCTTGCCGAAGTAGCGGACCGGCTCGGTCGGTTCGCCACCCTTCCAGGTGACGGTGACGGCCTGGTTGACCAGGCTCTTCGTCTGCGAGACGGTGACCTCCAGCGCGGAGAAGTCCTGGTACCTGCCCGGCCGGCCGTGTTTGGTCACGGCCGACTCGGTCGGCGTGTCCACGGCCTGCGCCGCGAGCACCGGCCGGTGGCCGTCGGGTGCCCCCGTCACCAGTAGGGCGAGCGGTGCCACCAGGACCGCCAGCACCGCCGTGGTCAGCCTGCGGCGTACGGGTACCGTGCCCCGAACCGCGCTCACCGGGTGCCCCGTACGTCGCCGGTAGGTGTCGAACCGGCCCGGCGGAAGATCAGCGGCGGGCCGACGACCAGCGCGATCAGGAGCAGTCCGGCCAGCACCATCATGGTGTGCCGCAGTTGCCAGCCGCCCTCACCGTCGAGCGACACCGGCACCCCGGCGACGAACTGTTCTCCACCACCACCGTCACCGCCGCCGATCACCTCACCGGTGTCCGGGTCGACGACCGCCGGGGCGCCGGTGGTCGGCGGAGCCGTACCCGGAGTGTTGTTCTGGTTATTGGTCCCGGGGCCGGCGCTGTTGCCGGCACTGTTCTGGTTGTTGCCGCCGGCCGGCGTGTCCTGCGGGGCCCCGCCGGTGCCCGTCACGCACTGCGTCGGCCCCCTCTGGTCGCAGGGCTCGGGGTCCTTTGCGAGGCGCGCGAGCAGGTTGGTGCCGTCCGGGGAGAAGGTGGGGTTCTTGCAGTTCTCGATCCTGATGTCCTCGTGCACCGCACCCGGAATCCGCTCGACCTGCCGGAGGCCGGCTTCGACCAGGTTCCTCGGCAGCGGCGAATAGCCGAGCGAGTCGGCCGACTGCTGGCCGGTGCAGAGGAAGTAGTAGGCGAACTTCGCCAGGGTGTAGCCCTTGTCCACGGTGAGCCCGGACTCGAGCGCGATCGGGATGATCATGTACGAGTAGGACGAGAGCGGGTACGACCGCTTGTCCTGGTTGCTGAAGACGCCACCGAGTTTCTGGGTCAGGTCGGCCGGGTCGATCTCCGCCCTGGTCAGGGCCACCGCCACGCTCGTCGCCTTGGGCTCGATGTAGTAGCCCGCGGAGTTCAGCACCTTGGCGACCGGGAACTGGTTCTTCAGCGCGTACGAGTATTCGACGTAGGTGATCGCACCCTCGGCGTAGGACTGCGCCACGTACGAGGAGACGCCGCTGGACTGGGGCTGACCCACGAAACCGGCACCCGGTTTGGTGGGGAAGTTGGACAGGACGTTGCACTGCTGCTCGTTGCGCAGCGCGGTGCAGTACGGCCGCCAGATTTTCGGATGCTGGCTGTTCATCCAGATGACGAACTGGGCGGTGGTGCCGGACCCGTCCGAGCGGACCACCGGAATGATCTTGCGGGCGGGTAGTGTCAACCCCGGGTTGTCCGCCTTGATGGCGGCGTCGTCCCACTGCTTGATGGTCCCGGTGAAGATCTTCGTGATCACCTCGCCGGAGAGGCGGAGGTTGGTCACCCGCTTGCCACCGATCTTGAGGTTGTACATGAACGACGTGCCACCGGCCACGATCGGCATGTACGCGTACTTCCGGGTCGAGCCGTCGCCTTCGAGTCCGTACGGAATCTCGGAGACCGCGTAGTCGACCGTCCCCTCCCGGAAGTTGTTCCGGCCCACGGTCGAGCCGCCGCCGCTGTAGTTGATCGTCATCCCCTGTTGCCGGACCGCCGACCGCCAGGCGTTGAGCGCGTTCTCGCTCCAGGTCGAACCACTGCCGCTGACCGCCACGTAGCTGCGGCCGGAGGCGGGTGCGGCGCTGGCCGGGGCGGCCCACAGCGCCGTCACGGCAACCGTCGCGAGGGCGAGCACCCCCGCGCCCGCCCGCCTGCGCCAAGACGCGCCCGCCCGCCTGCTCCAAGACGTCCTGTCAAGCATTTCGGTCCTCGCTGTCATTTCGGGAAACTGCCTCGTGGGCGGTCCGTGTCTCCGGTCCGGCAGCGGCGTGCCCGCCGGGATCCGCACCGGCTTGGTGATCGGCGTCCGGGTCCGGGGCGTCCGGGGAGAGGTCGAGGATGTCCATCTGGCCGGGCAGTTCGCGGCGGGCGTACCGGGCCCGGTCCTGCGCCGACCGCCGGACCCGGCGACGCTGCTGCCCCCGGCTGAGCTGTCCGGGACCGCGGCCGCCGACGAGCCGGGCCAGGATGAACAGCAGGAGCACCAGCAGCATCAGCGTGGCCGCGGTACCGAACCCCCGGGCGACCATGTTCTCCGAGGGCTGGGCCACCGACTTGTACGTGACCAGCGGCAGCGAGTTCTGCCAGTCCCGGAACGGGTTGAAGTTGACCGCGTCGGCGCCACCGGCGGTCAGCAGCACCGGGGAGGTCTCACCGACCCCCCGCGCGGTGCCGAGGATGACCGCGGTGGTCAGTCCCGAACGGGCGGTGGGCAGGACCACGTGCCAGACGGTGCGCCACTGGGAGGCGCCGAGCGCCAGCGCGGCCTCCCGCAGGTTTCCCGGCACCAGCCGGATCACCACGTCGGACGCCCGGATGATGATCGGCAGCATCATCACGCTGATCGCGAGCGAGGCGGCGAAACCCGAGCGGTCGTAACCGAGGGCCAGGATCAACGTCGCGTAGACGAACAGCCCGGCCACGATGGACGGCAACGCGGTCATCGCCTCGGCGATCGTACGGACCGTCCGGCTGAACCGGCCCGGAATCTCGTTGAGGAACACGGCGCAGACCACGGCCAGCGGTACGGTCATCGTCAGCGCCAGCGTGATCTGCTCCAGCGTCCCGACGATCGCGTGCAGCACCCCGCCCTCGTTCAGCGGAGCGAGCGGCGAGGTGACGGACATGTCCTCGGTGAAAAAGTTGAGGTGAACCATCGCCTTCCACCCCTGCGCCAGGGTGTAGCCGATCACCAGCAGCAGCACCACGAGGAGCAGGAACCCGACGCTGTGGACGAGCGCGCCGACCACCCGGTCCCGTACCGCAGGGCCGTCCTCGTCCAGCGAGACGAGCAGCGCGTAGAAGCCGATGAACGCGACGTACGCGAGGACGACAAAACCGAGTACGCCGTCGAACGGTGCGAGCTGGGTGTAGATCAGCGCGACCAGGCTCAGCGCGGCGATCGCGGCGCCGACCCCGGCGTACAGGTCGGTGTGCCGCACCGTCGCGGTCCGGCGGCGCACCTCGGCGCCGGACGGGTCCGTCGCGGACGTGGGAATGGTGGTGGACCGCACCCGGTCCCGTGTGGTTTCGGGCGCGGGTACGGCCACCGTCGGGGACAGCGTCTCGGTCGACATCCCGGTCTGCTCCTCGATCGCGTGCTTCGGGGTCAACGTCGGCACCGGCTCAGGCCTCGCTCGCCGCGCCGGAACGGCTGCGCGAGATGACGATCGAGGCGAAGAAGTTGACGATCAACGTCATGGTGAACAGGGCGAGTCCGGCGGCGAAGAGGGCCGAGATGCCGATCGGGGTCGCGTCGCCGTAGCGCAGGGCGATCAGCGCGGACACCGAGTTGCTGCCGAGCTGGAGGATGTGCGGCTGGATCTGGAAGATCGGCGAGATGATCATGACGACGGCGATCGTCTCGCCCAGGGCCCGCCCGAGCCCGAGCATGGTCCCGCCGATCATGCCGCCCCGACCGAACGGCAGGACGACCGAGCGGATCATCCCCCATTTCGTCGCCCCCAGCGCCAGCGCGCCCTCCCGCTCACCGGCCGGGGCCTGGGAGAAGACCTCGCGCATGATCGAGCAGGCGACAGGGGTGACCATCATCGCCACCACCATCCCGGCGATGAACGTGGAAGCGGTGTAGACCGACTCCGAGGCGAGCGGATCGCGCGGATCCCCGGCGTCGACGGCGAACAGCGGGATCCAGCCGAAGTAGGTGGAGATCCACCGGGCCAGGCCGACCACGTTGCCGGTCAGCAGGAACGCCCCCCAGAGCCCGTACACCACGCTCGGCACGGCGGCCATCAGGTCGACCAGGCTGATCAGGGTCTGCTTGATCCGGCGCGGCGCGTACTCGGAGATGTAGAGCGCCGTACCGGTCGCCAGCGGCACCGCGAAGGTGATCGCGACCAGGGCGATCAGCACCGTACCGGTGAGCACCGCGGCGATGCCGAAGTGACCGGCACCGGCATCCGGCTCCCACTCCTGCCGGGTCAGGAACGACCAGCCGGCCACATCCAGCGCCCGCTGCGCCTGCAACAGCAGGAACCCACCGACCAGCAGCATCACGGCCAGGACCACCAGGCCGCCGCCACCGAGCAGACCGCGGAACGCCAGGTCCGCCGGACCGCGCCGTTGCCGAGCCGGACGCGGCGCGTCCGACGGTCCGTCCGGCGCGCCGGGGACCGTCGTCGTCAGGGAGTCGGACGTACGCATCACAGCCGGGTATTCGTCTCGTCGTCGCGCAGGTGCGCAGGATCGGCGCCACCGGCCGAGAGGCGGGTCCGGATCGGGGAGATCCCGGACCGGATCGGCACCCCGCCGCGCCGACGTTCGGCAGCGGGCTCGTGATCGCGTACCGGGTGCCGTCCCCGGCGGACCGCCCGGGTTCCCTCGACCACCTCGGCCAGCGGTACGGCGGCCAGGAACCGTTCCAGGTTGTAGCTGCACTCGCGGGCGCGCAGGTACGACCGGCTGGAAACGGCGACGGTCTCGTTGTCGAGATCCAATCGCCAGGCCCACTGGCCGGTGAATTCGTCCGTCAGGGCAACCGCGTCGGCCCGACGGTGCTCGTCCCGCAACCGGACCACCGCCGCCCAACACTCGGCATACGTACGCCAACCCTCTTCACCACGACCGAGCTGCCGATTGTTGGGTGAGACGAGCATCCACAGCACCTCCTCGGCACCCTCGTCCACCTGTCCGTTCGACTTTGTCGGCATGGAAAGGAAGACGAAGCGCGACTGCTGCACCAGATCCCTCCCGTCAAGCGCGCGAGGCGCGCAATTGTGGGCGTCGCGGTAAGGCGACTACCGCGATCAGGCTCCGGACAGCCCGTGACGGCGTGCATAGCCGTACGCTCACGCCAGACATGCACGGGGTGAACATCAGTTCACGTGGGGTGATCAAATGCGGGCGTACGATGCATTGCCTCGATAACGCCCAGTAGCACCAATCAGCGCCAGCCAGCTCAATACGTCAATAGCGCTCTGCCGCGTCCAATTCGACATCAAGGCATTCCGAACGGCGGAACCTTTCTCCCACTAACCCGCGACGCAGCATGATCCGACCGGAAGCCTGCACAACGGACGAACTGTTCCCGGCAGCGTCCGGGTCAGCGGTTTCGGTTCCGGCCGACTCGATCGCCGCCGATACACGACCGCCCGGATCGACGCGAACGCTTCGATCCGGGCGGGTGGAGCAGGTCGGGCAGGTCAGGCCCGTCGGTCTGGTCGGTCTGGGCAGTCGGGTCGGGCCCGTCGGGCTGGTGGGGCGGCGGGACCGGGTCAGGCGGTACGTCGGCGCGCGAGCACACGCAGGCTCAGCCCGACCGCGAGCAGCAGGGCGCCCGCGCCGAGGATGAGCAGCAACGGAAGCCCGGTCCGGGGCAGATTCCCACCGGCGCCCGGCGCGGGCGGAGTCGGACTCGTCGAGCTCTCCGAAGGGGTGGCGGTGGCCGTCGGACCGGCGCTGACGGACGGGCTCGGACTGCCGGTCGGGCTGGGACCGGCCGACGGGGTCCCGATCTCCACTGTGATGCGTACCGGACCGGTGCCGGCCGGCGTCGGCGTGGGTGCCGCCGCGGCGTAGCCGGACAGCCCCGGGATCGCGGTGGCCATCAGGACGATCAGGGCGGCGAGCAGCGGGCGTCGGAGCCTCTGGAGCCGACGCCCGGTCCCGACTCGACCACGGTCGACATAATCAATCATCACGGTGAATGGAAGCTACGCGGGAACCCTGACCCGGCCCGCACGCCAACACGCACGCCGGACATGAAGCAGGTTAAGAGCAGGCGACCGGAGCCGGGTCGGCCCCGGCCGGATCAGGCCCAGACCTGCTGCGGTTCCGCGCGGCGCTGCGCCAGGGTCGGCGGGCGCTCGTACTCCCGGACCACGTTGTAACGGGTGTCCCGCTCGACCGGCTGGAAACCGGCGTCCCAGATCAGGTGCAGCAGGTCGTCCCGGTGCATCGTGTTCGGCGTGCCGTACGAGTCGGCATCGTGGGTGATCTTGTATTCGACCACCGAGCCGTCCAGGTCGTCGACCCCGAAGTTGAGCGACAACTGCGCCACCGACAGCCCGTGCATCACCCAGAAGCACTTCACGTGCGGCACGTTGTCGAAGAGCAGCCGGGAGACGGCGAAGGTCTTCAGCGACTCGGCCGGGGACGCCATCGTGGTCTGCGCCTGGATCCGGTTACGGATCTTGCCGTCCGCCGAGTCGACGAAGTCGTGCTGGTAGCGCAGCGGGATGAAGACGGTGAAGCCGCCGGTCTCGTCCTGCAACTCGCGCAGCCGAAGGACGTGGTCGACCCGGTGACGCGGCTCCTCGATGTGGCCGTAGAGCATCGTCGACGGGGTCCGCAGGCCCTTCGAGTGGGCCAGCCGGTGGATCCGCGACCAGTCCTCCCAGTGGCAGGCGTGGTCCACGATGTGCTGGCGGACCTCCCAGTCGAAGATCTCCGCGCCGCCACCGGTGAGCGACTCCAGCCCGGCGTCGATCAGCTCGTCCAGGATCTCGTCCGCCGGCAGTCCGCTGATCTTCTCGAACCACTGCACCTCGGTCGCGGTAAACGCCTTCAGCTTCACGTTCGGCAGGGCGGCCTTCAGCTCGCGGAGCACCTTCGGGTAGTAGCGCCACGGCAGGGTCGGGTGCAGCCCGTTCACGATGTGCAGCTCGGTGAGCTGCTCGTCCTGCATCTCCTTGGCCTTGCGTACGGCCTCTTCGATCCGCATCGTGTACGCGTCCTTCTCGCCCGGCTTGCGCTGGAACGAGCAGTACGCACACGAGGCGCTGCAGACGTTGGTCAGGTTCAGGTGCCGGTTGACGTTGAACATCACCCGGTCGCCGTTGCTCTCGGTCCGGCGGTGGTGGGCCAGCCGGCCCAACCAGGCCAGGTCGTCACTGTCGTAGAGGTCCTCACCGTCCTGGCGGCTGAGCCGCTCCCCGGCGTAGACCTTCTCTTCCAGCTCGCGCTTGCGTCCGGCGTCCATGTCGGGGCCCGTCCCTTCCCTACGATCCAGCACCGAGCGTACGTGGGTCCCGGCCCCGCCACCCGGACGGCCGGGCCCACAGCGACGTAGTTCACCGGATGTCTGGCTGTCATCAGACTCTCAGGCTCTTGTTACCCCCACGCCAATCGACTTCCTCGGCGTGGTGCGGTAGACAAAAGTGGGACGCCGGGCACATCGCCGGACACGAGGGCACCGGGGCACCACCGACCGGGGCCCTTGATGCTGGATGGGGAGCGGAATGGCAATGAGAACGGGCAGCCGACCGAGACGACGCAGACGACCGCTGATCAACTCCGTGCTACGGCCGCTGGCCTGGTCGGCACTGATGAGCGCGGCGGTCGCGTTCGCCTTCGCCAGCCCCGTCTACGCGGATCCGGCCCCGACCACCGTGCCCGACGCCGGCGCCCGCCCCGCGGTCGTCGGTACGTTGCTCCTGCCCGGCGCGACCGCCCCGTCCGGCTCGACCGGGCCCCAGACCCCGCTGCCGGCGCTGCTGAACGGCCCGCTCGCCACCCAGATCCAGGCCAAGGAGACGCAACTCGCCCTGCTGGGTGAGGAGTTACTCCAGCTACGCACGGATCGTGACACCGCCGCCGGCCTGCTGGTCACCGCGGACACCGAGTGGCAGACCGCGCACCAGCAGTTGACCAAGGCGCAGGAGGTCGCCGACGCGGCTGCGGCCGACGCGTTCAAGGACGCCGCCGGGCTCCCGCCGGGCGCACTCGGCTCCGACCTGCACGATCTGAGCGCGCTCAGCCGGCTACAGAAGGGTGAGCAGTCCGGCGCGGACAGCATCGCCCCCGCCCGCGAGCTGACCCGTGCCCGCAACGCCGAGCAGACCGCCCGGGAAGCACAGTTGGCCGCATCGACGGCGTCGACCAACGCGACGGCCCTGTTCACCACCAAGGAATCCGCGTACAAGCAGTTCGAGGCCGACCTGCTGAAGCTCAAGCGGGACAACGCCGATCAGCTTGTCGTGATCGAGAAGGCTCGGGAGACCGCTGAGCAGCAGCTCAGCCCGGCCGGGGTGAGTAACAACAGCGTCGCCGGCAAGGTCGCCAACCCGAAGGCGCTGAAGGCGGTGCAGTACGCGCTCGCCCAGCGGGGCGACCCGTACGTCTGGGCGGCCGAGGGTCCGAACCAGTTCGACTGTTCCGGTCTGATGTACGCCGCGTACCGGAGCGTCGGCACCACCCTGGCCCGGGTGGCGAAGGACCAGTACTACACCACGCGCACCCGGTCGGTCGACCGCTACTCCCTGCTCCCCGGAGACCTGATCTTCTTCGCCTCGGGCACCAGTTGGACCACGGTGCACCACGTCGCCATGTACATCGGCGACGGCAAGATGGTGCACGCCCCGAACTCGGGCGACGTGGTGAAGGTGTCCACGGTCTGGTGGTCGCGGTTCTACGCCGCGACGCGGATCTTCGACCCGGTGGACGCGCCGGTCACCGGCCCGACGAGGCCGCCGACCACCCCACCGCCCACCACGGCGCCCCCCACCACTCCGCCGGCGACCACTCCGCCGCCGACCACGCCACCGGCAACGACCCCGCCGCCGACCACCCCGCCGGCAACCACTCCGCCGCCGCCGACCACCCCGCCGCCGGACAACCCCGCCACCCCGCCGCCCCCGGTCGTCCAGACCCCCAAGCCGACCAGTCCTCGGCCGACCCGCGACGTTCCCTCGACCACCTCGGCGGGCGCGACGACGACCGTGCCGAACCCGCCCGCTCGCACCACGCCCCCCGCGACGGCGGGCGCCACGCCGAGCACCACCTAGGACGGGGTTTCGTCGATCGGACGTGACGCCGGGTCCGCCTCGGGGCGGGCCCGGCGGGTCCGGGCCAACGGCTCGATCGTCGCGTCCGTTCGAACCGGACAACGGGCTCCGACTGTCCGCTCGTGCCCGGATGTGGCACGGTGAGGATCGAGGGCACTCCGGTCCGGCGCCACCGGTCCGGTCGCGGGCGCGGGAGGCAGACGATGGCTGAAGAGCAGACACCGCCAACGGTGGGACCGGTCGGGTCGAGTAGTGCGACCCTGACGACGACCCCACCGGACGCGACCGGACCGGAACCCACCGCTGGAACCGCCGAACCGGTCACGGCCGGCGAACCGGGTGCGGCCGAGGCCACCGCCGGGTCGATCGACAACAACAACCCGGCGGTACGGGGACGAGCGGTCAGCGGTGCGGGTGCCGTACCGAGCGCCGCCGATCTCGCCGCGGTGCCGGCGAGTGCAGCGGCGGGAACCACCTACCGGGCCGGCGAGCCGAGCAGTCCGGACCCGGTGACCCCCACACCGCAACCGGCTCCGATCCGGGCCGCTCAGAGCAGCATCCCGCTGCAACGCCGTACGCCCAAGGCGCCGCAGGCGGAGGTCCCCTGGTCCGCGTTCGGTAATCCCCGGCAACAGCCGGAGTCGACGGGGACACCACCGGCGCCCACCGACCCGCCGAAGACCGGTCCGACGGTCACGTACGTGGTCCCCCCGCAACGCTCCGGACTGCTGGGCGAGAGCCCTGCGGCCAGTGCCAGTGCCAGTGCCTCGGTGCCCGGCTCCGCCCCGCCCTCCGCCGACGAGCGGGCCGAGCAGGCGGGTGGCACGTCGACCCCGACCGCCTGGGCGAAGGTGTACCGAACCGGCGAATACGCCGCCCTGGTCAAGAAGGCCACACCGGAAGAGGATTCGGCGCCGGTCAAGGCCGCCGCACCAGCCGACGAAGGTGCGCCGGTCGAGGACACCGCGCTGGTCAAGGACGCCGAATCGGGCAAGGATTTGGCCCCGGTCAAGGGCTCGGCACCGGTCGAGGATCCTGCGCCGGTCAAGGACGCCGAACCGATCGGGACAGCTTCGCCGGTCAAGGACGCCGAACCGGTCGAGGAGGTCGCGGCGGTCGAGCCGCCCAATCCGCCCCGGCCGCCGGATCCGGCCGAGCCGCCGAAGCCGGCGGAACCGCCCAGGCCCGCGCCGCCGAGCCCGCCCGGTCCGGGACCGGCACCGACGCCCTTCCCCACGCCACCCGTTCCCGCGCCGACTCCGCCCGTACCGGGACCGACGCCTCCGGTGCCTGCGCCGACTCCGCCCGTACCCGGGCCGACGCCGCCACTCCCCAATCCCACGCCGCCGAGGCCGACCCCGCCGCCTCCCGGACCCGGTCCCGTGCCGCCGGCGCCGCCGGTTCCGCCGGGCCCGCCCGTGCCGGCACCGGTGCCGCCGTTCCCGCCGCCACCGGCGATGACCGGCTCGGTGTACCCGTCGTCGGCCGCGCCCGCCGTCACCCAGCGGATCACCACCACCGGGCGACCGTCGAGCACCAGGCCGTCCGCGACCACCACCCCGGCACCGGCGGACGCCACCCAGCCGATCACCACCCCGCCACCGGCGGAGGCCACCCAGCCGATCCGGCTCCCGGACCAACGGGCGGCGCCGGAGCAGCAGGGTGGCCGCGGAACCGTGTACGGCGGACCGGGCAGTGCCCCGCCCGCCGACATGACGGTCGCCATCCCGATCGGCAACCCGGTGGAGAACACGGGTTCGCTGACCGGTCACATCCTGGCCCAGGGCTGGTCGGACTCGTCGGCGTCGAACGCGGGCACCGGGAAGATGATCGGGGTCCTGGTCGCCGGTCTCGCCGTACTCGTGGCGATCGGTCTGCTCGTGGTGTTCGCCGCCGGAGACACGTTCAGCGCCATTTTCGGCGGGATGCTCGGGAGCTGAACTGCCGGGCCGACCGGGCATCCACGCTGGCCGTGACGTTGGCCGCAACGGGTTGTCCGGTGGGGTGACCCTGCCCACTGGGCGGGGTCGGTCGATGGCAGCGATGCCGAGAAGCCGTACACTTGACGCGATTACTGACCTGGCGCGCACAAAGCGCGCCCCTGGGCGATCTTGCGGGCGATTCAGCGGCGGACGTTAGCCGCAGCGGGCCATTCGCGAAGATGCGCCCCGCTTGAGAGGTTTTTCTTGACGCCCTTCGCTGATCCCAGCACGTTCCCGTCCGTCTTCGACTCTGTCGACAGTGCAGAACAGCCCGACCTGACCGTGTCGCCGGCCGAGCCGGTCGCGACCAACTCACCCGTTCCGGCCGACGAACCCGGCACCACCGGGGCACCGGTCGCGAACGACGAGCCCGTCGCCACCCCCGAGCCTGCTGCGGCCGACGCGTCGGTGGCTGCCGACGAGGCCGTGGCGAGCGACGAGCCGGCCGACGCGGCGACGCCCGTGGAGGCGGAGCCGGTTGCCGTCCGGGACTTCGCGGCGCTCGGTCTGCCGCACCAGTTGGTCCGCGCCCTCAACCGCGAGGGCATCAGCACGCCGTTCGAGATCCAGCAGGCGACCGTGCCGGACGCGCTGGCCGGACGGGACGTACTCGGCCGTGGCCAGACCGGCTCCGGCAAGACCCTGGCCTTCGGTCTGCCCGTACTGGCTCGGGTCGCGGCGGGTGGCCGGGCCCGGCCACAGCACCCCCGAGCGCTCATCCTGGTGCCGACCCGCGAGCTGGCCATGCAGGTCAACGACGCGCTCGTGCCGCTGGGCAAGGCGGTCGGCGTGTTCCTCAAGACCGCTGTCGGCGGGGTGCCGTACGACCGCCAGATCGACGCGCTCCGGCGCGGTGTGGAGATCATCGTCGCCACGCCGGGCCGGCTCGGCGACCTGATCGCCCGTGGCGTGTGCAAGCTCGACGAGATCGAGATCACGGTCCTGGACGAGGCTGACCAGATGGCCGACATGGGCTTCCTGCCCGAGGTCACCGATCTGCTCTCGAAGACGCCGGCGAACGCCCAGCGGCTGCTCTTCTCGGCCACGCTCGACGGTGACGTCGACGCCCTGGTCCGGCGGTTCATGCACGACCCGGTGACGCACTCGACCTCACCGGCGACCGCTGCGGTGTCCACCATGGACCACCACCTGCTGCTGATCCCGCCGCACGACAAGTTCGCGATCGCCGCGTCGATCGCCGCCCGGCAGGGCCGCACGATGATGTTCGCCCGTACGCAGATGGGCGTGGACCGGCTGGTCGAGCAGCTCGCGGCGGTCGGCGTACGCGCCGGGGCGCTGCACGGCGGCAAGACCCAGCGGGTACGTACCCGCACGCTGGCCGAGTTCAAGGAAGGCCGGACGAGTGTCCTGGTCGCCACGGACGTGGCCGCCCGGGGCATCCACGTAGACGGCGTATCGCTCGTCGTGCACGTGGACCCGCCGAAGGACCCGAAGGACTACCTGCACCGGGCCGGCCGTACGGCACGGGCCGGCGAGTCCGGTGCGGTGGCGACCCTGGTGCTGCCGAAGCAGCGCCGGACCACCCTCGCCATGCTGGAGAAGGCCGGTGTCGAGCCGGCGCAGACCCGGGTACGTCCCGGCGACGCGGTGCTGGCAGAGCTGACCGGCGCACAGGCGCCGAGCGGGGTGCCGGTGATCATCGAACCGGAACGCTTCAGCGACCGTCCCCGTGGCGGTGACCGCCGTTACGGCGACCGTCCGCAGGGTGAGCGCCGCTACGGCGACCGCCCCCAGGGCGAACGTCGGTACGGTGACCGCCCCCAGGGCGAGCGCCGCTATGGCGACCGCCCGCAGGGCGAGCGCCGCTATGGCGACCGCCCGCAGGGCGAACGTCGCTTCGGTGACCGCCCCCAGGGCGAGCGCACCTTCGGCGACCGGCCGCAGGGTGAGCGCCGCTTCGGTGACCGGCCGCAGGGTGACCGGCCGCAGGGCGAGCGCCGCTTCGGCGACCGTCCCCAGGGTGACCGGCCGCAGGGTGACCGGGCTGCCGGTGGACGCCCGGCGGGCGAGTGGCGCGCCGGTGGCGAGTGGCGGTCCGACGACCGCCGTGGCGGGTACCGGCACGAGAGCGCACCTCGGCACGACCGGCCGGCCGACGCCCAGGGCGATCGTCCGCGTACCGGTGGCGACCGGCAGTTCGGCGCGCGGCGTCCGACCCGTACGCACTGATTTTCGCGCTTTCCGGCGCTGATGGCGGCGGGCGGTGCGGCACGGTCTGACCGTGTCGCACCGCCCGCCGCTTTTGTTCATCCTGGCGTCGCGGCCGGCACGGTGGCGGTGCCGGCGGTAACGTCCGCCCCATGCCGATGATGCCGAGATCGCTGCTCTGGAACCGTACGGACGTGCCGGGCGCCGACCACGTGCTGCTCGACGACCGCCGTGGACTCCTCGCCCGGGGGGTGGCGCTGGCCGTGGACCCGCTCCCCTACACCTGCCGGTACGAGCTGACCACCGACGAGAGCTGGGCGGCGGTACGGCTGGAGGTGAGCGTCGAGGGCGCCGGTTGGCTGCGCAGCCTGCGGCTGGAGCGGGCGGCCGGGAGGTGGCGGGCCAGCACCGCCGAACAGGGTGACCTGGATGGCGCCCTGTCCGCCGCCGGTGCGCCGGGGGCCGGCATTCCGGGGATCGAGGAGCCGGACCGGTTGGTCGACGCGCTCGACATCGATCTCGGTGGCGCTCCCCTGTTCAACACCCTGCCGGTACGCCGGCTCGGGCTGCGCGACGCCGCACCGGGCACGGTGCACCGGATCACGGTCGCCTGGGTCCTGGTGCCGAGCCTGCTGGTGGTTCCGTCCGAACAGGTCTACACGGCGCTGGACGGCGGCAACGTACGGTTCCGCGACGACGACTTCGAGGCGGACCTCGGCCTGGACCCGGACGGTTACGTGGTCAGCTACCCCGGCCTGGCCGAGCGGGTCGGCACCGAGGTGCGCCGCTAGCCCGCCTCGGTGGTCCGGGAGCCGCGCGGCTGGGGGCGGTTCTCCCACTTGGTGGAGAGGGCGATTCCGGTCCGGGTCGAGGCGACGCCGGCGGTCCGGTTCAGCCGTACGATCAGCTGCTCCAGTTCGGCGATCGTGCCGACCCGCGCCTTGAGCAGGAACGACTCGACGCCGGCCATGAAGTAGCAGGATTCGATCTCGGGCATCTCGCGGAAGGTGGCGAGCACGTCGTCGGTGTCGCCGCCGGAGTCCTGCACGATCCCGATCAGGGCGGTGACGCCGAGCCCGACCTCCTCCGGCGCCACCTCCGCCCGGTAGCCGCGGATGACCCCGCCGGCTTCGAGCTTGCCCACCCGCTCGTGTACGGCGGGCGCGGAGAGGCCGACCTGCCGGGCCAGCTCGGCGTAGGAGAGCCGGGCGTTGGTCTGCAGCAGATCGACGAGTACCAGGTCGATGGCGTCCACGGACTGTAGACACTATCCCGGTGGATGGGATGGGTAACGACCGGTAGGCGGTGCCCCGCGCTCAAAGCGCGTAAAAACCACATATCGGCCAAGCTAACTTCCCACTCAGGGCGTTTTCGCGTTCGCCGGACACGACACTCTGGCGGTGCTGTAATTGCCGTACGTCCCCACCGAAGGCTCTGGCAGGCACTTTTGTCCCGGGGGCGGTCTTACCAGTCCGGGGACTTCGTGGACGCGAGGAGGGGGCTGTGGACACTGGAGATCGTCTGCTGACGCCGGGCGAGGTAGCTGCGCTGTTCCGCGTCGACCCCAAGACCGTCACCCGATGGGCTGCTGCCGGACGGATCGGCAGCATCCGGACACCGGGCGGGCACCGGCGGTTCCGGGAGTCGGAGGTGCGTGCCCTGCTCGAGGGCGAGGGCATGCTCGATGAGGTCGACGACAGCATAGCCAACCGGCCGCGTAACAACGGTCCGGCAACGCCGACAGGCCCGAATTCAGCCAGCGCCGGCAACGTCGGCCTGCACTGAAGTAGTAGGCCACTGGGTAACACCCGGGCTCGGGCCGAGCTTCATCGGCCCGGACCGGGGTTTCACCCGGCCCGATCCGGGCCGCTCCGAGCCCGGCCGGCGCCGAGTTCGCCGGCCCACCGCCGAAGCAGCGAGTGCGGAACACCGAGCGCGTCGAGCACCTTGGCGGCGACGAAGTCGACGAGCTGCCCCGCCGAGGCGGACGCACCCGCGCCGTAGAAGCCGGGACTGGCGGGGAGCACCACCGCCCCCGCGTCGTGCAGCGAGATCAGATGCTCCAGGTGACTACGGGTCACCGGGGTCTCCCGGGGCACCACGACCACCGGCCGGCGCTCCTTCAGGTTCACCTCGGCCGCGCGCTGCAACAGGTCCTTCGACAGGCCGATCGCGATGCCGGCGCAGGCTGCCGTACTCGCCGGCACCACCGCCATCCCGAGCACCGGGTACGACCCGCTGCTCGGGCCGGCGGCCAGGTCACCGGCCGGCCAGTGGGCCAGGTCGGCACCGGACAGGTCCCGACCGAGCCAGGCGGCCAGGTCGTCGCGCCAGTGCGCGTCCCGGAACGACGTACCGGTCTCGTCGAGGATGGTGAGCCGGGCCGCCCGGGAGACCACCAGGTCCACCGCCGCCCCCGCGTCCAGCAGCCCGCCGATGACCGCCGCCGCGTACGGCGTACCCGATGCTCCGGAAACCCCCACCACCCACGGCCTGCGCATACCCCCAAGCCTGCCCGGTCCGGCCGGTGGGCGTGTCACCGACCCACCACCGGGCGGCTCCGGTCACGCCGGTCGGCGGCAAATCCCCGTGGTCCATCGACAGGATTGAGTAATGCCAGGCCGCCGTGGAAATGCCATGCTTCTCTGCGGGCCCGCAACCGGTCGTTCTGGGGAGGCGTCGGCATGAACGCGGAGGAACCCTGGAAAATCAAGCTCGAATGTCCGATTCCATCCCAGATCTCGCCGCACGCCGACGCGGTCCAGGCGTGGCTGCCCGGCTGGCTGCGCAGCGCCGGCCTGCCCCTCGACGAGTACGGGGCGCGGCAGTTGGACCGGCACGGGTTCGCCCGGTACGCCGGCCGCCTCTACCCGGACACGTCCGCCGCCGACCTCCGTACGCTCACCGCGCTCTTCACCTGGTTCTTCCTGCTCGACGACGCCTGTGACGGGACCGCCGGACCGGATCCGGTCTTCGTCCGTGGCCTGCGCGACGGGATCCTGCGGCTGTTCCGGATCGGCCCGCGCACCCGCCATCCGGGCTTCACCGGCCCGCTGCGCCGGCTGCTGGTCGACGCCTGGCGGGTGCCCGACCAGCGGCTCTCCCCCGTGGCCCGGAACCGGTTCGTCGATGCCGTCGCCCACCACCTCGACGGGGTACTGGTCGAGGCGGGCGACAAGGCGGCCGGCCGACACCCGAGCGTGCCCGAGTACGTCGAGCTGCGCCGGGCCACCTCGGCCGCGTACGTGTCGTACACGCTGATCGAGTTCGCCACCGGTCGGGCGCTGCCGGACGCGGTCTACCACCACCCGGCCGTACGCGAGTTCGCCACCACCGGGAACGACCTGCTCTCCTGGTTCAACGACCTGCTCTCCCTGAACCGGGACACGGCCACCTCGGGCGGGCACAACCTGGTGCTCGCGGTGGCCCGGGCGGACGGGCTGCCGGTCCGGGCGGCGGCGGAGGTGGTGGCCCGACGCTGGCAGTGGACCATGGACCGGTTCGTCGCGCTGCGCGCGGCGATGCCGTCGTTCGGCCCGGTGCTCGACGAGCCGCTGCGCGACCACCTCGACGGGGTGACCCGCTCGGTGCGCGGCACCATCGACTGGTCGCTGGAGAGCGGTCGTTACCGGCACCCCGCCGGACCGCGCATCTCGGTCCCGGCGCTGGTCGTCCAGGGCGACGGGGTCAAGCCCGCAGGTTGAGCCGGATCACGAGGTCGAGCAGGGCGAAGAAGAAGAGGGCGATGCCGACGAACCCGTTGGCGGTGAAGAACGCCCGGTTGACCTTGGACAGGTCGGTCGGGCTGACCACCACGTGCTGGTACACGAACGCGACCGCGGTCAGCAGGAGGCCGATCCAGAACAACCAGCCGAAGCCGATCAGCGCGCCGTACCAGCCGAACAGGGCGAACGTCACCACGTGCGTCGCCGTCGACAGGTGCAGGGCGAACGGCTTGCCGTACCGGGCCGGGACGCTGCGTACCCCGATCTCGCGGTCGATCTCGGCGTCCTGGCAGGCGTAGATCAGGTCGAAGCCGCCGATCCAGAGCCCCACGGCGGCACCGAGCACCCAGGCCGGGCCGGAGCCGTCGAAGCTCCCGCTGACCGCCAGCCAGGCGCCGACCGGGCCGACCGCCTGGGCGAGCGCGAGGATGGCGTGCGGCCAGTCGGTGAACCGCTTGCCGTAGGGGTAGAGCACCAGGGGCACCACGGCCAGCGGCGCGAGCGCGAGGCAGAGCGGGTTGAGCGCGGCGGCGGCTCCGAGGAAGACGATCACGGCGACGATCGCCCCGGTCCAGGCCGTCCGGACGCTCACCGCCCCGGTGACCAGTTCCCGACCGGCCGTACGGGGGTTACGCGCGTCGATCCGCCGGTCGATGATCCGGTTCGCCGCCATGGCGAAGGTACGGGCACCGACCATGGCGATGGTGATCAACAGCAGGTCGAGCCAGCGCACGTGCCCGCCGTCGGCGAGCATCGCGGCCAGCGCGGAGAGGTACGCGAACGGGAGGGCGAACACCGAGTGCTCGATCGCGACGAGCTTCAGGAACGACTTCACCCGGCCGGGACGTTCGGGGGCGGTCGCGGTGATGGTGGTCACTGGATTCCGTACTCCTTCCAGCGCTTGTCGACCAGTGCCCGTACCTCGGGCGACATGGTCATCTCTTCCGGCCACCCACGGGTGTAGCCCTCGGTGGGCAGTTTCCGGGTGGCGTCGACACCCGCCTTGCCGCCCCAGAACTGCTGGTACGACGCGTGGTCGAGGTGGTCGACCGGCCCCTGGGTGATCAGCAGGTCGTGCGAGTAGTCGACGTTGCCGAAGGCGCGGAACGCGACCTCGGAGTAATCGTGCACGTCGCAGTCCTCGTCGACCACCACGATCAGCTTGGCAAGCGAGAGCAGGTGGGCACCCCAGATGGCGCTCATCACCTTCTGGGCGTGCTTGGGGTAGCGCTTGCGGATCGAGACGATCACGCAGTTGTGGAACACCCCGGCGGACGGCAGGTCGTAGTCGACGATGTCCGGGATCAGCATCTTGAGCAGCGGCAGGAAGATCCGCTCGGTGGCCTTGCCCAGGCCGTGGTCCTCCTGCGGCGGCTGCGACGTGACGATCGAGTGGTAGATCGGGTCGCGCTGGGTGGTGATCACCTCGACGTGCATCACCGGGAACGGCTCGACCGGGGTGTAGAACCCGGTGTGGTCGCCGAACGGGCCCTCCGGCAGCCGCTCGCCCGGCTCGATGTAGCCCTCCAGCACGATCTGGGCGTTCGCCGGCACCTGTAGCGGCACGGTCAGGCAGTCGACCATCTCGACCCGTTCGCCGCGCAGGAAACCGGCGAACAGGTATTCGTCGATGTCACCGGGGAGCGGTGCGGAGGCGGCGTAGCTGACCACCGGGTCGCAGCCGATCGCGATCGCCACCGGGAGCCGCTCGCCACGGCGCTCGGCGACCGCGTGGTGCGCGGTGGAGTCCTTGTGGATCTGCCAGTGCATGCCGATCGTGTTGTGCGAGTGCTGCTGGAGCCGGTAGAGGCCGAGGTTGCGTTTGCCGGTCTCGGGGTGCTTGGTGTGGGTCAGCCCGAAGTTGTGGAAGATTCCCCCGTCGCCGGGCCAGACCTGCAGGCCCGGCAGCCGGTTCAGGTCGACGTCCGCGCCCCGGTAAACGATCTGTTGGCAGGGTGCGGTCTTCACCTTCTTCGGCGGCAACGACTTGAGTTGCAGGACCTTGCCCAGGCCGTCGCGGATGCCCGACCAGCCGACCGGCAGGTCCGGCTTGATCATGGCCCCGATCCGGTCGCCGACCTCGTCGAGGCGGTCCACGCCGAGCGCCATCGCCATCCGGCGTTCGGTGCCGAACAGGTTGATCGCGACCGGCATCTCGCCCCGGGTCGGGCGCTCGAACAGCAGCGCCGGGCCGTCCGCCCGGACCGTCCGGGTCACCACCTCGCTGATCTCGAGCGTGGGGTCGACCGGCACGGTCACCCGGCGCAGCTCGCCCGCGCCTTCGAGCGCGGCGAGAAAGTCCTTGAGATCGGCGTACGGGAAGCCACGAGCCACCATGCTGCCAGTCTCCCGCACTCCCGCGCCGGTCGACGCAGGCGGGGGTGCCCGAAGCCGGAGAGCGTACGGGGGCGGCGGCACCGGGCCACCGCCCCCGTACGCCGCTACACCGGCGCCGACCAGCAGCGCTCCACCAGCGGCCAGACCAGCCGCGACCGCGCCGATGATTGGCAGCCCACCACCGGCACCGACACGATCGAGATCGAGGCGGTGTTGTTCGCGGTGTCCGGGTCCTGTACGCCGCCGTCGACGACGATCGAGCCGGCCGCACCGGCCGGACCGGTGCTGTCCGCGGTGAACGCGAAGAGATCCGTGCTCCCGGCCGCGACGTCCTCCAGGGGAGTGCACCGGTAGACCAGACCGTTGGGCTGGCCCGCCTGATCCCAGTCCGGCTCTCCGTCGACGATCGGTGTGCACCGGGAGTCGACCTTGCGCACGGTCAGACCGACCGGGAGGGTGATCAGGGCGGAGGAACCCCAGTTGTCGTCCGGGCCGAGGGTGTCGGCGGGACCGGCGTTGCGAATTCCGACCTTGATCATCTCGGTCCTGCCGCTCGCCCCGTCGACCGTTGCGCCGACCGCGATACTGTCCGCCCGGTGCAGCGGCACCGTGACCGTGAAGGCGGACGTGTTGTCATCGGCGTTCAGGTCGTAGTCGGCCGCACGGGCCACCTTGTTGGTGGCCGGGATCAGCCGGAGTTGCTCTCCGCCGGCCTTCTGGGCGGCGCTGACCTTCTTCGCCAGCTCCTCGGCGTTCAACGGTGCCACCCCTGCGTCGGCACCGTAGGTGTACGGCCCGGGCGCCGCGTCGGCCACCTTGAGCCTGAGCGGCGTCGCCGGGTCGACGACGAAGGTCTCGTCCGGGCCGACCGGCTGGTCGAAGAAGCAGAGCAGCTCCAGGTAGTTGGGATCGTAGGAGCAGTTGCTGTAGCTGTTCGCCACCTCCAGGTGGTCGTTGAACGCACGAAGGAGAACCGTCACCCCGTTCGCGGTCACGTTGCCCACGTTGCGCAGCGCGATCGGCACGTCCGTCGAGGCGCCGGGAGCCAGCGCGACATCGTCGATGTCACCGATGACCAGGTCGATGCCGGGTCCGGTGAGTTGTACGAGAGCTTCGGTCGACTGCTCGCCCGGGGTGTTCTCCGCCCACGAGGTCGCACTGATCCTCCCGCTCCACGCGCCGGTCTCGACGCCGCTGGGCCCGACCCCCATCGTGTAGTGGTGGGTGGCGCCGCCGGCGAGTTCCGCCAGCTCGCAGGTGGCCACGGCACCCGAGACGGTGCAGCCCTGGTCCGCGCCGGGCAACTGGGCGGTGATGCGTTCCGGCAGAGCGCTTATGTCGATCTTCATCGTGACGTTGCGAGCGGCCAACGGGGTCTGGTTGTAGACCCCGACCTTGATCGTCTTCGCCTTGGTCGCGTCGCTGGGCACATTGGTGAGGTACGGCAGCGTCGGGTTCACCCAGGTGTGCGCCGGAGCGGCTTCGCGCGCGGTGGCCGGTGCGGCTGCGGCGAGAACTGCCAGCCCGGCCACGGCGGTGGCCAGACCGATCCTGGACAGCGTTGAGAAGGGGTGCATTGGCACCTTTCAGAATGAAGGCGAAAGTCACCGGCAGTTGATCACGGTGAACGTAGCGAGGCTAGATCGTCGCGACGAGGCGGACAACCCCGTATGGACAATCCACACAAGACCGTCACCTCGGCAGTTCCACGACAACCGCTCCCGGAACGCGGGGATTCACTTCCGACCTTCGCGGCGCAACCGCACGTGCCCGGTGGAGAAACTGTCATCCGCCGGACGGTGGTACTACAGCAGTCCGACGCCGAGCAGGACGGTGCCGGCCACGAGGCTGATTCCCCCGGCCACGACCAGCCAGATCAGCTTGTTCGGCCGGGTGTCGGAGGGGCGGACGATGGAGAGGAAGAAGCCGAGCGGCATAAGGATCGGCGCGGCCACGAAAAGGCCACGGATGAGGTTCTTCCAACCGTCCGAATAATCCGCCTGATCCAGATAGAGCAGGGCCACCAGGGCAAAGAGCACCAGCACACCGGCATGCGCATGTCCTGCGGTCCAGAGTGCCCGGCGGACTGGATTGTCCAGGTAGCCGGGAATGCGACGGACCAGATTCATGAGCAGCGACAGCCCGCCGAACGCGATCGTGGCCACGGTGATCAACAGGATGGCGGCAGTGGTACGGGTTTCCGGTGTCACGGCAGGCTCCCGGTAGGCGAGTCGTACGCAGCTTGTCACTGTCAAGATTGGCGCCATGAGAGGCATCTTGTCAACAGCTAGATTCCCGCTGGTCGGTCGGTGCCGTACAACCCGCGCTGTCAGTCGCCGCCGTACAACCGCTCCAGGTCGACCAGCAGTACGTCCGGCCGGCCCGCCGAGGCGGCGACCAACTGGTCGGTGAAGCCGACCGCGCTGGAGAGCAGCAACCGGGTCCGCTCGCCGCTCACCCCCGGCCGCCGCCGCAACAACTCCCGTATGCCGTCCAGCCGGTCGAGATCCGCTTGCCCCAGGGTCCGGCCCCACTTGACCTCGCCGATGGCCAGCACCGGACGGGGCCCACCGCCCAGCGCCGGCTCACCGAGCGCGACCAGGTCCAGCTCATGACTGGTACGGGCCGCCGAGTCGGTCAGGTTCGCCGACCCGACCTGCGCGGCAAGTCCACCGAGTGTCTCCGGTGCCGCGAACCTGGCCGCCCACTGGCGAACCATCTCCTCGAAGCGCGGCCCCAGTACCGCACTGTTGAACCGCCGTTGCGAGCCGCGCCAGACGTCCGCGCCCCGGCGCTGCTCCAACGCGGTCCAGGCCGGCTTCATGACCGCCTCGTAGAAGGTCACCAGCGGTTCGGTGATGCGGTACGAACTCCTCCCGCTACGCAACGGGTCCGGGTCGCGTACGAGCAGGCCGGCATCCTCCAGCACGGTCAGCGGATGCTGCAGGTCGGTCGCCTTCCGACCGATATACCCGGCGATCCCACCCCTGGTGGCGTTTCCCTCGGCCACGGCCGCCAGCACGGAGTGGTAGAGCGCGGTCTCCCGCAGGTCGGGGTCCTCCGCCAGCAGATAGCGCGCTTCCCGGAACAGCGGCCGGGCGGGATTGAGGACGGCTCGGATCACCCAGTCGTCGAAATCGGCGGCATCGGTGGGGGCGTCGTCCTGGACGTACTCCCGGCGGTAGGCGGGTGTGCCACCGACGATCGCGAACACCCGTACGGCCAGGGACGGGTCGGTGATGCCCCAGAATCCGGCGGCGGCCCGGTAGTCCAGCGGCGCGACCGGCAGTTCCAGCCCGGCCCGACCCCGCAGCGGAGCCGACCCGGCCAGCAGTCCACCCATGAAGGAGAGGGCCGACCCACAGAGCAGTAGGCGGGTGCGGGAACTTGTCCGTTCCGGCCGACCCGGGGTGAGGGCGTGCTGGACGATCGACGGGAGGTCCTGACTCGTCCGCGCGAGGTACGGGAACTCGTCGAGAACCACCGTGGTCGGCCGGTCCCGCCCGAGGGAGAGCAGCGCGTCGACCGCGTGCGCCCAGTCCGGCAGATGCACCGGACCCGGAGCGCCGGTGTGCTCGCCCAGCGCCGCACCGAGGCGGCGCAGTGAGTCTGTCGGGGTGGCCTCCGTCGCGCCGAAATAGAAGCCGTTCGTAGCCTGGGCCAGTTGGTAGAGCAGCAGGGTCTTGCCCTGGCGGCGCCGGCCGCTGACCACACCCAGGGTGGCACCGGGACGTTCGTCACCGACGAACCGGGCCAGTTCCTCCCACTCGGCGTCACGATCGAAGATCTCAGCCGGCTTGCGTAGGCTCACGGTTACCGCCCGGAGTTAGAAGTACGCTTCTTAGAAGTGTACTTCTAACTCCGCGAAGGTGTTCCGACCTGCCGGAGGTCAGTTCACCCCGGCGTACGAGTGCAGGCCGGTGAAGAAGTAGTTCACCCCGAACAGGTTCATCAGCATGGTCAGGAAGCCGAGGATCGAGATCCAGGCGACCACGTTGCGCTTGACGCTCGGGGTGGCGCGGGCGTGCAGGTAGCCGGCGTAGACGACCCAGGAGATGAACGCCCAGGTCTCCTTCGGGTCCCAGCCCCACGCCCGGCCCCAGGCCGCCTCGGCCCAGACCGCACCAGCGATCACCGCGAAGGTGAAGATCGGGAAGGCGAACGCGTTCAGGCCGAAGGTCAGCCGCTCCAGCGTGACCGCACTCGGCGACCGGCGCGCCAGGACGTACGGGAAGCTGCGCTTGCCCGACTCGTAACCGGCCCGCATCAGGTACATCGCGGCGGGTACGAAGGCGAGCAGGAGGATGCCGGACGAGAAGACGATCGTCGTCACGTGGATCTCGAACCAGTACGAGTTCAGCGCCGGCACCAGCGGTACGACCGGGGTGTAGAGCACCAGCCCGGCGATGCCGAGCAGCACCACCATCACCAGGGTCAGGACCAGCCCCAACTGGCGTACGGACGGCCAGCGGAAGAGCAGGTAGAGCCAACCGGCGGCACCGACGAAGGTCACCGTCAGCACGAACTCGTACATATTGCCCCAGGGCAGCCGGTCGGCCGCGACACCTCGGGTCACCAGGGCGCCGAGGTGCAGGGCGGTGGCGAGCACGGTGGCCACCAGGGCGATCCGGGCGGCGACCTCGGCCCGTCCGGTCGACCTCGGCGGGACGTTCCCGGTCGACGGGTTGCCTACCGGCGCGTCCGGGGGTGTCGGGGCGCCCGAGCCGGACTCCGCCGCACCGACCGTGACGAGTTGCCGGGCCGGGCGGGAGATCGCGGCGACCGCCCCCCTGCCACTGAAGGCGTACGACGCGGCGTGGCTGATCATCGCGATCAGGTATCCCAGGATCGTGAACACCAGGAGCTGGTCGGAGAGTGCGGCCATTTACTCGGTCCCTTCTCGGCCCCCGGCACCGCGTTCCACCGCGGCGACGAGCTGGTTGAACTCGTCGGCGAATCCGGCATAGTCGGTGCGCGGCAACCCACCGGCCTCGATCAAGCTACTACCGCCCGTCGTGGACCCATCCTCCGGGGCGGCCGGAGTGACCCGGAACCAGACCCGGCGCCGTCGCCCGAACAGCGAGAACATCAGCCCGATCAGCAGCAGCACCGAGCTGACCAGCATCAACGTCGAGGCCGGGGCGTACCGGACGCTGAGCGTTATGTACTGCTGGGTGCCCAGGAACTCGACCGTCGTACCGTCGTCGAGCGTCCACCTGTCGTTCGGGCGAAGCAGCTTCGCCTCCCCCACCTGGGTCAGCTTGCCCTCGCGTACCTGCTCCTGGTTGAGGCTGTAGACCGAGGACGGCATTCCGGCGTCCATGCCCAGGTTGCCCCGGTACGGGATCAGCATCAGGGCCGGGTTGCGCTCGGCCGGGAACTGCGAGCGTACGAAGGGCGCCTCGTCGGGCGCGGTCGGCAGGTAGATGCCCTCGAACGCGACCTGGGCCTTCGGGTCGCGCTGCCCGGTCGACGGGTCGAGGTTCACGTCCGGGAACGTGGCCACGCCCTCGCTGGTCAGGTTGCCGTCGTTGCTCAGGAACGGGAACGTCTGGGTCTGCGACCTGCCGTTGCGGTCGGTGTAGCGGATCACCGGGGCGTAACCGTGGCCGAGCAGGTAGACGTTCGCCCCGTCCAGCCGCAGCGGGGAGTTGACCGAGAAGTCCGCCGCCCGCTGCGCGCCGCCGTCCTGGTCCACCAGGACCGAGGCGCTGAACGACTCCGGTTGCCCGGACGGCAGGAACCGGGCCTTGAAGTTGGTCAGCTCCAGGCAGAACCGGGGCAGGTCGGTGGCGTGCACCCGGGGCCCGAGACCGGACTCGCTGAACTGGTCGAGGGTGCTGCAGAAGGAGGAGTCCTTGCCGGCGACGAGCAGCCGGTTGCCGTGCCAGCCGTACCAGGAACCGAACGCGACCCCGACGAGCATGGCCAGCAGCGAGATGTGGAAGAGCAGGTTGCCGCTCTCCTTGAGGTAGCCCTTCTCGGCCGCGACGGTGTTGCCCCGGACCACCACCCGCCAGCGCCGCCTGCGGAGCATCGCCGCGATCGCCGACAGCTCCGCGTCCGCGTCACCCCGCGCCCCGGCCGCGTCCGGGTCGGCCAGGACCGCGTGTTGCGGCAGCCGGTCCAACCGCTTCGGACCCACCGGCGGTACGGAGCGCAGCGTACGGAGGTGGTCGCGCATTCGCGGGGCGATGCAGCCCACCAGCGAGGTGAACAGCAGCAGGTAGATCGCGGAGAACCAGATCGAGGCGAAGACGTCGAAGCCGCCGATCCGGTCGAGTACCGGGGCGAGGTCGGGGTGCTGGTCGAAGTAGGCGTTGACCTTCTCCGGGTTGATGTTGCGCTGCGGGAGCACCGAGCCGGGAATGGCGGCGACGGCGAGCAGGAAGAGCAGGATCAGCGCCGTACGCATGCTGGTGAGCTGCCGCCACGAGTTGCGCAGCAGCGCGAGCACCGCGTTCGGCCGGCGTACCTTCGGTGGGCCGCTGCCGGTGGTGTCCGTACCGGGGTCGGTCCGCTGTTCGACGCTGGACATCAGATGCTGACCTCACCCACGCCGAACGTCGTCTGCAACCAGATCACGAAGTTGAGCCACCCGCCGGTGACCAGGGCGAGCCCGATCACGATCAGCAGCGCCCCACCGATCCTGGTGACCCACGCGCTGTTGCGCCGGACCGCCTTGAACACCCCGAGCAGGCGACGGAAGGCCAGCCCGAAGATCACGAACGGCAGCCCGAGCCCGAGGCAGTACGCCACCGCCAGGAGCGCGGCCCGGTCGGTCTGCCCACCGGCGGCGGCCATCCCGAGCACCGCGCCGAGCGTCGGCCCGGAGCAGGGCAGCCAGGACAGGGCGAACACCGCACCGAAGACCGGGGCGCCGATCAGCCCGGCCGCCGGCAGCCGCTGGATCCGGAACTCGCGTTGCAGGCCGGGGACCAGTCCCAGGTAGGCGAGGCCGAGCAGGATGATCAGCACCCCCACGCCGATCTCCAGCGGCCGACGGTGGGCGAGGAGGACGCGGCCCACACTGGCGACGAGGATGGCGCTGAGCACGTACACGACGGTGAAGCCGGCGATGAACAGCATCGTGCCGGCGAGGACCCGACCCTTGACCGCGCGAGTCTCCCGGCTCGCCACCGCCACCCCGCCGCCCCCGTCGGGAAGGGCGCCTTCCGGGGCAGGACCCGATGACGCGGTGCCCTGCCTGGCGCCGGTGGCGCCGAGGTCGGCGCCGGCCAGGCCGGTGACGTACGACAGGTAGCCGGGGACCAGCGGGAGGATGCACGGCGACAGGAAGCTGACCAGGCCGGCGAGGGCGGCGGCGGCGAATGCCAGCAGCAGCGGCCCGTCCTCGGCGAGGCGGGCGAAGGTGTCGCCCATCAGCGGGCCACCGGGGACGATGAGCCGGTCGGGGACGACGAGCCGGCAGCCGGGGAAGGTGAGCCGGAGCCGGGTGCCGGGGACGGTGAGCCGGTCGGCGCACCCCCGGTCGCCGGTGCTTCGGCGGCGACCCGGGCCACCACCGGTTCCAGCATCGAGCGCAGGACCGGCTTGCGGAAGACGGCCGCGATCCGGCCCTCCCGGTCGAGCACGATCGTCGCCGGGGTGCTGTTCGGCGGGATCTCGAAGTTGAGCGCCACCCGGTTACCCGGATCGAACAGGCTCGGGTACGTCACCCCGAGGCTCTGCTCGAACGCCTTGGCCTTGTCCCGGCCGTCCTGGACGTTCACGCCGAGGAACCGGACCCCCTGCTGGGCGGTCGCCTGGTAGGTGCCTTCGAGGTCGTCCGCCTCGGCCCGGCAGGGCGCGCACCACGAACCCCAGAAGTTGACCACGACCACCTGGCCACGGTCCTGGGTCAGGTCGTACCGGCCGCCGTCGAGCAGGTCACCGCTGATCCTGGTGGCCGGGGCCCGGTTCTCCGGGCTGCACTCGATCGCCTTGTCCGCGTTGGTCGAGCACTTCGACTCCCAGTTCTCGCCGCCGGAGCAGCCGGTCAGCGCCACCACCGTGACGGCGGCGAGCGCGACACCGAGCCAGACCCGCGGCAGGAGTCTCATGTCGTCAAGCCCCCTTGGCCGTCCGTGCGGTCGGCGACATGGCAACCAGGTGCGCGGCCGGCTCGGAGTAACCGATGCCGACGACCTTGGCGCCCTCGAAGTGGAACGAGGTGAGGCTGGCGAGCCCGCACTGGCGCTTGCGCGGGTCGTGCCAGAGGCGCTTGCGCTCGACGTACCGGCGCAGGGTCCAGATCGGGAGCTGGTGCGAGACGCAGACCGCCTCGCGTCCCTCGGCGGCCACTCGGGCGGCGTGTACGGCGGCGAACATCCGCTCGGCGATCACCCGGTACGCCTCGCCCCAGGACGGGGTCACCGGGTCCCGCAGCACCCACCAGTTGCGCGGGTCGCTGAACGAGCCGTCGCCGGGCGACACCCGCTTGCCCTCGAACCAGTTGGCGCTCTCGATCAGCCGGTCGTCGACCGCCACCGGCAGGCCGAACTGGGCGGCGAACGGTTCCGCGGTCTGCTGGGCGCGCTCGAGCGGGCTCGCCACCACGTACGCCAGGTCGCGGTCGGCGAGCGACTGGGCCGCCGCCTTCGCCATCTGGACACCCAGCTCGGACAGGCGGAAACCGGGCAGCCGACCGTAAAGAATCTTGTCGGGGTTGTATACCTCCCCGTGCCGCAGCACGTGGACGACCGTCTTGCTCACTTGCCTACCCCCCGAGACTGGCCGCCGCTGCCGCAGCCGCTGCCACGGGCAGGGCTGCCGCGTACTGCTCCAACGCGGCGTCGTCCAACGCCGCCGACACGAACCACGACTCGAAGGCGCTCGGCGGCAGGTAGACGCCGTGGGCCAGCATCGCGTGGAAGAACGCCCGGAACGCGGACACGTCCTGGGTACGAGCGGACTCGTAGTCGACCACGTCGTTGTCGGTGAAGAAGATCGAGAACATGCTGCCCGCGTACGACAGGTTGTGCGGGACCCCGGCGGCGGCCAGCGCGTCGCTCGCCAGCTTGCCCACGGTGGCGGCGTTGGTGTCCAGCCGCTGGTAGAGCGCGTCGTCGGCGAGCCGGAGCGTGGCCAGTCCGGCGGCGCAGGCGAGCGGGTTACCCGAGAGGGTCCCGGCCTGGTAGACCGGCCCGGCCGGGGCGAGGCGCGACATGATCTCGGCCCGGCCACCGAAGGCCGCCGCCGGCAGTCCGCCACCCATCACCTTGCCGTACGTGAACAGGTCCGCGTCGACCGGTTCGAGCCCGGCCCAGCCACCCGCCGACACCCGGAACCCGGTCATCACCTCGTCCACCACCAGCAGGGCGCCGTACGCGTGGGCGATGCTGGCCAGGGCGGCGTTGAAACCCTCCCGGGGAGCCACCACGCCCATGTTGCCCGGCGCCGCCTCGGTGATGATCGCGGCGATGTGCTGACCCTCCTCGGCGAACGCGGCCTCGACCGCGGCCACGTCGTTGTACGGCAGCACGATCGTCTCGCTCGCTGCAGCGCCGGTGACACCGGGCGAGTCGGGCAGTCCCAGGGTGGCCACGCCGGAGCCGGCCGCGGCAAGCAGCGCGTCCACGTGTCCGTGGTAGCAGCCGGCGAACTTGACGATCTTCGAGCGCCCGGTGAAACCACGGGCCAGCCGGATCGCCGTCATGGTCGCCTCGGTACCCGAGTTGACCAGGCGTACCTGCTCCACCGGCGTACGCGCGACGATCTCGGTGGCCAGGTCGACCTCGCCCGGCGTGGGCGTACCGAAGCTGGTGCCGAGTGCGGCGGCGGCCTGGACCGCGGCGACCACCTCGGGATGGGCGTGCCCGGCGATCAACGGTCCCCAGGAGCAGACCAGGTCGACGTAACGCCGGCCGTCGGCGTCGAACAGCCACGGACCGGAGCCACGGACCATGAAGCGGGGGGTGCCCCCGACCGCCTGGAACGCGCGTACGGGAGAGTTGACCCCGCCCGGCACGATGGCGCGGGCGCGGTTGAACAGGGCCTCGGAAGCCGGGGCGTCGGCCGGGTACGGGCCGGTGCCGGCAGAGTACGTATCGGTCACGGTGCCGCCATTCTGTCAGCGCTGCCGCACAGCAGGGTAACCACCCCTGCTGGGGTAACCCCGCTCACGTCCCGCTCGCCCGTCCGGAGCGGGCCCGACAGCGCGGCGGTACGCCTCACCCGGCCGAGTCACCTAGATCGCGATACGCTGATCCGGTGGAGCGAGCCGAGCTGACCATCGCGGTCCAGCGGACCGCCGACGAGGTGATTCTCAGCCTCGCCGGCGAAATTGACATGCTCACCGCCAGCCGACTGTCGGCCGTCGTGAACGAGGCACTATCCGACGCCCCGCCCCGGTTGGTACTTGACCTCGCAGGAGTCACCTTCTGTGACTCGCAGGGCCTCGGCACCCTGGTCGTACTGAGCCGCAAGGCCAGTCACGCCCAGACCCTCCTGGTCCTGACCAACGTGGGCGACTTCCTGCTCCGGGTCCTCGACATCACCGGCCTCCGCTCGGCCCTGATGATCCGCAACGAACCCGCCAACAGCTAACCCTCACCGGTCATTCGCGTACCAGTCCCGGCGGTAGGGCGTCCTCGTCGGGTCCGACCGGGCGGGCGTTGACCAGCGGATTGTGGCGCAGTGCGGTGATCAGCGCGGCGCTGCCGCCGACGTCGGTCCAGGCGTCGTCCCAGAGGGCGGAGACGAGCCAGGATCGGTCGGCGGGGAAGAACAGATCGGGCAGCGGTCCGTCACCGCGCATGTGACCGGTCCGCCAGGTGAGAGCCTGTTCGGGACCGGCCTCGACCAGCACGTACGGCCAGTTCCAGTAGAGGAACACCTTCGGGGCATCCGGGAAGACGATGTCGTGCGGCCCCGTTTCGAGGTAGCCCAGCCACCAGGGCTGCTCGGGGGTGTGCTTGACAAGCACGTCGACCACCGCGCGTTCGTGGGCCGGGTAACCGACACCCTCGGGCGGGTAGAAAGTGGCGTACGCCTCGAACACCGGCGGGATCGCCGTGGTGATCGTGAGATCCTCCGTGGTCTGGCCGACGAGCCAGGCCACGTCGTCAGCCGTGCCGATCCGCCAGTTCCGCCCGTCCCTGGTGACCCCCATACCTCCCATCCAACCGGAAGTCGGCCAGCGAGCTGTGGCGAACCGCTGCCCCCGGAGGGGCACGAATCCGCCACGACCAACCCGGCGAACCGACCCCACGGACGTCACGGCTGAACAGGAGCACCGACGAGGTGGCGCATGGAGGTCCGGAACTCGACCAGCGCAGATCCTGAGCCTCGCCGGCGAACGCGTCGATCTTGCAGTTGTGGCGCCCAGCTTGCCCCGTTTTGGAGGTTTCGCGAACGACCACAACTGCAAGATCGACGCGCGGGGTGGGAGCGGGGTAAGGGCGGGGCTAGGAGGGGGTGGGGTGGGCGGTGTTGATCATGAGGTTGGCGCGGGCTTGGGTGGCGTCGGAGTGGAAGAACTGTTCTTCTTCGGTCATCCACTTCTGCCAGAGCTGTTCGGCGCCTGCGAAGGATCTGTCGCGGGCGAGGCCGCGCGCGAGCCGCAGCGGCGCTGGCGCGTCGACCCAGACCGTGTAGGCGAGTCGGCCGATCGTCTCGCGGCGGGTGCAGGTGACCCCTTCGAAGATCACGATGGGCGCCCAGGGCTGGGTCTTCCACTCGCCGAGGCTGTTGCCGTACCAGTCCGTCCAGTCTCTCGCCTGGTAGTGGGCACTCTCACCGCGAAGCAGCGGCGTGAGTACCTGGGCGTCGAAGCGTGGCCACCAACCGGCGAAGTTGTCCCACGAGACGAAGTCGTCGATCTCGATGATCGGCGCCTTCAGCACCTCGGAGAGGCCGCGGCCGAGGTGGCTCTTTCCCGAGCCGCTCGGGCCGTCGATGCCGATAATGCGTATGCCGTTGACCGGCTCGCGGGACGCGACGGCGGCGGCAACCTGATCCACGACGTCGACGGCCATGGGCGCAGCCTAGCCAGTGGTCGGCTGATCTGACTCGCTGACCAACATCGGTTCCGAGGGCAGCCTTCAGGAGGTGGTGCCCCAGCGGGCCTGTTCGAGGATTTCGGTGGCGCGGGCCTGGGCGGTCGGGTCGTCGGTGCGGAGCAGCCGGGTGGCCTCGTCCACGGCGTCGGTGAGGTTGCGCCACTGGGCGTTGCGCTCGCGTACCACCTCGGCCTGGGCGACGAGCTGCCGGTTCTTGGTCCAGAGGTCCACGAAGACCGACACCTTGGCCCTCAGGACCCACGGGTCGAACGGTTTGGTCAGGTAGTCGACCGCGCCGACCGCGTAACCGCGGAGTGCGAGCTGGGCGTCCCGGTCCGCGGCGGTCAGGAAGATGATCGGTACGTGCCGGGTCCGCTCCCGCCGCTTGATGTGGCTCGCGGTCTCGAACCCGTCCATGTCCGGCATCTGGGCGTCGAGCAGGATCACCGCGAAGTCGTCCACCAGCAACTGCTTGAGCGCCGCCTCACCGCTCTCCACCGCCACCGAGTGCACCGGCAGGCCCTGCAGGATCGCCTCCAGGGCCAGCAGGTTCTCCCGCCGGTCGTCGACCAGGAGCGCCTTCGCCACCTCGCTCATCGGACCACCACGTTGCCGCCGTACGCGCTCACTCGGTCATCTCCCGTCCGCTGCCGTTGACCCAGGAGGCCATCAGCTCGATCAGCTCATCCAGGTCGACCGGCTTGGTGATGTAGTCGCTGGCCCCGGCCCCGAGCGCCGACTCCCGGTCGCCGGGCATCGCCTTCGCGGTCAGGAAGACCACCGGGAGGTCGGCGAACCGGTGGTTGCGCCGGATCGCCCGGGTGGTCTCGTAACCGTCCTGGTCGGGCATCATCGCGTCCATCAGCACGATGTCGACCTCCGGATGCTCGGCGAGCAGCCGTACGCCGTCCACCCCGTTGTCCGAGTAGAGCACGGTCATGCCGTGCAGCTCCAACGCGCTGGTCAACGCGAAGACGTTGCGTACGTCGTCGTCGATGATCAGTACGGTGGCGCCGTCGAGCTGCCGGGTGACCGGTGCGCTCACCCGCTCCAACTCGGTCGAGCGCAGCAGCGGCGGCATCTCGTTGCGGACCGGCATCGTCGGCAGCGGCATCGGTGCGACCACCGCGTCCGGCGCCAGCACGTCCGGCACGAACAGGGTGAAGGTCGAACCCTGGCCGGGCGCCGAGGCCACCGTGATCGTGCCACCGATCAGGCGGGCCAGGTCGCGGCTGATCGAGAGCCCCAGCCCGGTGCCGCCGTAGCGCCGACTGGTGGTGCCGTCGGCCTGCTGGAACGCCTCGAAGATCAGCGACAGCTTGTCGTCGGAGATGCCGATGCCGGTGTCGATGACCGTGAACGCGACCACCTGCCGTGCCGTGGCCAGCGCAGGTACGTCGAAGTACATGCCCTCGGGCGCGGGCGCGATCCGGAGCGTGACCGCACCGTTGTCGGTGAACTTGACCGCGTTGGAGAGCAGGTTGCGCAGGATCTGCTGGAGTCGCTGGGCGTCGGTGATCACCGCCTCGGGCAGGTCGCGGGAGACGCGTACCTGGAAGTCCAGGCTCTTCTCCTCGGCCTGCGGTGCGAACGCCTGCTCGACGTACCCCCGGACCTCGGCGAACTGCACCTCGGTCGGCTCGACGTCCATCCGACCGGCCTCGATCTTGGACAGGTCGAGGATGTCGTCGATCAGCCGCAGCAGGTCCGAACCGGCGCTGTGGATGGTCCGGGCGAACTCGGTCTGCTTCTCGGTCAGGTTCTGCTCCGAGTTGTCCGCGAGCAGCCGGGCCAGCAGCAGCAGCGAGTTGAGCGGCGTACGCAGCTCGTGGCTCATGTTCGCCAGGAACTCCGACTTGTACGCCGACGCCCGGCTGAGCTGCTGCGCCTTCTCCTCCAGACCAATCCGGGCCATCTCGATCTCCCGGTTCTTGGTCTCGATGTTGCCCTTCTGCTCGGAGAGGAGCTGCGCCTTGTCCTCCAGCTCGGCGTTGGTGCGCTGAAGTTCGGCCGACTGTTCCTGCAACTCGTGGGCGAGCCGCTGGGACTGCGCCAGCAGTTCCTCCGTACGCCGGTTGGCCTGGATGGTGTTGACCGCGATGCCGATGGTCAGGACCAGCCGTTCCAGGAAGGTGATGTGCAGCTCGGAGAAGGCGGCGACGCTGGCGAACTCGATCACGCCGAGCATCTCGCCCTCGAACAGCACCGGCAGCACCACCAGGTCGGCCGGGGGTGTCGCCGCCAGCCCGGACCGTACGGTCAGCTTGCCGTCGGGGACGTTCACCCTGATCGTGCGCCGGGAGAGCGCGGCCTGGCCGACCAGCCCCTCACCGGGTCCGAAGGTGACGTTGTGGTGCCGGGCGACGTAGCCGTACGAGGCGGTCAGCCGCAGCCGCATCGACGCCTCTTCGGTGTCGGCCAGGAAGAACGCGCCGAGTTGCGCGTCGACCAGCGGGGTCACCTCGGTCATGATCATCCGGCAGACCTCGCCGAGGTCGCGCTGACCCTGGAGCAGACCACCGATCCGGGCCAGGTTGGAGTCGAGCCAACCCTGCTCGGCGTTCTTCTTGGTCGTCTCCCGGAGGGTGACGATCATCTGGTTGATGTTGTCCTTCAGCTCGGCGACCTCGCCCTGCGCCTCGACCGTGATCCGCTGGGTCAGGTCGCCCCGCGTCACCGAGGTCGACACCTGGGCGATCGCCCGCAACTGGGTGGTGAGGGTGGAGGCGAGCTGGTTCACGTTCTCGGTCAGGTCCCGCCAGGTGCCGGAGACCCCCTTCACCTGCGCCTGGCCGCCGAGCTTGCCCTCGATGCCCACCTCGCGGCCGACCCGGGTCACCTCGTCGGCGAACGAGGACAACTGGTCCACCATGATGTTGATGGTGTTCTTCAGCTCCAGGATCTCGCCCTGCGCGTCCACGGTGATCTTCTGACGCAGGTCACCGCGCGCCACCGCCGTGGTCACCGAGGCGATGTTCCGCACCTGGGAGGTCAGGTTCGACGCCATCGAGTTCACGTTGTCGGTCAGGTCCCGCCAGGTGCCGGATACGCCCTTCACCTCGGCCTGACCGCCGAGCTTGCCCTCCGTACCGACCTCGCGGGCAACGCGAGTCACCTCGTCGGCGAAGGACGAGAGCTGGTCGACCATCGTGTTGACCGTGGACTTCAACTCCAGGATCTCGCCCTGGGCGTCGACGGTGATCTTCTGCGACAGGTCACCGCGCGCCACGGCGGTGGAGACCTGGGCGATGTTCCGCACCTGGGAGGTCAGGTTCGACGCCATCGAGTTCACGTTGTCGGTCAGGTCCCGCCAGGTGCCGGCGACGCCGCGTACCTGGGCCTGGCCGCCGAGCTTGCCCTCGGTGCCCACCTCGCGGGCGACTCGGGTCACCTCGTCGGCGAACGACGACAACTGGTCCACCATCGTGTTGACCGTGGACTTCAACTCCAGGATCTCGCCCCGAGCGTCCACGGTGATCTTCTGACCGAGGTCGCCCCGAGCCACCGCGGTGGTGACCGAGGCGATGTTCCGTACCTGCGACGTCAGGTTCGACGCCATCGAGTTCACGTTGTCGGTCAGGTCCCGCCAGGTGCCGGATACGCCCTTCACCTGGGCCTGGCCGCCGAGCTTGCCCTCCGTACCGACCTCGCGGGCCACCCGCGTGACCTCGTCGGCGAACGAGGAGAGCTGGTCCACCATCGTGTTCACCGTGGACTTCAACTCCAGGATCTCGCCCCGGGCGTCCACGGTGATCTTCTGCGACAGGTCGCCCTTCGCGACCGCGGTGGAGACCTGGGAGATGTTCCGCACCTGGGAGGTCAGGTTCCCGGCTAGCTGGTTCACGTTCTCGGTCAGGTCCCGCCAGGTGCCGGAGACACCGCGTACCTGGGCCTGGCCGCCGAGCTTGCCCTCGATGCCGACCTCGCGGGCAACGCGGGTCACCTCGTCGGCGAACGACGACAACTGGTCCACCATCGTGTTGACGGTGTCCTTGAGTTCGAGGATCTCGCCCTGCGCCGCCACGGTGATCTTCTGGCTCAGGTCGCCCCGGGCCACCGCCGTCGACACCTGGGCGATGTTCCGCACCTGGGAGGTCAGGTTCGACGCCATCGAGTTGACGCTGTCGGTCAGGTCCTTCCAGGTCCCGGCGACGTTCGGCACCTCGGCCTGGCCGCCGAGCTTGCCCTCCGTACCCACCTCGCGGGCCACCCGGGTCACCTGCTCGGCGAAGAGGCGCAGGGTGTCGGTGAGCGAGTTGAAGGTGTGCGCCAGCTCGGCAACCTCACCCTTGGCCGACACGGTGATCTTCTGCGACAGGTCGCCCCGGGCCACCGCCGTGGCCACCTGTGAGATCGATCGCACCTGGTACGTCAGGTTCGACGCCATCGTGTTGACCGACTCGGTCAGGTCCTTCCAGGTGCCGGCGACCCCGCGTACGTCCGCCTGGCCGCCCAGTTCACCCTCGGTGCCCACCTCGCGGGCGACCCGGGTCACCTCGTTGGAGAAGGACGAGAGCTGGTCCACCATCGTGTTGACCGTGCGGCCGATCCGGAGGAACTCACCGCGCAGCGGGCGGCCGTCCATCTCCAGCGCCATGTGCTGGGAGAGATCACCGTCGGCGACCGCCACGATGACCCGGGCGATCTCGGTGGTCGGGTTGGTCAGGTCGTCGATCAGGGAGTTGACCGCCCGCTGACCGTCGGCCCAGGCGCCGTCGAAGCCCTCCTCGTCGAGCCGCTCGGTGAGCTGCCCGTCCCGGCCGACGATCCGGCTCACCCGCCGCAGGCCCAGGTTCTGCCGCTCCTGCAGGGAGACCACCTCGTTGAAGGCGTCCGCGACCTCGCCTCCGACTCCCGCGCGGCGCGGTAGCCGTACCTTGAGATCGCCGCGACGGACCCGCCGCAGCGCCTCGGCGAGCTCGCCGAGCAGGACCGCGTCGTCGGTGGTCGACGGGTCCGCGGCGGACAACTGTTTCGCCGTGGTCATTCTTCCTCGCTCAACTGGGGGAGGTGGACCGTGCCTGGCCGGGCCCCTGTTGGCGGCGGCGGCACCCCCATCATTGTGCTCCGATCCCGCCGATACCAGTCCATGCTGAGCTGGGGCGGCGTGCCGGCAGGCTTGGCACCGGCAGCCGCGCGGTGGAGGATGAAACGGTGTCAGCGGAAATCGGGGGGCCGTTCAGCGACGGTGCGGACGAACGTGTCCGGCGGGTACGGCTACCAGCCGACCGCCGTACGCCGGCTGCCGCACGGGCGATCGTGCGGTCGGTGCTCGCCGAGGCACAACTGGACGAACTGCTCAACGAGGCGCTTCTGCTCACCACCGAGCTGTCCACGAACGCGGTGGAACACGCCGGCACAGAGCTGGACATAGAGGTCGTAGCGGACGAGAGCGGACTGACCGTCACGGTCTCGGACTTCGCCGTCGGTCCGCTGGAAAAGGTGACCGCGCGCCCTAAAAACGACCTGACAGACATTTCCGAGGTATCGGAACGAGGCCGGGGACTGCTCCTGGTCGACCACTTCGCCAGCCGCTGGGGCACCACCCACCTCCCCACCGGCAAGGGCGTCTGGTTCCGGCTCGACCGCAAAAGCGCACCCGAGCCCGCCACCGGCCGCCCCGGCTCGACACTGGTCGGCGGCACGCCCACCGGTCCCGCACCGAGCGCCGGCGCCCTCACCGCCCTGATGCACACCGTGCCCGACCCGTACACGGACGACCCGCTGCCGGACTTCGCCGCCAACCTGCTGGCCCGGGTCGGCGAGATGGTCGGCGCGGCCGGCGGCACCGTACGACTGGACCGGGGCGACGGCAACGGGTCACAGGTGCTCGCCCGTTACGGCCGGCATCCCCGCCCCGGCGACGACCTGCTCCGGGTGCCGCTCGCCGTGCACCGCCCGTACGCCGGGGAACTGGAACTCGACGCCGCGCCCTCGGGATATGCCCAGCCGCTCGCCGCGCTGATGGCCGAACGACTCTCCCTGCACCTGGAGAACGACCGGCTCCGCCGGGCCGACGTACGCCGGCAGACCTGGCTGACCTTCCTCGCCGAGGCGAGCGAACTGCTCGCCCAGTCCCTCGACGTCGACCTGACCATGGCGCTGATCCCGCAGCTCGTGGTGCCCCGGCTCGGCCAGTGGTGCGCGGTGCACACCGCCGACGAGTGGGGTCGGCTCAAGCTCGCCGCGGCCAGCCACGCCGACGAGGCGGTCCTGCCGGAACTGCACAAGGTCCTCAGCGAGGACGGCCCGGACTCGGTGCAGGCCCGGCTGCGGGAGGCGTCCCGGAGCGGTTCCCAGGTGCCGATCGGGGGCCCGATGGACGGCTTCGCGGTCCCCCTGGTCGCCCGGGGTCAGCGTCTCGGCACCCTCGCCGTCGGACGCCACCTGCGGCACCGGCACGACCCGGACGAGGTCGCGGTGCTGGAGGACGTGGCCCGGCGGGCCGCACTGGCGATCGAGAACGCGCGGATCCACGCCGAACGGCGGCGGATCGCGCACACCCTGCAACAGTCGCTGCTGCCACCGGTGCTGCCGGTCGTCGACGGCATCGGCTTCGCCGCCGAGTACGTACCGACCGGTGACGACGCGGACGTGGGCGGCGACTTCTACGACGTGGTACCGCTGCCGGACGGGCGGTGGCTGGTGGTGGTCGGGGACGTTTCCGGCAAGGGCGTACAGGCCGCCGCGGTCACCGGACTGGTCCGGGACGTGATCCGGGTGCTGGTCGGTGACGGCAAGCCGCTGCCCGAGGCACTCGACCGGCTCAACGAGACCCTGGTCGAGCGCGGCGGCGGGCGCTACTGCACGCTCGCCCTGGCCGCCGTCGGCCAACGCCAGGACGGGCAGCTCACGGTCGAGCTGCACCTGGCCGGCCACGATCGTCCGGTCCTCGTACGCGGAAACGGCCGGGCCTCGTTCGTCGGGACCGGCGGCACCGCGCTCGGCCTGCTCGACTCGATCGCCACGCCCTCGGCCAGTGTGCCGATGGGTCCGGGCGACTCGCTGATCTTCTACACCGACGGCGTCACCGAGCGGCGGCGCGGTCGGGAGCTGTTCGGACTCGACCGGCTCCGGGACGCCGCCGGACCACTCGCCGGCTACTCGGCGGACGTGGTCGCGGCCCGGCTGCGCTCGACCGCGATCGGATTCTCCGGCGAGACCCCACGCGACGACATCGCCATCCTCGTCCTGCGCAACGACGCCCTCCCGGTCTGAGCCACCGAGCCGGATCCGCTCTGCGGGAGCCGGTCTGAGTCGCCGAGCCGGATCCGCGCTGCGGGAGGCGGTGTACGGCCTGGCGGGTCGGCGCGGGTCGGGGGGAAGTCGGCCGATCTAGACTGGCGGCCATGCCATCGATCACCCGACGCTCAGTGGACCCCGATCGTCGGGCCTCGGTCGAGGCCGAGATCGTGGCCGCGACCGTGCGTCTGCTGACCGAAGGGGTGAGCTTCACCGAACTCGGTGTGCAGCGGATCGCCGCCGAGGCGGGGGTGGCCCGGTCGACCTTCTACACCCACTTCCGGGACAAGAGCGCACTGCTCATGCGGCTCGCCGGCACCATGCGTACCACCGGCTACGACATCGTGAGCACGTGGCAGATCACCGACGGGCTGGATGGCCTGATCGACATCTTCCAGCGGATCACCACGCTCTACCGGGAGTACGCCGTGGTGCTCACCGCGATCAACGAGGTCGCCGCGTACGACACCACTGTGCGGGAGTTCTGGGCGGCCGGGTCGAACCGGTTCCTCGAATTCGGTGGGCGGATCCTGGCCGAGGAGCAGCAGGCGGGTCGCACCCCGGCCGACCTGGACGTGCCGACGGTGAACCGGATCATCGTGATCGGCGGCGAGCGGGCCATCGCCGACCATGTGGCGACAACCGACGACAGCACCGGCGACGACGCCTTCGGCGCGGAGTTGGCCAAGCTCTGGTGGTACGGGGCGTTCCGGCGCCAGCCGTAGCGCCTTCCGTACGGCTTGAGCGCTTTCGCCCCTGTCCGGCGACCACGGGTAGCAGAGTGAGGGGGCGGAGCCCGGCCGACTCGACCGACGACCTTCTGGGAGCTGTGGTGAAATACCGCCTGATGGGCCGTACCGGCCTGTACGTCTCGGAGATCTCCCTCGGCGCGATGACCTTCGGCGGCTCCGGTCCGATCTGGGACATGGTCGGCGGACTCGGGGTGGCGGACTCGGAACGGATCGTCGGCACCGCCCTCGACGGCGGGGTCAACCTGATCGACACCGCCGACGGGTACGGCGACGGCGAGAGCGAGGAACAGCTCGGCACCATTCTCAGGGGCCGCCGCGAGGACGTCATCCTGACCACGAAGGCGCACGCCCGTACCGGGCCGGGGCCGAACGACGTGGGCCAGACCCGGCTGCACCTGATGCGGAACCTGGAGCAGAGCCTGCGCCGGCTCCGGACCGACTACATCGACGTCTACATGATGCACAACTTCGATCACCTGACGCCGTTCGAGGAGACGCTGCGCACCCTCGACGACGCGGTACACCAGGGCAAAATCCGGTACATCGCCGCAGCCAACCTCTCGGCCTGGCAGGTCAGCAAGGCGCTGGGCGTCTCCGGTCGACTCAACCTGAACGGCTTCGCCGCCCTGCAGAGCTACTACTCCCTGGTCGGCCGGGACGCCGAGCGGGACATCATTCCGATGGTGCTCGACGAGGGTGTCGGCCTGTTCGTCTGGGCACCGCTGGCAGCCGGCTTCCTGACCGGCAAGTTCAACCGTGACGCCAGCGACTCCAACGGCCGGCGCGGAAGCGAGGGTTTCCCCGACTTCCCACCGGTCGACCACTCGCGCGGGTACGACATCCTCGACGTGGTCCGAACCATCGCCCAGCGGTACGACGCCAGCATCGCCCAGGTCTCGCTCGCCTGGGTGCTGGCCAAGCCGGGGGTCACCAGCGTCACCGTCGGTGCCCGCAAGCCGCACCAGCTCACGGACAACCTCGGCGCCATCGAACTGACGCTGACGGAGCAGGACCTGGCCGAACTCGACGAGATCAGCAAGCCGGCGCCGAGCTACCCGAACTGGGTGCAGAGCGGCTTCTACCGGGACGTCCGCTACCCGCAGCAGTAGGAGTACGGGAAAGCTGACGCCCGGCACCCTGCTGGTGGCGCGGTGCCGGGCGTCAGCGGCTCGGGTGCCGGCAGTGGGGTCAGATGCCGCCGGTGTACCGGCCGGGGGCGAGCCGGTGGTCCGGGTCGAACCGCTCCTTGACCCGGCGGAGCAGCGGCAGGGTGGGGAGCTGGCCCCAGAAGTCGATCTCCCGGCGGATCCGGGGCGGGGCGGACAGCACCACACACCGCCCGTTGCGGGCGAGCAGCACCCGCCGCACCACCCCGAGGATCGAGGCGATCTGCTCGGGCGCGACGTAGCCCGGCAGTGCCGCGTAGACCACGCCGAGTCCGGCCGAGCCGCGCACCGGAACCGGCGTCCCGGCGGCGTCACGCAGCGCATAGACGGCGGCGTGCAGGTCGGCGGCGGGTACGTCGATGCGGAGCGCGACGTCGTCGGCGGTGAACGGGTAGCGGCCCCACCAGGACGGCGCGGTGGTGTGCACCCGGCTGTCGCCCTCCAGCAGCTCGACCAGCCGGGCCACCCTGCCCCCGACGTCTGCCTGCCCGCCCTCCAGCAGCACGGCGAGACTGCCGGCCTCCGGCGGACCGGCCCGGTGGCCGGCGGCCGAGAACCCTTCCTTCGGCAGGTCGATCTCGATCGCCGCCGGGCTCAGCCAGGATCCGTGGATGAGCCGGACCAGGTTGTACATCTCCAGTGGGGACTGGACCGGGCGGGTCACCCAGATCCGGCTGGCCGGCACCGGCTGCACCCGCAGGGTCGCCGAGACCAGCACCCCGAGCGCCCCGTTGGATCCGCAGAGCAGCCTCGCGAGGTCGTGTCCGGCGGTCTCGCCGGCCGCCCAGCCGCCCGCGTGGTGCAGGACCCCGGACGCGTCGACGTAGCTGACCCCGAACAGCCGGTCGCCCGGCGAGCCGTGCCGGTGCCGCATCGGACCGGTCTCGTCGGCGGCCACCACCCCGCCGATGGTCGCCTCGGCCGAGGGCGCGTCGATCGGCAGCCGCATCCCGGTACGGGCCAGCGCGGCCTGCACCGCCCGGACCGGTGTGCCGGCGCCCACCTCGGCGACCATGTCCTCACCGGAGTGGTGCCAGACCCCGGCCAGCCGACCGGTGTCGAGGACGATGTCCACTCGCGAGGGTGGTGCGCCCCAGTCCAGTTTGGTGCCGGCGCCGCGCGGAACCACCGACAGCGCCCGGTCGGCGGCGGCCCGCAGCACCGCACCCACCGCCTCGGCGGTGCCCGGTGCGGCCACCCAGGCGGCCGGTGCTCCGGCCACCCCGTCGGCCATTCCGGCCGGTCGGGCGAAACGCTCTCCACAGATCTCGGCCAGACGCTGACCGATCCCCCCACCAGTTGTCCGCTCCACCGCTGTCGATGTCCCCACGAGGTTTATCGTACACATGTTCGAACGATTGCCAACGGTCGGCGCCGGACCGGCGGGGGGCGGGGGCGGGGGCATGGGCGGTAACGTGGCCGGGGTGAGCACTGAGACGCCCGTTGCCGCCCCCGTCGCCAACCGGATCCCCACCGAGCGCACCCACCACGACGACACCGTCATCGACGAGTACGCGTGGCTTGCGAACAAGGAGGACCCGGCGACGATCGCCTACCTGACCGCCGAGAACGACCACACCGACGCGGTCACCGCACCACTGGCCGCGCTGCGGGAGACGCTCTTCGGCGAGACGAAGGACCGCACCCAGGAGACGGACCTGTCGGTGCCGGCCCGCAAGGGCGGCTACTGGTACTACACCCGCACGGTCGAGGGCCAGCAGTACGGCATCCAGTGCCGCCGCCCGGTCGCCGACGGGGAGACCGAGCCTCCGGCGACCGGCGACGGCGCCCCGCTGGACGGCGAGGAGATCCTGCTCGACGGAAACGCGCTCGCGCAGGGCCAGGACTTCTTCGCCCTCGGCACCTTCGACGTCAGCCCGGACGGGCGGTGGCTGGCGTACTCGACGGACTTCGCCGGGGACGAGCGGTTCACGCTGCGGGTCAAGGACCTCCAGACCGGTGAGGTGCTCGCCGACGAGGTGCCGGACACGTTCTACGGTTCCGCCTGGTCCGGCGACGGGTCCACGCTGTTCTACCTGACCGTGGACGAGGCGTGGCGGCCGAACCAGGTGTGGCGGCACACCGTCGGCGCGGCGGCGGCCGACGACGTTGTCGTCTACCAGGAGGACGACGAGCGGTTCTGGGTCGGGGTGGAGCTGACCCGGTCGGAGAAGTTCATCGTCATCGACTCGCACAGCAAGGTCACCAGCGAGGTACGGGTCATCCCGGCCAGCAACCCGACCGGCGAGCCGGCGGTCATCGCACCCCGCCGGCAGGGCATCGAGTACTCGATCGAGCACCACGGGCACCGGTTCCTGATCCTGCACAACGACGGTGCCGAGGACTTCGCGCTGGCGTACACGTCGGCGGACAGCCCCGGCGACTGGGTGCCGATGATCGACCACCAGCCGGGCACCCGACTCGAGTCGGTGGACGCGTTCGCGAACCACCTGGTCGTGTCCCTGCGTTACGAGGGTCTGACCGGGCTGCGGGTGGTCACCGCCGGGAGCACCGACTCGTACGACATCGACTTTCCCGAGCCGATCTACAGCGTCGGGCTGGACGGCAACCCGGAGTACCAGACCGACACCGTACGGCTGCGTTACACCTCCCTGGTCACCCCGGACTCGGTCTACGACTACAACCTGGTGACCCGGGCGATGGTGCTGCGCAAGCGCAAGCCGGTGCTGGGCGACTTCGACCCGGCCGCGTACGAGCAGCACCGGGTGTGGGCGCTGGCCGACGACGGCACCCGGGTCCCGGTGTCGCTGGTCGCCCGCGCCGGTACGCCCCGCGACGGCTCGGCACCGTGCGTGCTCTACGGCTACGGGTCGTACGAGGCGAGCATGGACCCGTGGTTCTCCATCCCCCGACTGTCCCTGCTGGACCGGGGTGTGATCTTCGCGGTGGCCCACGTACGGGGTGGCGGTGAACTGGGCCGGCACTGGTACGAAGAGGGCAAGATGCTGGCGAAGAAGAACACCTTCACCGACTTCGTGGCGGTCGCCCGGCACCTGGTCAAGTCCGACTGGACGTCGACCGACAAGCTGGTGGCGCGGGGTGGCTCGGCCGGTGGGCTACTGATGGGGGCGGTGGCGAACCTGGCCCCGGACGCGTTCGCCGGGATCGTCGCGCAGGTGCCGTTCGTGGACGCGCTCAACTCGATCCTGGACCCGTCGTTGCCGCTGACCGTGACCGAGTGGGAGGAGTGGGGCAACCCGCTGGACGACCCCGAGGTGTACGCGTACATGAAGTCGTACACGCCGTACGAGAACGTGGCGGCGGTGGACTACCCGGCGATCCTCGCGGTGACCAGCCTCAACGACACCCGGGTGCTGTACCACGAGCCGGCGAAGTGGATCGCCCGGCTGCGGGCGGTGGCGCCGGGCGGGTCGTACCTGTTGAAGACGGAGATGGGCGCCGGGCACGGTGGGCCGAGCGGGCGCTACGACTCGTGGCGCGAGGAGGCGTTCGTCAACGCGTGGACGCTCGACCGGTTCGGACTGGGGGCCTGAGGCCTGGCCCGTCACAACACGAGGCGCGGGAGCGCGCCTGATCGGTACGCACTGGTGGAGAGTCGCGGCTGTCGCGGCTCTCCACCAGTCTTGTCGGAATTGACTTAGTTATTAGTTAACAACCTTGCCAGAAAGCCAACAGATGTTATAGAAGTATTTCCATGCGTATACGACGGACCGCCCTGGCTCTCGCCCTGTTGGGGGCAAGCCTGGCCACCCTGCTGACGGCTCCAGCGTCCGGCGTCGCCCAGGCGGCCCCGGGCGCACTCACCTGGAGCGACGAGTTCAACGGAGCCGCGGGCACCAGCCCTGACGGCGGCAAGTGGAAGTTCGACATCGGTGGCAGCGGCTGGGGCAACAACGAGCAGCAGTACTACACCAACTCCACCCGCAACGCCGCGCACGACGGCAACGGCAACATGGTGATCACCGCCCGCCGGGAGAACCCGGCGAACTACCAGTGCCACTACGGCACCTGCCAGTACACCTCGGCCCGGTTGCTGACCGCGGACCGGTTCACCCAGACGTACGGCCGCTACGAGGCCCGCCTGAAGATCCCGCGCGGGCAGGGCATCTGGCCGGCGTTCTGGATGCTCGGCACCGGCTCGCAGGGCTGGCCGGGCAACGGCGAGATCGACATCATGGAGAACATCGGTCGGGAGCCGAACACGGTCTACGGCACCCTGCACGGCCCCGGCTACTCCGGCGGCAGCGCGATCAGCAGCGCGTACAGCCTCCCCGGCGGGCAGGCGTTCGCGGACGCCTTCCACACCTTCACCGTGGACTGGGCCCCGGACTCGGTCACCTGGTACGTCGACGGCATCCAGTACGCCCGCAAGACTGCGGCCGACCTGCGCGGCAACCCGTGGGTCTACAACCACCCGTTCTTCATGATCATGAACGTGGCGGTCGGCGGGTACTGGCCCGGCTACCCCGACGGCAGCACCGTGCTCCCCCAGCAGATGCTGATCGACTACGTCCGGGTCTACGCCTGGAACTCCGGTGGCACCCCGCCGCCCGCCACCGGCGGGCAACTGATCGGGTACGGCAACAAGTGCGTCGACGTGCCCGGCGGTACGCCCACCGACGGCGCGCTGTTGCAGCTGTGGGACTGCAACGGCACCGACGCCCAGCGGTGGAGCTTCCCCGGCGACGGCACCGTCCGGGCGCTGGGCAAGTGCATGGACGTGGCCTGGGGATCGGTGACCAACGGCGCGAACATCCAACTCGCCACGTGCAGCGGCAACCCGGCCCAGCAGTTCGTCCTGAGCGGCGCCGGTGACCTGGTCAACCCGCAGGCGAACAAGTGCGTCGACGTACGCGACTGGAGCACCGCGAACGGCGCCAAGCTCCAGCTCTGGACCTGCCTCGGCGGGGCGAACCAGAAGTGGCGTCGCGGCTGAGCACGCCTCCGGGTCGTACCTGACCCGGCGCCGGTGTTCGCCTGAGCGGGGGGATCCGCTCAGGCGAGCACCGCGGCGGCCAGCACGGCCGGATCGACGTTCCCGCCGCTGATCACCGCCACCGTCCGGCCGGGCGGCAACTCGGCCGGACGGAACAGCCGGGCGGCGGTGGTCACCGCGCCACTCGGCTCGACCACCAGCCGGGCTCCCCGTACCAGGCGGGAGGTGGCGGCGGCGATCTCGTCCTCGGTGACGGTCACGATCCCGTCGAGGTGTTCCCTCAGGTGGGCCAGGGTCAGCTCGGCGAGGTTGGTACGCAGCCCGTCCGCGCTGGTCCGATGGGTTCGGGCCAGGTCCCAGACGACAAGCTCCCCGGTGGCCAGCGACTCCTGCGCGTCGGCCGCGTACGCGGGCTCGACCCCGTAGACCCTGGTCGACGGGGAGAGTGCCTTGATCGCGGTGGCGACGCCGGAGGAGAGTCCGCCCCCGCCGACCGGGACCAGCACCACGTCGACCTCGGGCAGGTCCTCGACGATCTCCAGCCCGATGGTCCCCTGGCCGGCGATGACGTCGCGGTGGTCGTACGGCGGGATGAGCGTCCGCCCCCGCTCGGCGACGATCCGCTCGGCGGTGACGAGCCGGTCGGCCGGCGGTACGAGCAGCACCTCGGCGCCGAGCGCGCGAACCTGCTCGATCTTGACGGCCGGCGCCCCCTCGGGGGTCACCACCGTGCACGGCACCCCGGCAGCCCGAGCCGCGTACGCCAGCGCCTGGCCGTGGTTGCCGGAGGAGTGGGTGACCACGCCACTGGCCCGCTGGGCCTCGGTCAGCCGGGCGACCGCGTTGGTCGCGCCGCGCAGCTTGAACGAGCCGACCGGCTGGAGGCTCTCCGGTTTGAGCCAGAGCTCCGGGTCCCAACCGGCGGGCAGCAGCGGGGTACGGACGACCCGGCCGGCGATCCGTTCCGCGGCGGCCCGGACATCGTGCAGCGTCACCAGGTCCATTCGATCATCATGCCGCAGGGGCTGGTCCGTACACCGCCACCAGAAACCACGATCTCGAACGGGCAAAGCGGCACTAAAGCCTAGAATCAGGCAAAGTGTTCCGCGTGATCGGGGGACCGCGATGCCCACGCCCGACCCTCCGGATAACGGCACGCCCGAACCCCGTCCCGAACCCACCCCGGACCCGCACGGCTCCCCGCCCTCCCGGTCCGGGTCACCACAGCCGCAGTCGTCCGAGCCGACCCCCGCGTCCGAGCCGCCGGAGGAGTCGGGCCCGCACGCCCAGCCCTGGACCTGGTCGGTGGATCCGGACCCGCCCACCAGCGAGCCGACCCCGGATCCCGAGGGCGGCCCCTTCGTGGACGACCCGACTCCCCCGTCCCCGGTGACCGGGCCACCGCCACCCGAGCCGCCCGCCCGTCCCCCGGACTGGTCCACCCCGGACACCCCGGTGGTCGCCCCACCCATCGGTGGAGACTTCGCCCCGCCGCCCCACCCGGACCAGACCTCGCCGTACGCCGAGCAGCCCCACCCCGGGCAGGACCCGTACCCCGAGCAGGAGTACGGGGAGCAGCAGCAGTACGCCGACGAGCCGTACCCCGACCCGCCGGGGGCGTACTGGCCGGACCACGCGCCCTGGCTGGACGAGCCACCGGGGTACGTACAGCCGCCGCCGGAGCGGCGCCGTCGGCTCTGGCTGCTGCTCGGGGTGAGCGTGGCCCTGGTCCTCTGCTGCTGCGCCGGCGTCGTCGGTACGGCGTTGACCTGGGGCGGCAACCTCTACGCCGAGGTGGAGAGCCGGGGCCAGCGGATTGTCGGGTTGAACCAGCCGGGCCGCGACGGCGACCTCGAATTCCTCGTACGCGAGGTCGAGTGCGGTGTCGGGCGGGTCGGTGACCCCCTGGTCAACCAGCTCGCGGTCGGTCAGTTCTGCGTGGTCGAACTCGCCGTGCGCAACGTCGGCAAACGACCGGTGTTCTTCACCGACACCCTCCAGGAGGCGTTCGGACCGGGGGGCGAGCAGTTCGGCGCGGACAGCGGCGCGAGCGTGCTCGCCAACTCCGACCAGCAGGTGTTCATGAACGAGATCAACCCCGGCATGAAGGTGACCGGTGCGGTGGTCTACGACATCCCGGCCGGCGCCCGGATCGTACGGATGCGGCTGCACCACATGCCCAGCTCGCCCGGCCTGGTGGTCCGGGTGGAGTAGCCGCTCAGCCCACCCGCAGCTCGGTCAGCGTGGTGCTGCGGCGCAGGAAGAGCAGCCCGACGCCGACCATCACCAGCACCGCGCCGAGCGCGCCGGCACCATAGAGCGCCAGCTCCGCCAGGGGTACGGGCACCGACCCGCCGACCAGCGGCTCCGCCACCGTCCGGCTGTACTCGGCCGAGGTGGCCGGGTTGTCGCACAGCGCCGGCCCGGCATCGCAGACGGTGTAGCTGTAGCCGCCGTGGCTGGGCGTACCGAAGAAGCCCCTGGCGAGGAGCACCCCGACCGTCAGCGCCATCACGATCGCCGGCACCACGGGGGCGAGCGCCTGCCAGGCGACCGACCGCCCGAGTACGGACGCGGGCACCCCGGTCGCGATCAGGGCGGCGTACGCCCGGCGTCGGGACACGATGCCCTCGACCAGCGCGACCAGCAGCCCTGCGGCGGCGATGGAAAGCGCGACGATCACCGCCACGTCGACCAACTCGACGGTACGCAGATAGAACGGGTCGTTCACCTCGACGATCTGCGGTTGCCCGGCGGCGAGGGCGTGCTGGCGCTGTACGGCCTCCCGGACCCTGTCGTCGGCCTGGAAGTACGCCCGCGCCCCGGCCGCCCCCGCGCCGAACAGCACCGCGGCCAGCATCGCGCCGAAGGTACGGCTGCCGGTCCACGGATCGGCGATCAGCCGCCGGGCCGCCAGCAGCGTCGCCGGGGACCGACCGAACCTGTGCAGCAGCCGCCCCGAGGTGTACGAGAGCCACCCCGTCCCGAGCACCACGCCGAGCGCGGCCAGTACGCCGCCACCGAGGAGCAACAGGATCATCAGCCCCTGGTCCGCGCCGTTGTCGCCGCCGTACCGGCGGTTGATCGAATCCGCGCTGCCGGCCGCGAACAGGCCGAGCGCGATCAGCACCCCGGGCCAGGGCCACGGGCTCCCGTCCCGTCGCGTCCGGCGGTAGACCCGGAACGGGGTGATCACGGTCCGGCGGGCGAGGAACGCGCCGATCAGCGCGGTCAGCAGCGGTAGGCCGATCAGCACGGCGACCAGCGCGCCCGGTGCGGGCAGCACGTCGGTGGGCAGGGCCAACCTGCCCTCGGCGTCCGGCCGGTGCAGCACCCGCCGGCCGACCAGGTAGACCGCGGTACCGAACCCGGTGCCGAGCAGGCTCGCCACCCCGGTTTCGGTGGCGATGATGGCGATCGCCTGGCCCGGTGTGGCTCCGGCCAGCCGGAACGCGGCCAGCCGGCGCTCCCGGGCCGGCGCGCCGAGCCGGGCGCACTGACCGGCCAACGCCAGCACCGGGATGGTGAGCAGGATCAGCGCGATTACCACGCCGGGTCGCAGCCCCGGCTCGATCAGCACGTTGTTGGTGTACTGGGTGGAGTTCTGACTCGACCGGTCGTCGCCCACCATCGGCGGCGTCGGGATGGCGAGCACGGTCAGGGCGGCCAGGGCGATGAGGGCGGCCAGGGCGGCGCTGAGTGCGGTCAGCACCACCCGGAGCGTGTCCGTACGGGTCCCGGCCAGGGCCAGCCGGACCAGGGTCGGGGGTCTCATCCGGCACCGGCCAGCAGTGTGCCCAGCCCGAGACCGGTCCCGTCGAGTTCACCGTCCCGCATGGTGATCTCCCGATCGGCGTAGCCGGCCACCCGCGCCTCGTGGGTGACCAGTACCACCGAGGTCCGCTGCTCGCGGACGACCCGGACCAGTTCGCCCAGCAGCCGCTCCCCCGCGAGTACGTCCAACGCACCGGTCGGCTCGTCGGCGAAGAGCACCCGCGGCTCGGTGACGAGCGCCCGCGCCATCGCACACCGTTGCTGCTCACCACCGGACATCTCGCCCGGCTGGTTGTCGGCCAGGTGTGCCACGCCCAGCCGGTCGAGCCAGGCCAGTGCCGCCGACCGTGCTGCTCGCCGCCCCGTGCCGGCGAGCAGCAGCGGCAGCGCGACGTTCTCCGCCGCGGTCAGTTCGGCGACCAGTTGGCCGAACTGGAACAGGACCCCGAACTCGGTCCGGCGCAGCCGTGCGCGGGCCGCCTCCGACCAGGTGTCGAGCCGGTGTTCGCCGTAGTGGACCTCGCCCGAGTCGGGGCGGAGGATGCCGGCCAGGCAGAGCAGCAGGGTCGACTTGCCGCAGCCGCTCGGGCCGGTGATGGCCACGATCTCGCCCTCGGCCACCGTCAGGTCGATCCCCCGCAGCGCCGGGGTACGCCCGTACGACTTCACCAGGTGGTCGGCGCGCAGCAGGGGCGGTGTGGTCGATTCTCGCTCGGCTTGGTCAGCCCGTTGTTCCGGCTCGGTCACGGCCGCACCTCCCGGTGCCAGTCGGCGACGCGTTCCAGGGTGGCCTGCAGCCACCGCAGGTCGGCGTCGAGATGGACGATGGCGAAGTCGGCGGCGACCACCTCGGCGAGGCTGGCCGACGCACTGATCTTGATCTGGGTCAGCTCGCGCAGCCGTACGGTGTGCGCCTGCCGTTGTGCGATCAGGTACTCCCTGGTCCGGTCGACGCCGACCACCAGCAGCGCCACCGCGACCTTGGCGAACAGGGTGCCGCTCACGTACGGCGCCGGTGGCTCGACCACCGCCAACCAGGCGTCGAGCGCGGCGTGCCCGGTGTCGGTGAGCGCGTACGAGGTCCGGTCGGGTCCGCCGTCCCGGTCCTGTCCGGCCGGCGCGACCAGGCCGTCCCGGGCGAGCCGGCCGAGCGTGGCGTAGACCTGGCCGTAGCCCAGTGGCTTGGTCCGGGGCAGTCGTTCGTCATGGGCCCGTTTGAGCTCGTACCCGTGCTGCGGACCGCCGGCGAGCAGCCCGAGCAGCACCTGAGCCGTCGACATGGCGCCACTATTCACTGAATGAATAGTGGCCGTCAAGCCCACCTCGTCCGAGCCGACACACCGGTCGGCGATCGACTCACCGGGGGCCGCCTGCCTCCGGTCGCCGCACGACCAGGAAGATGAGCACGCCCACCAGGGCGTCCGGTCCTGCCGCCGAACCCTCCGGTGGAGTACCGTTCGATCGATAACAGGAGGTCGCGAATGTCCTTGACGGTGCACACCGAGCAGCGCGGCGACGTGGTCGTCGTGGCGGTCGCAGGCGAGCTGGACATGGCCACCGCGCCGCAGCTACAGGACGAGATCACGGATCTGCTCGACCGGGGCAACAGCCGCCTGGTGTTCGACCTGTCCGACCTGACCTTCTGCGACTCGACCGGGCTCTCCGTGTTCGTCCGGGCGAAGAACAGCAGTGACGAGGTCGGCGGGGTGGTCCGACTCGCCGCACCGCAGCGCGGCGTGTTGCGCATCCTGGAGGTCAGCGGCCTGGTCGAGGTGTTGCAGACGCACCCCTCGGTGGAGCAGGCCATCGCGGCGGACCAGACCTCCGCCTCGTCGTAACAGCACACGCCCGGTCATGACGTGATCACCGCCTGGTCCGCCGCACAGCGGGCCAGGCGGCACTTTTCTCCGCACCCTCGACGGGGCATAGGTTGTCGGTCGACACCGCCAACCTTTCGGAGACGCGAATGCTCAAGGGTTTCAAAGACTTCATCATGCGCGGCAACGTCGTCGACCTCGCGGTCGGCGTCGTCATCGGCACGGCCTTCACCACCCTGGTCACCCAGCTCACCAACTCGTTCCTCAAGCCGCTGATCCAGTTGATGGGCGGCGACACGGGGGTGACCGCCGGGACATGGCCGGTGGGCGACGTCGAGTTCGACTGGGCGGCGTTCGTCAACGCGATAATCACCTTCCTGATCACCGCCGCGGTGCTCTATTTCCTGATCGTGCTGCCGCTCAACAAGCTGGCCGAGCGGCGTCGGCGTGGCGAGGAGCCGCCGCCGGCCGCCCCGAGCGAGGAGATCAAGCTGCTGACCGAGATCCGTGACGCCCTGGTGGCCGGCGGTCGGGTGCCGGCGCAGCACCGGGAGTCGTTCGACAACCTGACCGGCCGGGACTACCCGCCAGCCGGTCGGGAGTACCCCTCGGCCGGTCGCTGAGCCGCCGGCACCCGACTTTCCCCCTCCCCGCACCCTATCGAACACGTGTTCGATAGGGTGCGATCATGGAACAGCGGAAACACTGGTGGAACGGCAAGTGGGGGCACCTCGCGAGGCGCGATGTCTACCTGCGGACCGACGCGGACCAGTGGCACCTGGAGCAACGGGCCGGCGGCGCCGAGGGGATCTCCCGGTTCTACGAGTTCGACAGCGAGGACGAGGCGTACGAGGCGGTGCGCGGCCTGCTGGTCGGACCGGACAACTGGCGGGAACTCTCGGCCCGACCGCCCGGACTCGGCAGCGGTGGTTTAACCGGCTGACCGGGCGGGAATCGCCCAGACATGCACACCGATGTCCCGAACAGCCCCGAACCCATCGCCCAGGTGACCAGCGGCATGCGGGTGATCGACCCGGGCGGCGAAGAGGTGGGCACCGTCATCGCGGTCCAGCTCGGCGACCCGAACGCGGTGGCCGCCCAGGATCCGCCGAGCGGTGACGGCGTACTCGGTGACGGGGTGCCGCACACCGCGAGCGGGGACGAGCCCGACGTACCGCCGGACCTGGCGGCCCGGCTGATGCGTACGGGCTATCTGAAGGTGGACAGCCGAGGGTTCCTCGCCCACGACCTCTACATCGAGGCCGACCAGATCGCCAAGGTGAACCAGGACGTGGTGGAGCTGACCGTGGACCGCGACCGGCTCCTCCCCGAATCCCGCTGACCCTGGCCCCGCCGAGCGGGTCGGAACCGGTCAGCGGTACGGGGTTTCGAGCATCGCGATGGTGCCGAGACTGACCTGGTCCCGGATCCGGGTCACCGACGACTGCCACTGCCGGCTGAACCCCGGCCGCCGCTCCAGCGACTGCCAGACCGACAGCACGGACTCGTCCAGCCGGGCGGCGGGCATCCACAGGTGCAGCAGGCAGTCGATCGCCGGTCGGAGCCGGTCCAGCTTCTGCGCCCGGGTGCCCGGCCCGGTGAGGCTCGACTCCATCAGCGACACCAGCGTGGTGAGCAGCCAGTCGTGCAGGGCCAGGTCCTCGCAGAGCTCGACGATCGCCTGCATGTCCTGCCGGGCCGCGGTCAGTTCCAGCGTACGCAGGGTGTCCGACTCGACCCGGAAGGTGCCCTGGAGCTCGGCCTCGGGATCCTCGACCGGAACCACCGCCCAGCGCAGGCAGGTGCGCTGGGCCCGGAACGGGGGCCGGTGGTCCAGCGTCGCCGAGGCCTGGACGGTGTCCATCGTCCGGGCGCTGACCGCACCGAGGTTCAGCGCCGCGGCCTGGTACGCCGAACCGAGGAACCCACGGGTGATGTCCCGTACGTCGACCTTGCCGATCGTCTCCACCTGCCCCGGCCGGGAGAGGTAGTGCGACCAGACGAGCCGACGGTTGGCGGCGGCGCGGTCGATCCGGGTGTGGGTCGACCCCTGGAGCACGTGCCCGCCGGTGACCGCCGCGTGGGAGACGACCGTGCCGACGCCCCGGCTCCGGCTGCCCGAAGCGGTCGGCAGCCGGCAGTCGACCCCGCTGAGCTGGTCCGGGGAGACGGCGTACGCGATCGGCCGTTCCGACCGGCGGACCCGCTCGCCCACCAGCAGGTCGAGCAGGCCGGCGGTCCGGTCCAGCGGCAGTGCGGTCGAGTTCTGCAACAACCCGGTGTGGACCTCGCCCACGGTCAGCATGGCACCTCCGCAACGTCACGCGTCGCCACCGGCCACGGTCACGCCGCGGTCAGAGCCGATCGACCGGTTTCATCCCATCATCGGACCGACGCGCAACGTACCGGACACGCATGAGCGCGAATGATAATTCCCGGTCCTCACGTGCACGGCCGTCGCAAATACCGTCGAACCGACGGGACATCGGGTTATGACGAGCGGTTTCCGAGGGAAGTCCCTGATGCGCCTTTTCACCGAACTTCCAGGGCCAGCGTCGGATCGCATTTCCCGCCATAGGCTCAACTGGTGGCTCCTGCGAACATAGACGTACTCGTCGTCGGTGCCGGGGTGACCGGGCTGACCACGGCGGTGTGTCTGGCCGAGAGCGGGCGTTCGGTGCTGGTCCGTACCCGGGACCGGCCGGCGGACACCACGTCGTTCGCCGCGGGTGCGATCTGGGGGCGGGTGATCGCCGCGCACGAGCGGGCAGCGTACTGGGGTCAACAGACGCTGTCCCTGCTCAAGCCGTTGGCCCGAGCGGCCGGGACCGGGGTGCGTCTGGTCACCGGTCTGGAGGCGACCCGGGTGCCGTGCCCGCCGCACCCGTGGCTGACCGGGATCGACGACTTCGAGGTCTGCCCGCCGGCCGAGTTGCCCGCCGGTTTTGTCGCCGGCTGGCGCTACACCGCGCCCGTGGTCGACATGCCGCGCTACCTGGAGTACCTGGTGAACCGGCTGGGCCGAGCCGGTGGTCGGATCGAGCGGGCCACCGTCGGCTCGTTGGCCGAGGTCGCGGCCGAGGCGCCGGTGGTGGTCAACTGCACCGGCGCCGGTGCGCGGGAACTGGTGCCGGACAACGAGGTGCAGCCCACCCGCGGCCAACTGGTCGTGGTCGACAACCCCGGCGTGCACTGGTTCTTCGCCGAGAGCGACACCGAGACCACCGAGCTGACCTACTTCCTCCCGCACGGCGACCATGTCGTGCTCGGCGGAACGATGGAGGTCGGACACTCGGACGCCGCACCGCAGGCCGAGACGGCGGCGGCGATCGTACGGCGGTGCGCGGCTGTCGAACCCGCCCTGGGCCGGGCCCGGATCCTCGATCACCGGGTCGGATTCCGGCCGGTACGCCCTCAGGTCAGGTTGGAACAACTGGATCTCGACGGCGGCATAATGATCCACAATTACGGGCACGGTGGCAGCGGAATCAGCCTTTCCTGGGGCTGTGCCCTCGAAGTGCTGAACATGATCGAAACACGTACGGCAACCCCGTCCTGAAAATCATTGGCGCCGATGTCTTCGCAGGCCGGCGATACTGCTGTCGGGGGCCGGACGAGGGGACAAATATTCTTGCCCCCCATTGATACGGTGACCTCACGTGCCGCTCACGCCGCATAGGAGCCGCCGTGACCAAGGTCTACGTGTCAGCCACTTTCCGAGATCTACAGGAGTGCCGCGCCTCAGTGCAGCTCGCGCTGCGCCGGCTCCGGGTCGAGGACATGGCGATGGAATCCTATGTCGCGGAAGATCGACGGCCGCTGGAAAAGTGTCTGGCGGATGTCCGCGAATGTGATGTCTACGTGGGCATCTTCGCCTGGCGTTACGGTTTCGTGCCGCCGGGTTACGGCCGGTCGATCACCGAATTGGAATACCGCGAGGCGCTCAACAACGGAAAGCCCTGTCTGATCTTTCTCCTGGACGAGGAGGCACCCTGGCCGCGCCGGTTCGTCGACCGGGGGCCGGAGGCCGAACAGATCGAGGCGCTGCGGGCCGAGCTCGCCGACCGGCACATGTGCAGCATCTTCACCGAGCCGGGTGACCTGGCCGCGCGGGTCACCGCCGCGGTCGCCGTACGGCTGGCCGAGACCGGGTGGTCCGGGCACGGGTTGAACGCCCTCGGCCAGGACACGGTCCAGCGTTACTTCGCCCGGCTGCGCCAGCACTACGGCGTACTGGACCTGGACGCGTTGACGCCGACCGAGAGCGAGGACTACCTCCAGATCGGGTTGGCCTCGGTTTTTGTCGAGCAGTCCGTACGGGCGGATCCGCCGCCGGCCGAGATGCCCCGCGAGTGGCGCCAGCGGGTGCCGACGAACGGGCATCTGAGCAGCGAAGACGTCCCCGCCGAGGTGAACCCGACGGATCTGGTGCACCTCCAGGAGTCGTACCGGGCGAAGCCGTTGCAGCGGCTGTTCGACGTACTCGCCTCACCGGAGCAGCGGGCGGTGGTGCTGCTCGGAGACCCCGGCTCGGGCAAGTCCACCGCAGCCCGTTACCTCGTTCTCGCCCTGGCCGGCGGGCACCCCGACGACCGGCTCGCCGCCCTGACCGACCATCTGCCGCTCCTGGTCGAGCTGCGCTCGTACGTGACCCTCGCCGCCGAGAACCGCTGCCAGAGCTTCGTGGACTACCTCGACCACCGCGCGCACACCGACGGGCTGGGGATCGACCGGACGGCGCTGCTGCGCCACCTGACCCTCGGCCGTACGGTGGCCGTCTTCGACGGGCTCGACGAGGTCTTCGACCGCCGCCGCCGGGAGGAGGTGGCCAGCCAGATCGCCAACTTCGCCGCCGACTTCCCCCAGGTACGGGTGATCGTCACCTCGCGGGTGGTGGCGTACTCCCGGCGGATCCTCACCGACGTCGGTTTCACCCACTTCACCCTCCAGGACCTGGACGCCGACCAGACCGCGGAGTTCCTCGGCCACTGGTACCGGTTGGCGATCCACGACCGACCGCAGGACGCCCTGGTCCGCCGGGCCCGACTGCTCGACGCGATGCGGCACTCGCACGCGATCCGGGAACTGGCCGGGAACCCGCTGCTGCTGACCATCCTCGCGATCATCGGCAGGCACCAGGCGCTCCCCCGCGAGCGGTGGAAGCTCTACGACCACGCGGCGACCGTGCTGGTCGAGCACTGGGACGTGAACCGGCACCTGCGCGACCAGCACCAGGACCCGGACTTCATCGGCACCGAGGACAAGAAGGAGCTGCTGCGCCGGCTCGCGTACCGGATGCAGTCGGCCGACCGTGGTCTGGCCGCGAACTACATCGCCGCCGAGGAGTTGAGCCAGGTCTTCGAGGACTACCTGGTCGAGCGCTACCACCGGGATCCGGCCGCCGCTCGGGCGATCGCCCTGTCGATGATCAACCAGTTCCGGGAGCGGAACTTCATCCTCAGCCGGTACGGCCCGCACCTGTACGGCTTCGTGCACCGCACCTTCCTGGAGTTCTTCTGCGCGGACGCGGTGCTGACCAGGTTCGCGCACGACCGGGTGCTGACCATCGGCGAGGTGAAGGACCTGTTCCGCCGGCACTGGGTGAGTCCGTCCTGGCGGGAGGTGCTCCGGCTGCTCGCCGGTGCGCTGCCGGAGGAGCGCACCGCCGAGGTGGTCGACCTGCTGACCAACGAGGTCAACCGGTCCTGGCCGCCGACCGCGTTCCCCACCCCGCCGTGGAACCTGGCGCTCGCGGTGCAGTGCCTCGCCGAGGTCCGGACCATCACACCGGCGGTGGCGAAGCCGGCCGCCGCCCTGCTCCGGAAGGTGATCCTGCTCCTGGAACACGGTGTCGCGATCAACGACCGGGAGACCGCGAAGCTGATCGAGGAGGAGATCCTGCCCGCCGCCCAGGCGATCGGCACCGACTGGCCGGGCCGGGAGGACTACCTCTCCTGGTACCGGCGGCGCGGGGTCCGGGTGGTCTGGAGCCCGGTGTCGGCGTACGCCGCCCGGCTGGCCGCGATGCTCTCCACCCCGGCCGAGCGGATCGACGACCTGTTCGACGAGGTGCTCGGCGGACTCGACGACAGCTCCGCCGCGTACGCCTGGGTCGCCGGGCTGGCCGAGGTGGCGCAGCTCGCGACCGCCACGGAGGAGAGCCCCCCGCATCGCGCCGCCGCCGAACGGGTCCGCAACCGGCTGGTCAGGCGGGCCCGCGACGACGGTTACAGCGGAGCGCGGCTCACCGCCGTACAGGCCCTCGGAGAGTGCTTCGGCACCGACCAGCGGGCCCGCGAACTGCTCGCCGAACGCGCCAGGATGGACGGGTACGCCGGGGTCCGACTCGCCTGCGTGCAGGCGCTCGGCGAACGGTTCCGGGGCGAGACACCGGTACGCAACCTCCTGCTGGCGCAGGCGGGCCTGGACAGCAACGCGGGCGTACGGCGGGCCGCCCTCCAGATCCTCGGTGAGCGCTGCGGTGGTGAGGACGAACTGCGGTCCCTGCTGCTCGACCGACTGGAGACCGACACCGACGCCGATGTGATCCGGATGGCCGCCCAGGTCCTGATCGAGCGGTTCAACGCCCCCGGTGAGGTCCGCGACCTGCTGATCGGGCGGGCCGGTGCCGATGTCGACCCGGTCCTGCGTCGGGCCGTCGTCCGGGCTCTCGGCGAGCGGCTCGGGATCGACCCGGTGGTCCAGACGGTCCTGGTGGAGCGGATCCGGGTGGACACCGACGCCGGTGTCCTCCGGGCGGCGGCGCAGTCCCTGGTGGAGCGGTTCGGTCCGGACGAGGAGCTGCGCAAGCTGCTGGTGTCCCGCGCCCTGGAGGACACCGACGAGGTGGTCCGCCGGGCCGCCCTGCGGCTGCTGATCGAGTGCTTCGCCCGCGAGGTGCCGCTCTGCGAACTGCTGATCACGGTGGCGCGGGCCGACCGGGACACCGACGTCCGGCTGGTTGCCGTACGGGCGCTGGCGGACCAGGTCGGCACGGCACCGGAGGCGGTCGACGCGCTCACCGAACTGGCCCGTACCGACCTGGCGCCCAGGATCCGGTTGCTGGCCGTCGGGGCGCTGGTGGACAGGGTCGGAATGGACCCCGACGTACGGGACGTGCTCGCCGGGCTGGCCCGCGCCGACACCAGCGCGGCGGTACGGCTCGCCTCGGTACGGGCACTGGCCGAGTGGGTGACCGAACGCGACCTGCGGGAGCTGATCATCGAGCGGGCCCGTGAGGACAGCGGGGCGGAGGTCCGGCTCGCCGCCGTACGCGCCCTGGCCCGGGAGGCGGGTACGGACGCCGAGGTGCACGCCGTACTCGTGGATCGGGCCCGGCACGACTCGGACGGTGGCGTCTTCGCGCACGCCGCGGCGGTGATCGCCGGGCTGGCCGAGCAGGACGAACCGGCCTGGGAACTGCTCGCCCGGCGGGTCGGGGTGGACAGCAACGCCCGGCTCCGGCTCGCCGCGACCCGGATGCTGGTCGACCGGTTCGGGACCCGGCCGGAGGTCTCCGAGATCCTGCTCGACCGGGTACGACTCGACCCGGACGCGGAACTGCTCCGGGCGGCGGCGACCGCGCTGGTCGGCCAGTTCGGTCCCGAGGTGGCACAGTGCAAGGCGTTGCTGGCCCGGGTCGACAGCGACGACGTCCCGGTCCGCTGTGTCGCGGTGCGGATCCTCGGCGAGGAGTTCGGGGCCGACCGGGGCGTCCGCGAGGTGCTGATCGACAAGGCCCGCAAGGACGACGACGTGCAGGTACGCCGGGAGGTGCTCCGGGTCCTGGGTGAACGCCTCGCCGACCACCCGGAGGTCCGGGCGCTGTTCGTCGAGCGGCTGCACGACCACGACTGGTCGGTACGGGTGACCGCGGTCCGGCTGCTCGGCACCAGGTTCGGCGCCGACCCGCAGACCCGTACGCTGCTCACCCGGCTGGCCCGCGAGGACGACGACCACGGGTTCCGCCGGTTCGCCGGTCAGGCGCTGACCTGGCTGCCCGGTGCGGACCCGGACCAGTTACCGGACGTGCCGCGATGAGCCCGTCGACGGGGCGCCCGGTGCCCGACGGTTGCCGGTCAGTCCGAGATGAAGGTGTACTCGATCCGTTCGACCAGGTCCTTGGGGACGTCGACGTGTTCGTGCCGGCTGCGGGTGTGGATCTGGTCGAGCACCGCGGGGCCGATCGACACCTGACTGAGGATCGTCCGGACCGCGTGCTCGATCGGCAGGAAACGCGACCCGAGGACGGAGAAGGTGCGGTACGCGCTGAACGGCGCCGCCCTCGGGTTCAGCTTGACCACGGCCGGCAGGTCGTCCCAGTCGTCCGGCCACTCCTCGACCTGGTACGGGTTGGTCACCCCTTCGCCCTCGTGCCGCAGCAGGCCCAGTCGCATGAGCTGCCACACCCCGGCGAGGAAGGGACAGGACCAGCGCAGTTGCCCGTCCTCCTCGTAGTCCCACAGCTCGACGTCCATGAAGATGGAGTGCCGGTTCGCCGCGTTCTGCACCGGCGGCTGCCAGGTGTAGTCGCTCATCGCCTGGGCCGGGCCGGTGGCCGGGGAGCGTTTGCCGTTGCAGAGCCAACCGGTCTCGGTGAGCGGTGGACGTTCGCCGTTGGTTTCCGGGACCGGATCGGAGACGAGCTGGTCGAGTACGAGTTTGGCGAGCGGGATGTCGTCGGCCTGGGCGCACCCGGACTCGCGGGCGAAGTAGTCGATGACCAGGCCGGTGCCCTCGGTTGCTTCCTGGAGTTGCCGGACCACCTCGCCGGGCGTACTGAACCGGGTGAAGTAGTCGTCGATGAGGAAGCAGGTGCTGATCCGGGCCCGACCCTTCGGGACCCGGTCGATCGCCGCCTGCCTGGCCGCCGCCACCCAGGGCGCGACCCGCGAGAAATGTCGACGGAGTTGCTGGACCCCGCCGGCGAACTCCTCGATGTAGAGGTGGCCGAGTTCGATCGAGAGATGGGACAGGGGGACCGACTCGATGGTGCGCCGGGCCGCGGTCTCCTCGAAGCTCACATCCGTTTTTGTCACAGGGTCTCCCAGGCCGCGTCGTCGACTATCCGTTTGGCCAGGGAGGAGAACGCTTCGACCGTCTCCAGGTTGGCGATCCGCCGGGCGTACACGTCGTTGTCGGAGATGAGCTGCTCGCGCCATTGCAGGACCGGGTCCAGCGGCACCGAGCCGATCATCATGGTCCGACCCACCCGGTTGTTGCTGGCCAGCTCCAACAGGTCCTGGTTGCACTCACGCAACCAGGCCACCTGTGGCGGCTGGAGTCCCTCCAGCTCGGGTGAGTCGGGGTCGACCACGGCGGTACGCACGAAGCGCAGCGCGTTTATCAGGTCGTCGTGTTTGTGGCCGCGTCGTACGCCGGTGTCGAGGATGCCCTTGGCGCCGTACACGAGGCTGGAGGCGGCGAGCACGTGCTGCCGGGTCCAGCGGTGGAACACCAGCCAGCGGGCCTTGACCGCCCGCAGTTCGGGGGAGGCGGTGGCGGCGAGCACGATGTCGGTGGCGTACGAGCGGCCGGCGCTCAGGTCGATCAGGCTCAGTTCGAACTCCTCCTCGAGCCGGAGGAAGAGTCGTACGCACTGCCGGACCCGTTCCTCGCTGCTCGGGAACTCGCCCCCGCCGACGTCACCGGGCAGGAGCATCAGCCGCCCCGCGCCGGGCGGCCGGTTGCGCAGGCTGGCCCGGTCGGACTCGGACCACACGTCGATCCGGTTCGGCTCGGCGCACTCGCCGTTGAGGTAGACGTGCAGCCCGGTCTGGGTGGTGGTGCCGTGCACCGCGGAGTCGATGTTGAAGATGGCCCCGGCCGTGGGCGAGCCGAAGTCGAAGTCGAGATAGCAGACGTCGATGCCCTGCAACGCACTCCGGTAGAGCACGTTGCTGCTGGTCACGGAGCGGCCGGTGCCGCCCTTGTCGGAAGTAGCGAAGATCAGCATGGTCAGCCCGCCTCCGAGACGTCACGGCGGGCGGCGTCCAGTTCGTCGAGTGAACGCAGCACCTCGGTGGCCAGGGCTGCCGCCGAGCCGGGCCGGTCCTGCACGATCTCCCGGGCCCGGCGCAGGTTGACCCGGATCAGGTGCAGGGTCTGCTGCATCTTCGGGCCGCCCTCGGCGGCGCCGCTGAGCAGCTCCATGTCGTACAGGTGCTCGGCCTCGCTGAGCAGGTCCAGGGCGTAGTCCGCCAACCGGTCGCTGCGCAGTGGCGGTCGGTTCAGCATGTTGGCGGTGGTGACCAGCCCCTGCACCACCCGCTCGGTGTAGTACCAGGAGGTCCCGTCCTGGTTCTGTTTGATCTGGCGGAAGACCTTCGCCGGCTGGTCCCACAGGCTGCGGCCGGCACCGCCGTCGAGCCGCCGCTCGGCCAGGTGGTCCCAGACCCGGTCGGCGAGGTCGAGCAGCGCGGCGCGCTGCTCGGCGTCGCTGAGCAGGCCGGCGATGAACGAGGTCCGTTGCAGCAGCAGGGCGGAGAACTCGCTGACCATCCAGCGCAGCCGTGGGCCGCCGAGCTGCTCACTGCCGATGAGGGTCAGCCGTACGCCGGGTGAGTGCAGGGTCAGCGCCGGGTCGGCGTCGAACGGGCGGCGGGTGATCCGGGCCCGGTTGGCCAGCTCGCTCAGGGCCAGCCCGACCCGGGACAACTCGGCGTCGGAGCCGCGTTCCAGCATCAGGCCCTTGACCGCCAGCGAGGTGACCAGCAGCGTGTAGTAGTCGGAGGAGTCCTCGTCGGTGGTACGCCACGGGATGTCCTCCAGCGGCCACCGTTGCCCGTCGCCGAAGGTGGCGACCGTGGCCCAGTAGGTCCTGGTCAGTTCCCACCGCAGTTGCAGCGCTCGGGACAGCCGCTGCTGCTCGTCGTTGAGCAGCCCGAGGATGCGGGTACGTTCGGAGAACAGGTCCTCGATGGCGTCCACCGCGATGACGGTGAAGTAGAGCCAGGGCAGCTCGTGTGCCACGCCCTTGGGTTGTTCGCCGACCGGCTCGTCGGTCTCGACGAGCGGGGCGTCGTTGACGATCCCCCAGGACCAGCCGCACTCGAACAGTCGGTTCGCGCTCTCCAGGTCGGCGACCTGGCCGGATCCGATCAGGACCTCACGGAAGGTCGCCATGGTCTGGCGCAGGGCCCGGCGCAACTGGGAGACGATCTGGCGTTGCGGCAGCCCGGACTGGTTGACCGTACGGATCAGCGCCCGGCCCTCGTTGGAGTCCACGTCGAAGACGTTGACCGCGAAGCTGCGCAGCAGTCCGACCATGGCCGCACTGAGCCGGGCGCTGGCCATCGCCTCCAACTCGGCGATTTCCTGGAGGATTTCCTCGCGGCGGACGGCGCCCCGGAACACCCGGACGAAACCGATCGTCGCCAGCGACAGGGTGACCGACATCGCGAACGAGTCCACGATGTCCAGGTCACGCTGCTGCGGGGTGGCCGGCTGAGCGGGGTCGTCAATGCCGAAATAGCTGCCACCCGAAAAAATGGGCGTTCCGGACTCGTGGGTGTAGCGGCGGAAGTATTCGCTCAGGATCTGCACCAGGACCAGGGGTATCTGGGTCGCCGTACCGAGCGGGCGCAGGACTTTGATCATTTCATCGGCGGTCTCGTCCGGACGGTCGATGTTGAACGCGTCCACCTGGGTCGCCGGCAGGAGCAGGCAGAGCAGTTGCTCGGCGTCACTGATCGAATTGGAGCCGTTCTCGCCGCCCCATACCCATCGGCCGTCCCGCCAGGACGACCGTACGACGGCCGACCAGATCTCCAGGAGCTGCTGACGAGGCTGAATCCTCATCTCTCGTGCACCACCATCCGCCAATTGTCATGGATCCAGGTACGCCGGAGACCCGGAAAGCATGTGATTATCGATCATGGTTCGGCGCCAATGCGCGTGGAACCAGGTCAGTGAATCAAGCAAAAGAGCTGGCCAGCCCAGGGATTAAATGATCTTTCTACAGTGGCGCCACGAGTCATGGCGACCACCCCCTTCTCGCGGGCCCAGTCCTATCTGCCAATGATGTCGTACGCGTCAAGGGTGGAGAAATCGCCGACCAGCCGCTGGGACAATTGATCAATTAGCCACAGTGGTGCTGGTGGGACCCGTTGAGCCCGCTCCGAGTCGGAAATCAGACCGACTGGCTCGGTCCGGTCAATTGCCGGCGTACCGCCCAGAGGGCCGCTTCCGTACGCGACGCCGAGCCGGTCTTGCGCAGCAGGTTGGACACGTGCACGGTCACCGTCCGGACCGAGATGCCCAATGATCTCGCCACCTGCTTGTTCGACATCCCGGCGGCCAGGCACCCGAGCACCTCGACCTCCCGCGCGGTCAGCTCCGCACCGATTGGCTCGGGCGGCACCCTCAGGTGCTCCGGCGACGGCTCCCCCACCAGTCCGTCCGGCCCGTGCCCGCCCCGGGTGGCGATCAGCTCGGTGAGCCGGTACGGGTTCCCGCCGGTCCGCTCCCGTACCGTCTCGACCAGTTGCCGGTCCACCGGCCCGTCCGGGTACACCTGGGCCAGCACCGCCGCCACCTGGTCGGCGGTCAACGCGCCGAGGTGCTGGCGTACGGCACCGGGCGCGCCGGTGAGGCGGGCGAGCGTACGCGCGGCAAGCTCGGGCGCCAGCGCCGCCTCCGGTGGCCGGCTGGCGACCACCAGCAGGACCGGCAACTCCGGCGCGGCGGCCAGCTCGCCGATCAGGTTCAGGCTCGCCGGGTCGAGCGCGTGCAGGTCCTCGACCACGATCACCGCCGGTCCCGCCCCGACCAGCGCCCGTACGGTCGCCACGGCGAGCCGGAGCAGCGTGCCGGGGGCGTACCGCTCGCGGGGTGCGTTGGGGTGCTGGGCCAGCCAGGCCAGCGCGTCGGCGGGCAGCGGAAGACCGGTCGTGTCCCGCCCGCTGAGCACCGCCGCCAACCAGTCGTACGGCGCCGGATCGTGCACCCGGGCGGTGCCGAAGAGCACGTTGCACGGTCGCGGGTCGAACCCGTCCAGCGCGGCGGCGACGAGCAGGCTCTTGCCCACCCCGGCCGCCCCGGTGATCACGACCGTACGGCGGGCCGGCGGATCCGAGCCGGCCAGGCTGGACCAGGCGCGGGCAAGCTCGGTCAGCTCACCGACGCGCCCGACCATGGCGACCGGCATCATGGATCAACCCTACGCAACACTGCGTAGAGACGATCCGGTGCTCCGCTTGGCATGCTGCACGGCATGAACCTGCGCCTGCGTACCGCGATCGTCAGCGACCCCGGCCTGGTCCGCACGAACAACGAGGACGCCGCCCACGCGGGCGAGCGCCTGCTCGTGGTGGCCGACGGTGTCGGCGGGCAGCCTGCGGGCGAGGTCGCCAGCGAGATCGTGATCCGGAACCTGCTGCCGCTGGACCGTACCCCGATCGACGGTGACCCCACGACGGCGCTCACCGGGGCGCTCGCGGCGGCCAACCGGCAGATCGCGGAGGTCGGCCGGACCGACCCGAGCCGGACCGGCCTGGGCACCACGGTCACCGCCGTCCTGTTGACCGGCGACCGACTGGCCCTGCTGCACGTCGGCGACTCCCGCTGCTACCTCGCGCGCGACCCCAACTTCTACCAGTTGACCAGGGACGACACCTTCGTCCAGGAGCTGGTGGACCGGGGCGCGCTGACCCCGGAGGAGGCCCACCGACACCCGCAGCGGTCGATCATCACCCAGGCGGTGCAGGGCGGTGAACTCGTACCGGCGACCGTGGTCGTACCGGTGGTGGCCGGCGACCGGCTGCTGCTCTGCAGCGACGGCCTCTCCGACGTGGTCGACGACGACGCCATCGGCGAGGCGCTGGCCCAGCACACCGAGCCGCAGCAGTGCGCCGAGCAGATGGTCAAACTGGCTCACCAGGGCGGCGCCCCCGACAACGTCACCGTCATCATCGCCGACCTCATCCCGGCCTGACCTCACCACCTCGCCTCGGCTCCTTGAGCACGAAGAGTTCGGCTCGCTATGACCGGCCGAACTCTTCGTGATCAGGGAACGTGATCAGGAAAAGTCGTCAGAGGCCGAAGACGTCTTCGGCGGCGCCGTCGCGGGCGCCGTCCACGAAGCCGCGGAAGGCGGGGTCCTCGCGGTCGGCGGTGACGCTGGTGACGGTTTCCCCGGTGGTCTCGGCCACCGCGTCGACCAGCGGGGGATAGTCGAGTTCGACGTCACCGAGATCGTCCTCGTCCGCCTCGGCCAGGTTCAGCACCTGCTGGAGGTCGTCCGCCGAGGTGTCCTGGTCGGTCGCCCAGGCGTGCCCGATGGAGTAGCACTCGTCGTACAGCCCGCGTTGATCGTCGGTCCAGTCATCGTCGTAGTCCGGCACGCTGCGCCTCCTTCGGGGGCCGTTCCCTTTGCAGCATGCCCGCCCGCAGCCTGAGCACGAGCAGGGACGACAAAACTCGCGTACCCGTACGCCTCTAGAGGATTACGGCGCGAGCCGCCGTACCGGGCTCGACGGGAAGGCGTACGGAGAGCGGGTCGGGGCAGAGCCGGACGAGTTCCGGCAGCACCACACCGAGCGGGGCGTCGATGGTCAGCGCCGAGTAGGTGTCCCCACGGGTCGGACCCTGGTTGACGATCACCACCGGGATGCCGAGTTTCGCCGCCCGGATGACAAACCGGCGGCCGGACATCACCGCCAACGACGACCCGAGCACCAGCAGCATCCTGGCGCTCTCCACCAGGTCGAAGCACTGCCGGACCCGGTCCGGGGGCACCGTCTCGCCGAAGAAGACCACGTCCGGCTTGAGCGTGTCGCCGTCACACGCCGTACAGGCGACCATCCGGAACCGGTCGACGGCCTGGTCCGACAGGTCCACGTCACCGTCCGGGTTGACCGCCGTCGCCTCCGCGTCGAATAGTGGATTCGCCAGGCCGAGGCGCCGGTCCAGCTCGGCCCGGGAGGTCAGGTCACCGCAGCCCAGGCAGATCACCTTGGCCAGGCTCCCGTGCAGCTCCACCACCCGGTCGGCGCCGCCCGCCTGGTGCAACCCGTCCACGTTCTGGGTAACCACGCCGGTCACCAGCCCCCGCTGCTGCAACTGGGCGACCGCGCGGTGCCCAGCGTTGGGGCGGGTCCGGGCCATCCGCCGCCAGCCGAGGAAGCTGCGCGCCCAGTAGCGCTGCCGGGCGACCGGGTCACCGGTGAAGGTCTGGTAGGTCATCGGGCTGGTGCGTACCAGGGCTCCGCTCGGGCCCCGGTAGTCCGGGATCCCCGAGTCGGTGGAGAGTCCCGCGCCGCTGAGCACCACGACATCGCCGCCGGCCAGCGACCCGGCCAGCTCGGCGCACTTCTCGGCCGTACCCTCATGCACCCGTCCATGCTGCCGCACCCGGAGGCCGATCGGCCAGGCGCGGCGAACAACGTGGGCCAGGACTCAGACGGTACGGTGCAGGCGACGGCAATTCCGTACGATTGAGTGCTTTCGCCCGTTTCACGAATGGCTGACGGGAGCATTCCCGCGCATCGCACCGGGGTCCGTGGCGGTTAGCTGGAGCAGACCGGCCACGTACCACCGCGCGGATCGGAGGAACCATGCCGTTCACCGGTAGCCACCCCGCCGCCGTACTGCCGTTCCTGCGTACCGGGCTGGTGCCGTCGGCGCTGGTGATCGGGAGCATGACACCGGACCTGCCGTACTTCGTCCCGCTGCGGTTCTCCGGGAGCACCACCCACACCCTGACCGGGGCGCTGACCGTGGACGTACTCCTGGGTGGGTTGGCTTTCGGGGTGTGGCAGGCGGTGCTGGCGCCGTTCGCGATCGCGATGGCCCCGGCGGCGGTACGGGAACGCATCGACCCCAAGCTGCCGCGCGGTCTCCTTCACCACCTGCGAAGCTGGCGCCGGCTGGGGCTGCTCGGCGCCTCACTTGCGGTCGGTGCCGTGACCCACGTCGTCTGGGACTCGTTCACCCACGTCCCCGCCTGGGGGCCGGCACACATCGCCTGGCTGAATGGAATCCACGCCGGGATCCCCGGCTACCGCTGGGTGCAGTACGCCAGCACCGTCGTCGGCGGTGCCGCCCTGGTCGCCTGGTTCACCCACTGGATGTTCACGAGTACGCGACGGCCCGGCACCGACGCTCCGGTGGCGATGCCTCCCCTGGTCGCACACGCGGTGTGGGCCCTGATCGGGTTCGCCACGGTTGCCGGCGGCCTGCTCGCCGCCCGCCCCGCCTACCTGAACGGCTCCGGCCCGTACGTCACCGTGTTCCTGGGGTTGACCAGGGGCGGCGGGGCCGGCTTGATCGCCGCCCTGGGCTGCGCCCTCGCCTGGTTCTACTACCGCAAGCAGGCAGTCACCAACCCCCTGCCCCCTCGGCAGTAGACGAGCGACGCCTCCGCACCGAACAGGGGCGGAGGCGTGATGTCAACCCCGCGCTCTCCCTCCGGCCCGCGATCTAGGGCAAATGGTGGTGTTTGGAGATCAACAAACACGTATTTGCCCTAGATCGACGCCGAGGTGGGTCGGGCACGGTGGGTGCACGGCGTGGAATGGGCCGGTTAGTGCTGCTTTGCCAGGCCGACGAACGCGCGCCACGCCTGTGGAGCGAAGGCCAGTGTGCCGCCGTCACGATCCTTGGTGTCCCGCACCAGTACGCGCCCAGGAAGGTTGTCGGCCACCTCTACACACGCGCCACCGTTGTCAGTGGATCGGGACGATTTGCGCCATTGCGCACCGGTCGTGTCGCACATACCCCTGCCCCTTCTCGGTCACTTCGGCAACGGCGTCACTGCTGCTTCGCCAGGCCGACGAACGCGCGCCACGCTTGAGGCGCGAACGCCAGCGTGCCGCCATCGCGGTCCTTCGTGTCCCGCACCAGGACGCGCCCAGGAAGATTGTCGGCCACCTCCACGCACGACCCGCCGTTGACGCCCGAGCGGCTGGACTTACGCCATTTCGCACCCGTCATGTCGTCCATGCCTTCACCGCCTTCTTGATCAGCTCGATGGATTGCGCCCTGGGGAGGGAATCACTCCTGATCGCCTCCCAGAGCCCCTGGAGAGTGACGATGTCGTCGGCACCGGTGAGCACCTGCGCGCGAACCTGATGGTCGACCTGTGAGACCACCGTTCCATCTTGATAGGTCGCCATGATGAAGGCACCCTGCAACCCAGGGTAAACGCCGGCCTCCCGAGGGACCAGATGAATGTCTATGTTCGCTTGCTCGGCACAGGTCAGCAGATGCTCAAGCTGCTCCACCATCATCTCGGGTCGACCATGCACTATCGGCCGGTAGAGGATCGTCTCGTCGATCACGAAGACGAACCGCGTCGGACGGTCACGCTTGAGAGCCTCCTGCCGTTCCAGTCGGGATGCAAGCAACTGCTCAGCCGTCTCGGAGCTGATCCGCGCGTCCCGCAGCACCTGGCGTGCGTACGCCTCCGTCTGCAACATGCCGGGTAGGTAGAGCGGCTCGAACCAGCGCAGGAGCGTTGCCCTCTGTTCGTGCACGAGCCAATCCCGATGCCAGACCGGCTCGGCCTCGATACTTGCGAACTTCGCCAGGAGCCGGGTGTAGACGCCACCGGTCTGGAATGCCTTGTCGATGGCCGCGACGTAGTCAGTGGTTGGTGGTCGGTGCTGGGTCTCCACGGAGCTGACATGGGTTGGCGAGAACTTGATCTGGCGCGCCCACTCCTCCTGAGTCATCCCTCGGGACGTACGTGCCGCGATCAGTTCCTCGACCAGTAGATCAATCAAAGCGCTCATCTACTCAACCTCCACTCGGATTCTCTCGGCAACTACTCAACCCACGCACGACTACGCGTATCGCCGTTTAACCAGCGCGAACAGCCCGTGAGCCTATCGACAGTAGTGCAGTCCTATTCAGACTGTCACCTATGCGGGACCGCTCGAATCCGGCCACCCGATCGCCCCTGCGAAAGGACGGGCGGAACCGCGCGGACCACCCCGGCCTTCCCCACCTCCGGGGTGGTCCGCCTCCAATAACGAGCAGGAGGTGCGCGATGTTCAGAACCATTCGCGATTGGTGGACCACCCGCCGATCCAACCCCGCGAAGATCAAAGAGGAATCGACCGAACTGTGGCGTTTCAGTGCCCCTATGGGGGCAGCAGATCGCCACAGCCCGGCGTGGCACAGTGCGCCGACGGCCGAATACCGGCCGAGGATCATGACCTTGGGGCAGTTGACCGGATACCGGGTGGTGCGGTCGCGGTGAGTGGACCATTTCGGCTGCGGGTGGGCGAAATTCTGGACCTGGCCGCGGGCAACTACCTCATCAGTCCCGATCCGTCGACCGCCAGGCTGGCAAACCTTCGGGTACGCGTAAAGCACGTCCCACCCGGCACCACCGGCTGGCAGGGCGACTGGCTGAGCCTGCTCGCCGTCGAACTGCTCCCCGGCGACCTCGACGGTCGGGACCTCGCCTTGGTGGTGCACCGCCGCGCCCTGGCGGAACGACCACCGGTGGCGGCGCTGGCTCAGGAACCCACTGGCACGTTCGCATCAGACCGGGGACTGCACATCCCGCTGCGTCCGATGTGGTTCTGTCGTGTCGACGCGATGCCGTGGCCGTGTGCCGAGGCGAGGCTCGGGCTGACCGAGGGGTACCGGGGGCTGGAGATCAGTCTCTGCTGTTACCTCGCCATCCAGTTCCAGCAGGCGTTGACCGACCTGCACACGCTCAACCCGGACACCGCACCGGAACCGCGCGCCCTCTACGAACGGTTCCTCGGCTGGGTGCAGGTACGCCGGAACCCGTGAGCGAGCTGACGAAGGTCACCGTCAACCTGACACCGGCAGCCGAGGCGGCGTTGACCAGACTTGCGGTTGTCCAGCGGGATACGCGTACCGATGCGTTGAACCGGGCCCTGCGACTGGCCGCGCTGATGCTCGACCTGGCCCCCGACGGACATTTCACGCTCGTCCAGCCGGACGGTTCGCTCGACCGCGTCCACCTTGTGTGAAGGAGCCAGCGGCACCGCGCCGCCCCGGTCGGGCCGTATGACGCGTCAATGTTGTACATCGTCTTTGATGTGCGTACATCAAAGACGATGTATGAGTCGAAGGCATTAGTTTTCCCAGAGCGAGTGACGCGCGACGAGCGACGTCCGGCCGACCGCTGCCGAACACGAGGTCCTATTTCCATCGGACCCGCGACCGCTGATCGAGCACCCTTTCCTCATGCAGACAACACTGGACGGAAAAGGCTGCGCTGGTTTCATGATCTGACCCGGCCCCGGCCAGCGTCACCCCCGCCCGCAGAAGCCGTGCGGGGGATGACGCGTCGGCACAGCTTGGCTACGAGGCCAGCCGGTCCGGCAGGCGTACGGGCGCGGCGAGGGCGTCGGCCAGGTCGTTGAGGTCGAGGTCGAGAACCTCCGCGAGCGCGGCGACGGTGAAGAAAGCGGGAGTGGCGATCGCCCCCCGTTCGATCTTGCGCAGGGTGTCCAGGGAGATGCCTGCGCGCAGCGCCACCTGGGCGGCGCTGCGGGTGCCCCGGGCCCGTTGCAGGATCCGGCCCAGCGCGAGTCCCCGTTCCCGTTCGTCCTCGGTCAGCGGTGTACGAACCATGGCCTGGATAGTAATCCTAGTATTAAAATACCAGCATGGTTGTGCTCAAATCAGAAGCCGAGATCGCGACGATGCGGGAAGCCGGTCGGGTCGTCGCCAACACCCTGGCCGCGGTCGCCGCCGCAGCCCGGGTCGGCGTACGCCTGATCGATCTCGACGAACTCGCCGCCGGGCTCATCGCCAGCGGCGGCGCCAAGCCGTCGTTCCTGAACTACCACCCCGCCTGGGCACCGATCCCCTACCCGGGCGTGCTGTGCCTGTCGGTCAACGACGACATCGTGCACGGCATCCCCGGCCGCCGGGTGCTGGCCGAGGGGGACCTGCTCTCCATTGACTGCGGGGCGTACATCGACGGCTACCACGGCGACGCGGCGATCACCGTCGGCATCGGGCAGATCGACGAGGCCGCCCGGCGGCTCTCCGACGCCACCGACCGGGCCCTCGCCGCCGGCATCGCCGCCGCCAGGGTCGGCGCCCGGATCGGCGACATCTCCCACGCCGTCGAGAGCGTCGCCCGTGAAACCGGGTACGGACTGCCGGACGGACTCGGCGGCCACGGCGTCGGCAAGGCCATGCACGAGGCGCCCTCGGTCCCGAACACCGGCCCGGCGGGCCAGGGCATGCCGCTGTCGGAGGGGCTGGTGATCGCGATCGAGCCGATGCTGCTCGAAGGCGGCGGGAACCGGTGCCGGACCCTGGCGGACGGTTGGACCATCGCCACCGTCGACGGCAGCCGGGCGGCCCACTTCGAACACACCATCGCCGTCACCGCCGACGGCCCGGTCATTCTGACCGCACCCTGACCGGCACCGCCGCCTCGCGCGGCGGTTCGGCCAGCGCCACCGGGTGTACGCCACGGACGAGCAGGTAACCGATCATCCAGAACTCGCCCACGGTCGCCGGGATCACGAGGGCGTCGGCGACCACGCCCGCGTCGGGGGCGAGGTATCCGACAAACGCCCCGAGTACGTACCCGACGCCGCCCACGATCAGGATCCACCCCAGGGCGCGGGGCATGAATCCCGAGCGGTGCACGCACATTCCCATCGGGATGAGCCACAGTCCGAAGAAGAGTCCGCTCACCGTCCACAGGTGACCGCTGATGACGTACATGAGTTGGGCGGTGGTCGCCGGGTCGCCGAAGGGTGCGACGGCCACCTCGGTCGCGGTCGCGAGCAGAGCCGCGCTGCCGAGGACCGCGACGGCGTTGACCAGGCCGAAGGCGGCGATGCTGGCGGCGGCGACGGAATCGACCGTACGGAACAGCCGGTAGAACCAGACCGCGGTGAGCGTCTGGGTGAGCACGACGAGCAGTTCGAGGGCGATCCCGGCGCGTGCCAGGAACTCGTGCTCGACCAGGTTGGCCAGGGTCGCGCTCGGGTCGTCGGCCACGAAGAGTTGCTGACGGATGGTCAGGAAGCCGAGTGCCCCGGCGACGGCGAGGCCGAGATAGAACAGCCCGGTCGCGCGGGCGGTACGGACCAGCGGGTGCATGGTGGCTCCTTCGAGTGAGAGCCTTACGACGCCTGAGAGCCTTACAACGTAAGGCAACCATACAATGTAAGGCCACGACAGGGAAGAGGATCGATGGCAGCGAAGGGACCTCGGGAGCCGCTGAGCCGCGAGCGCGCCCTCGCGGTGGCGATCGTCATCGCCGACCAGGAGGGGATCCCGGCGCTGACCATGCGTCGCCTCGCCACCGACCTCGGCGTCGAGGCCATGTCGCTCTACCACCACCTCCCCGGCAAGGAGGGCCTGCTCGACGGCCTCGCCGAGGCCGTCATCACCCAGATCGAGGCCGAGGTCGCCCGCACGGCAGAGACAGGGTCCGACCAGGATTGGCGTACGCGCCTGCGCCAGCGGTTCCTCTCGGCGCGCGAGGTCATGCTCCGTCACCCCTGGGCGCCCGCCCTGCTCAGCTCCCGCCCCACCATCCCCACAGCGGTGTACCCGTACTACGACGCGATCGTGGCCACCCTGGTCGACGGCGGATTCTCGTACCGGATCGCCCACCGTGCGATCCACGCGTTCGGCAGCCTGGCCCTCGGGTTCGCCCAGGAGATCTTCCGTCCCGCATCGGCGGGCGGGAACACGGACGTCGACGTCGCGGAGGCGGACCTGGCCACCATGGCCGGGGCGCTGCCCCACCTGACCGCGATGGTCGCGGCCGAACTGCACGACGTCTCCGACCCCACGCTGGGTTGGTGCGACAGCCAGGTCGAGTTCGAGTACACCCTCGACCTGCTCCTCGACGGACTCGAACGCGACCGCGGCTGACGCGTTTCGGACCGGAAATGTGACCGGGGTCACGTCGGGAGGAGAACCGTGGAGCAGGAGCGGTTCGTCTTGCCTGGTGTGAAACGAAGCTTGGACGGACTCGACGAGGGTGAGTTGCTGCGTCGCGTCGCCCGGAGCGATCGGCGCGCCTTCGACGAGTTGTACCGGCGTACGGCGCCGTGGTTGACCGCGCGGTTGCGGCGGCGGTGCGCCGACGAGGACGTGGTGGCCGAGGTCCTCCAGGAGACGTACCTCGCGGTGTGGCGCTCCGCCGGAAGTCAGGCGCACGCGGTGGCCGGAGGCAGTGCGATCGGCTGGTTGTGGACGATCGCCGCCCACCGGCTGGTGGACGCGTTCCGGCACCGGGCCCGGCGCGATCGGGTGCCGGCGGTGCAGACCTTCGAGACGGTGGCTCCGGCGGCCGAGGAGGAGGCACTGGCCGGCGAGATCGGCGCCGATATGGAGCGGGCCCTGCTGGCGTTGCCGGCGGAACTGCGTCAGGTCCTGCGCGCGATGGTCCTCGACGGGCTGACCACCCGCGAGACCTCACTGCTGCTCGGCATGCCGGAAGGAACCGTGAAGACCCGCGCCCGGCGGGCCCGGATCGCAATGCGGGAGGCACTGTCATGACCACTCACCCCACACCGGCACTGATCTCCCGGTACGCCGAGGGTGACACCGGTCTCGACGACGCCACCACCTGGGCGGTGGAGGCCCACCTGGAGTCGTGCGCCGTCTGCCGGGCCCTGCTGGCCGACGCCGTCGACCCGACCACCCGGGACCTGTTGGACCGGGTAGCCGCCGGAATCGCCACCGGAATCGCCACCGGCCCGGCTCCGACGCGTCACCGCCGGCTGCGGCGTACGGGGGTCACCGGACGGGTCCTGCCCTGGCTGCTCACGGCGGCCACGCTGATGCTGGTCGCCGTCCTGTTCGAGCGGACCTTCGTCAGCATGCCCTCGCTGGTGCTGCTGATCGCCCCGATGGTGCCACTGCTGCCCGTGGCGGCGGCCTGGAGCAGGCGCCTCGATCCGGCCTGGGAGCTGATGGCCACCACGCCCCGTACGGGGTTGTGGCTGCTGTTGCGCCGTACGTTGGCGGTCCTGGTGGCGGTCGTTCCGGTGCTCGCGGTGGCGGGTTGGGGAACAGGACACTCCCCGGCGCTGTGGCTGCTGCCGTCGCTGGGCTTCACCGCCGGAACCCTGGCGCTGGGCGGGTTGGTCGGGGTGGACCGGGCCGCGCTCGTACTGGCGGTCACCTGGTCCGTGGCGGTGGTGGCGCCGAGCCTGGCCAGCCGGCAGCTTCCGGCCATCCTGGCGGACGGCAGTTGGCCCGGATGGACGGTGATCACCGTGGCGATGGCGGCCGTGGTGCTCCTCCGGGCGGGCGAATACCGCCGTCTCGGCGTCGACCGGACCTGATCCCGCTCGACCGAACACCCCTGCATCCTGTCCGACGGGAGCACTCCGACGTCCGCGAGGACGTACCAGGCATGACGAATGGAGAGATCATGATGCGTACGGTCAGCGTGGCGGAGACCGCACCGACCACCTACGCGTGGGTCGTGCACGCCGAGAAACTGCAGGTCCGAGCCGGCCGGCACCTGGCGGTCAACGGGCTCGACCTGGCGCTGGGCACCGGTGTGCACGGATTGCTCGGACCCAACGGCGCGGGCAAGACGACGCTGATGCGAGCCCTGGCCACGGTGCTGAAACCCGCCGGTGGGCGGCTGACCCTGCTCGGCGAGGACGTCACCGGCAACGCGGACCTGCCCAAGGTACGCCGCAGCCTGGGCTACCTCCCGCAGCAGTTCGGCTTCTACCCGCGCTTCACCGTCCGGGAGTTCGTCGAGTACATGGCCTGGCTCAAGGAGATGCCCAGGACGGTCGTCCCCGGCGCGGTGCAACGGGCCATCGAACGGGTGGGCCTGGCCGACCGCGCCGACTCCCGGATGAAGACCCTCTCCGGGGGCATGCTGCGCCGCGCCGGCATCGCCCAGGCGATCGTCAACGACCCGGAGGTGCTGCTGCTCGACGAGCCGACGGTCGGCCTGGACCCGGAACAGCGCCTCGACTTCCGCGAACTGCTGCGCGAAATCGGTATGGACAGTTGCGTGCTCGTCTCCACCCACCTGGTCGAAGACGTCGCGGTGGCCTGCACCGACGTGGTGCTGGTCAACGAGGGTCGGTTGGTGTGGCAGGGCACCGCCGGACAACTGGCCCAGCAGGGAGGCCCCGGCGACGCCGGTGACAGCGCCACCGAACGCGGGTACTCGGCGTTGCTGAGGGCTCATCGTGGGCAGGTGTCGGCATGACAGGACGCTTCCTGCGCGTCGAACTGCGCCGCTCGGCGGCCGGGGGCATCGCCCTGTTGATGCTGGTCGTCGGCACGGCGATGCTGTTGTCGTCGACCCAGTTCTTCGCCGGGCGGTGGATGCAACTGGCGGTCAACACCCGGTCCATGCTGATGGTGCTCCTGCCGTTGGCGCTCGCCGGTGGAGCGTGGCTGGGTCGGCGCGAGACACGTCACCGGGTCGACGAGTTGTTCGCCAGCACCGTCAGGCCCCGGTGGCACCGTGTCGTCCCGACCGCCGGCGCGCTCGCGATCGCGGTGGTGACCGCGTACGTCCTGGTGTTCCTCATCGCGGCCGGATGGGTGGTGCCGACATCGGAATACTTCCCGACCAACGCGATCGTCGTCACCTCGGTCGGCGCCCTGTCCCTGGTCGCCGCCGGTTGGCTCGGGATGGCCGCCGGCCGGGCGGTGCCCCGGGTGATCACCGCGCCCGTCCTTGCCGTGGTCGGGTTCGCCCTGGTGGGGTTGGCTCCGGAGCTGGTGATGACGCCCGACCTCAACGCTGAGATTGCCAGATTCCGGCCCGAGCCCTCGGCGGTGCTGCTCGTACCGGTCTTCAGCGGCGGCGTGGACGACCTTCAGACGATCGTGACGCGGATCAGCCTGCTCCAGACGCTGTGGCTGGTGGCCCTCGCGACCACCGGACTGCTGCTGCTGAGCGCGGTCGGCCGGCGTGCCACCGCGCTGGCCGTACTCCCGGCGGTGCTCGGCGCGGCGGTGGCCGTGCCGCTCCTGCCGGCTGGCGGGACCCGTGCGGCAGCCGCCGTCGACCCAGTCGCCGCCGAGCTGGTCTGTGACACAGGAGGCCCGCAGGTCTGCGTGACACGGGTGCACGCCGGAATCCTGCCGGATGTCGTCGGCCCGGCCCGGCAGGCGTTGAACATGGTGGCGGCGAAGCTGCCCAACGCCCCCACCCGGGCGGTGCAGAGCCAACAGGTCGCGTACTGGGCGCAGCTCGTCCCGGACTCGTCCCTGCCCCGGCACCAGGCCGACACGATCGTCTTCGACACCCCGACCATCGGCCGCACCGGTCGTGCCGAGCTTTCCGCCGATTTCCTGCCGTCGCTGCTGCTGGCTCCGTGGGAGCAGGAATGCGGCGAAGGGTCGGACCTCGACGAGGCGTACCTCGCCCAGGTGGTCGCCGCCGCCTGGCTCAGTGGTCAACCACCAACCCCGCCGCCGGGCTGGGAACCAGCGGAAACAGAGCAGGCGAAGACCGCGTACGAGGCGTTGGTGGGCCTGCCGGAGGCCGAGCAGCAGCGTCGGATGGCGGCGGCACGCGACGCCGCGATGGACTGCCGGGCGGACGGCCTCCTGGCGATCCTGCCGGAGGAGAAATCATGAGGTGGCTGCAACTGCACCTGCGCTCCCGGCGGGTCCCCCTCGCACTGACCACCGCGACATCGACGATCGCGCTGGTGTGGGCGCTGTCACTGGTCTACACCGACTCCCCGACCATCAACGCCCGTACGGCCAGCGTCACCATCGTGCTCGCGGTGATCGCGCTCGGCACCACCCTCAGCGGTGCCGACGATGCCCTCGACCGCACCGCGTCGGTCAACTGGCCGGTACGCCGGGCCGGGCACCTGCTGCTCGGCGCCGCCGTGATCACCGCCCTGTTGCTCCTCACCACGGTCACCGAGGCGAGCTTCGAGCCGCTCGCTCTCGTGCTGCGCAACACGGCGGGTCTGCTCGGACTCACCGCCCTCGGCGCCGCCCTGTTCGGTGCCGCCCTGGCGTGGATCGCCCCGCTCACCTGGACCCTCGTCGCGGTCATGCCGTTCATGGGACCCAGCCGGGAACTGAAGATGCAGCTTGCGAGCTGGCTGATCCAACCCACCGGCACCACCGCCGCCACCGTCTGCGCGATCGTCCTGGCGGTGACCGGTCTGCTCGCGTACGCGCTGCGCGGGTGCCCCCTGCGACCCGCCTCCGAAACAGCCCCCGACCAGTGACGCTCCCCCACCGGCCGCCGCGGCGGGCCCGTCCCGGTACGGACGAGCCCGCTGCGGCAACCAGGGGTCAGGAGTAGTTGACCAGGATGTAGTGGCTCGTCGGGTCGGTCCACACCCCGTCGGCGGTGCGTCCGCGCACCGTCATCGTGTGCGGCCCCGGCGAACTCGGCACGTAGCTCACGGTGGCCGTGCCGGTCGTGCTCGCCGCCACCATGGCCGGCTCGCCGCCGTCGAAGCCGTACTCGAACTCCACAACACCCGGACTGCCCTGGGTGAGGGTGAACTCACCGGCGACGCCAACGCCACCGGCCCAGTCGCCGTACGGGTAGGTGCTCGACGACACCAACGGCGCCGTGCCGACCAGGAAGGCGTAATCGGTCTGCGGCGTGTAAGCGCCCGCTCCGGTTCGACCCCGCACCGAGAAGACGTTCTCGCCGTTGCGATCCATGGTCACCCAGATGTCGGTCACCTGCGAGTTCGGCGTCTTCGGCACGCTCTGCCACGCCCCACCGTTGAGCTGGTATTCGAAGGTGGTCGCCTCGCTGATCTCGGTACGGACCTCGAACCGGCCGGACGTACCGATGCCACCGCGCGGGGTGTACTCGTCGAAGGCGCTCGACACCCGCACCTGCGGGTCGCGTACGTAGAAGTTGTAACGCCGCTCCGCGCTGACCGACCCGTCGGCGGTGCGGCTGGTGACCGACAGCATGGTGCTTCCGGGATGCGTCGGAGTCAGCTCGATCGTCGCCTTCCCGTCCGTTCCCGCAGCGACAACCTGCTCCTCGCTGCTGTACTCCAGGGTGTAGCGGTACTCGACCACGTCGGAGCGGCCGGGATTCAGGGTGAACCGCCCCACCTGACCGGGCTGGCCCGCCGGATCGTTCTCCGGGTAATCGGTGGAGACGACCACCGGAGCGTCACTGACCCCGAACGTGTAGGTCCTTACCGGCGAAAATGATCCATCCAGGAACCGCGTACGCACCGTCAACGTGTTGCTGCCGGAACGGTCGGGTGCCAACGTCACCAGGGCGGAGCTGTACTCCGGGTCGGCGACCTGCTCCGGCCCGCCGTTGAGCTGATAGAGGTAGACATCGACATCCGGCATGGCGGTGTCGAAGTTGAACTCGCCGGGGATACCCACGCCACCCCACGAACCGAACTCGTAGTAGGTGCTGGAGTAGACCGTCGGCTTCGCGTCGATGACGTTGAACTGGTACTGCGCCGACGTGGAGTAGGTGCCGTCCGCGCCGATGCTGCGTACGTACAGCGTGTACCAGTCCGGCTCCGTCGGCGTCCACTCCAGCACCGCGCTGCCGTCGGCCCCCGCCTCGATACGCTGCGGATCGTCGTAGCGGAACGCGTACTCGTACGCCACCACTCCTGCCCGGCCCGGCCGGAGGGTGAAGCTGCCCGGGCGGTCGACCACGCCGTCGGCGTCCGGGAAGGCGAAGTCGGTCGACTCCACGAACGGGGTGTCGGTGACCCACACGTTCTCCGTGTACGCCCCGACGAACTGCGTGCCGACGTAGCTTCGCACCTGGAGGTTGACCGAACCGGTCTGACCGAACACCACCGGGACGGTCGCGGTGCCGCCGGCGCCGGCCGCGACCCTGATCTCGGCGGCGTCGCCGATCCGGTAGCCGAACTCGGTAACGCCCGCCATATTGGTCGAGATGGCGAGCTGACTCGGGAGCCCGACACCACCCACCGTCACCCGTACCGAAGGCGCGGTGGAGCGTACGTAGAACTCGTACCGGGTCGTCGGTGAGGAGTTCGAGGCACTGTCGACGGTACGCACGCTCAGAGCCTCGGAGAATGAGGTCGGCGTGTATTCGATCGTGACCGGTGCGCCCGGCGACGGCGCGGCAACGTAGTTGTACGCGTCCCCGAACCGTCCCCAGTAGTAGCCGACCACGTCCGGCGATCCGTTCGCCGTGAACGTGAACGTTCCCGGCACCCCCGAGCCGCCGTGCTGCTGACCGTCGTTCGGGTACGTGGCCGAGGTGATGACGGGTGCGGCCGGGGCCTGCCCATCCACCTTCACGTAGCAGGGCTTGGCCCACTTCGAGTAGTCGTAGCCGTCGTACGCCCGGGCGGTCCAGGCCACCACCGTGCCGTGCGGGTATTGCGCCATGTTCCAGGTGCCCTTGGAAAGGGTGCCACCGTAGCTCTGCCCGAACTGCTCCGAACGCTGATCCTCATGGCCGACCGGCCACGCGGCGAACTGCCCGTTGAAGTTGTAGTCGTAGGGGTCGGCGTCCGCGCCCTCGACCATCAGCGTGTGGTTGCGTGCACCGACCGGCTGCGGGTTCGCCTTTGTGCCGCACCCCCACGAGGGGAATTCGAGGCCGATCCGCGTCACCGTCGGTGCGTGGTTGTACCGAGTGTTAATCGTGGGGAACGGGCGGAGCTTGCGGCCGTGGGAGAGCTCACCCTCGTAGCCGTGCGGCACCCGGATCTCGACGGTGAGGACCTGCTCGCCCCGGTCCGCCAACCGCTGAAGTGCGGGCTTGATGTCCCACACCAGATAGCCGGGGCAGGTGGCCTCGCCGCCGGCCTGGACGGTGCCGATCAGCTCTCGCCGCCGTGGCTTCGACTCCCAGCTCGTGGTCGCCGTGATCGGGTCGGTGCGCCACAGCTCGACCGGCTGGGCGGTCGCGCAGTCGGCCGCCGACCGCTCCTGGATCACCAGGTCGGCCTGGTGGATGACGGTTGCGTCGAAACGCGCGACGTCGAAGCTGAAATAGGACCGGGACTTGTGCTTCTTGCCGTCCGTACCCGTCCAAGCCCCGATCGGCGCGTCCCCCTGCGGGTTGACAAACGACTCATTCGGCAACCGCGAGTCCGTGTACGCCCAGCCGGACTTGTTCACGATGCGGGATTCGTAAGCCTGTGCCGGTGCGGCTGTGACGCTGAGTAAACCCGTTCCGACTATGACGCCGAGTGATGCGGCCAGGAATCTTCGCGCGAGCACGCGCAATCCACCTCCCCGTTGGTGATGGCGTGCATGCCATCGATGGCGGGAGCATATCCGGCCCTGTCACGCCTCAGGCATCCGATTTCCCGCTGCCCAGGGGCAAGATCCACACAGATACGACGAGGCCGTCACCCAGCCTCCTCAACCATCCCAATTGCCAATTACTGCTGTTATCTCCGGATACCGGTGCCCCTTGTGGATGTACCTCTACCTGACAACGATCGGACACCTACAGATTGACGTCCTCACTGAGCGTCATGCCCGAGTCCCGAATAAGGAGGCAGCGCGGTGGGGCCTGAGCCGGCCACCCATTTCGCCCCGTCCCCGTTCTTCTGACGGCAAAGCGGAACACTCAGCGTTATCGCCCGACCACTGCCGAGCAGAAGCAGGTTTTGCAACCAGGACTGCAACCGGAGATCGCTCGGATCTTGGTCGCATCCGTCGTACAGGTCACCTGGCCTGGTGTTACAGCGGTGGGCCGCCTGGGACTCGAACCCAGAACCCGCGGATTAAAAGTCCGCTGCTCTGCCAATTGAGCTAGCAGCCCGCGAGGGCCAAGACTACCGGATCACGTACCCGTCGCGCCCGGCTGGCCACCGGGGCACGGCGTACGGATATCCGACGCTCGGGCCCGCCGACGTGCTGGCCGGCGGGCCTGGAGGCGACAGCAGCTCTGCTCAGGCGCGCATCACGGTGGCGATTGGGATCCGGGCGGCCCGGATCGCCGGGATCAGACCGCCGAGCACCCCGGCGACCAGGCCGGCCACGACCCCCGCCACCCCTGCCTGCCAGGGAAAGACGAGATCGGCCAGGAACTGCTCCCGGTCACCGAAGAGGGTGCTGATCGCGGTCAGGGCGGCGGCCGACAACCCGATCGCGGCAGCCGCGGTGAACAACCCGGTCAGCAGGGTTTCCGCCAACACGATGCCGGCCAGCAACGACCGTGGGGTGCCGACCGCCCGCCTGAGGGCAAACTCCTCGACCCGTTCGCCGACCGTGGCGAGGCCGACGTTCAGGATGCCCGCGACGCCGATGAGAAGGACCAGGCTGGCCATGCCGAGGAAGATCCAGCGCATCAGCGCCAGTTCCTTCGCAATCTCCTTGCGGGCCTGGATCGTCTCGGCGTGCACCTGGTCGGCGGGGACGCCGCTGGCAACGAGCCGAACCCGCAGCAGCTGTTCCACGTCGAGCGCCGTGGGCGCCATCATGATCTGTAAACCGGGGCCGTAGTTCATGTTGCCGGTCGGCGCCGGCAGCCAGTAACCCAGCTCGTCGGCCCTGCCGTACGCGACCGGCTGCGAGTTGCCGTCGTCGACCACCCCGAGGATCCGGGGCGTCGGGTTGGCGGTCGCCCCGTTGATCCGCATCTCCGCCGGCACCCGGTTGCGGCTGAAGCCCTTGGCCGCTTCGAGATTGACCACGAGCCCGGGGGACAACGACGGCTCGGTGGAGAAGTCCAGCCAGTTACCGGCGACCGACCGGAACGGCCGGAACTGCCGGATGTCACCGGTGAGCGCGTTCAGGCTCATCTCGATCGCCGCGCCGGGCACCTGGGTGGCCGAGTCCTGGCCGTTCATCGGCACCGAGTAGCAGTTGCCGCTCTGGTCGCAGGTCGTGCTGTAGCCCATGCCGTAGCCGCCGGGCTGGTCGAACGGGGCCCCACCGGGATTGATCGGCGTCACGTTCGGTTCGCCGATGATCGCCTGGAGGTTGGTGACCGCGATAGCGTCCGGGCGTCCCTTCAGCGTCTCCTGGCTGATCCGGATCGAGTCCGGGGTGCCCTGGAGGTAGATCTGCCGGGTGCCGTCCTTGCCGGCGTGCAGTTCGAGGTCGGCCAACCGGGCGCTCTTGGCGGTCTCGGCGCCCACCTGGACGACCACGACGGCGAGTACGCCCAGGAACAGGCTGACCATCGAGAGCAGGGTGCGCGTCTTGCGGGCCCGGATGCCCTGACCACCGATGATCAGCGCGGAACGGAACCGCCCGGACAGCCGGATCACCGGTACACCCCCGTGGCGTCGGCCGCCGGGACGGGCTGGGCTGCCGGGACGGTCTCCGCGACCGGTCTGGTGTCGGTGGCCGGTTCGAGCAGACCGTCGCTCAGCCGCAGCACCCGCTGCATCTTGTTGGCGTGGTCCCAGTCGTGGGTGACCAGGATCAGCCCGCAGCCCCGGTCGGTGGCGGCACGCATCACCTCGATCACGAGGTTGCCGGTCTCGGTGTCGAGCGCACCGGTCGGTTCGTCGGCGAGGAGCAGCCGGGGTTCGCGTACGAGCGCTCGGGCGACCGCGACCCGCTGCTGCTCGCCACCGGAGAGCCGGGCCGGCTTGTGCTTGGCCAGGTGGGCGATGCCGACCTGGTCGAGTGCCGCCATCGTCCTGACCTTGCGCTTGCGGCGGGACATCCAGCCCTGGCCGTTGACCAGGGCCATCGCCACGTTCTGCGCCGCGGTGAGGTGTTTGAGCAGGAAGAACCGCTGGAACACGAAGCCGAACTCGGCGCTGCGCAGCGCCGCCGCCCTACGCTCGGACAGCTTGGTGATGTCCCGGCCGCCGAGCAGGTACTGACCGCCGTCCGGCCGGTCGAACAGGCCGATCAGGCTCAGCAGGGTGCTTTTTCCGGAACCGGAACGGCCGAGGATCGCCACGCTCTCGCCACGGTCGACGGTCAGGTCGGCACCGGCGAGGATCGTACGCGGGGCCTGCTGTCCCTTGAGGGTCTTGGTGATGCCGTTGAGTTCCAGCAGCGCCGTCATTTTCCACCCATCGGCGCGTTCGGGTCACCCTCGCCGGGCTTCGCCGCAGGCAGGTTCGGACCGGGTACGGCAACCGTCTCCGTACCGGTCAGGCCGGACTTGATCTCCACGACCTTGCCGTCGCTGAGCCCCAGCACCACATCCGTGGTCTGGCGTACGCCGTCCGGGCCGACCACGTCCACCTTGCCCTTGCCCTGCACCCCGGCAACCGCCTCGACCGGCAACGTCAGTACGTCGGCGGCCCGCTGCGTCACCACTTCGAGGGTGGCGGTCGCCCCGTTGATCAGCTTCACGTCGGCCGGGGCGGTGCAGACCACCCGCAGCCCGGTCGGCTCCGACGGCTCGGTCTTTCCCTGCTCGTCCGGGCGTACCGAGATCGGCGGTGCGACCGACGCACCCGGCACCGGCGCCACGGGCGGTGCGGCCGGCGGATCCGGAATGGTCCCGGCGGGCAGGGCCGCGATGGTGCCGAGCACCTTGCACGGGAACGGACCCGGGCCGTTTTTGATCTGGGCCTGGACGGTCGCGAGCCCCTCGGCGATCTGGTACGCCTGGGCCCCGTCCAGGTCGGCGACCAGCCCGTAGCCGATCATCTTCGCCGAGACGATCGGCATGCCGACGGTCACGTTGGAACGGTCGTCCACCAGGCGACCGGCGAACACCGCGCCGGCCGGCACCTCGATCCGGGTCGCCTTACCGGACACCCAGACGCTGGCCACCCTGGTGGGTTTGGTCGGGGTGCTCGTCGGCGTCTTCACGTCCAGGTAGCGAACCTGCCCCTTGACCGGCGCCACCAGCCCGAACACCGGATTGATGGTGACCTTGCCGGTGAGGCTGACCTTGTTGGCCAGGTCCTGCCGGGTGGGCTGCACGGTGGTCATCGTCGTGCCCCTGGATTCGAGCCCCGGGGTTTCCGTCGCCGCGCCCGATTCGCTGCACCCGGCAGCGGCGCCCACCACCAGGGCGAGGACGCACGAACGGAGTAGCAATTGCCTTCGCACCGGTTCCCCTAACTCGATTGCTTCAGGCGTACATCTGAAAGACGCATGGCGATGGCGGTCCGTTGCGGCTGACACGCGACTATCTCGACGGCCATCGAAACCTGGCAAAGACTACCGTCGAAGATGGTTTCCCGAGGCCCGGCGAGCCCGGTCTTCATAGGAAATACACGACTCTCGAACGCATTCGCAGGACGATTGCACCGGCGGTAACGGTGCACAGCACGGCCGGCAACGGACCGGCCCCGGGCAGGTATTGCACCACCACCGCCGCCATTCCCGAACCGACCAGAACCTCACCCGCCGGAACCGCCGTGTTAGCTTCCCGGACCATGATCGAGGATGTGTACGTCGGCAACGCCGGCCCGGACGCGGCGGGTGACCGGGGCTGGTTGCTCGGCCACTTCAAGCCGGTCGACGACGTACGGCACAGCACGGACGTCGAGATCAAGTGGGGTGTGCACCCGCCCGGTGACGAGCGGGCGGAGTGGGTCACCGGGGAACGGCGTACCGCCCTGCTCATGCTGATCAGTGGGCGTTTCCGGGTGGAACTGCCGGGGCGCAGCGTGCTGCTGTCGAAGCAGGGCGACTACGTGGTGTGGGGTCGGGGCGTGGACCACTCCTGGTACGCCGAACAGGAGTCGGTGGTGCTGACCGTACGGTGGCCCTCGGTCCCCGGATACGCCGTCGACGGCTAACTGTTGAGCGGGTCGAGTTCGGCGGCGGTGACGTCGTCGTGGTCGGTCGAGACGCTGAGCGTGCGCCACCGCGCGTCGGTCTCAGCGCGGGTCCGTCCGGCCTGGGCGGCGTAGTTGACCGCGTCGGTGCCGAGCAGCAGCCGTACCGGGGGCTGGTCGAGGTCGGCGACGGTGAGCACCACCTGGGCGACCTTCGCCGGATCACCGGCGGCGTTGCCGGTGCCGCTGCGCAGCATCTTCGCGACGACCCCGACGGTCTGCCGGTAGGACTCGCTGATCGGCGGGATCGCCATCGACGAGCCGGCCCAGTCCGTACGCATGCCGCCCGGCTCCAGCACCGTGACCCTGATGCCGAGCGGGGCGACCTCCTGGGCGAGGACCTCGGAGAATCCGCCCACCGCCCACTTCGATGCCTGGTACGCGGACAGCCCGGCGGTTGCCATCCGGCCGCCGAGCGAGGACACCTGGATGATGTGCCCGGACCCCTGCGCCCGCAGTACGGGCAGCGCCGCCCGGGACACGTTGACCACGCCGAACAGGTTCGTGTCGACCTGGGCGCGGAAGTCCTCGGCGGTGATGTCCTCGGTCGAGGCGAGGTTGGCGTAACCGGCGTTGTTCACCACGACGTCGAGCCGGCCGAACGCGTCGACGGCGGTCCGTACGGCGGCCTCGGCTCCGGCGACGTCGGTGACGTCGAGCGCCACCGGGCGGATCCGGTCGCCGTACCGGTCGACCAGGTCGGCGAGTTGGTCCGGCGTACGGGCGGTGGCTACCAGTTGGTGCCCGGCACCGAGTACGGCCTCCGCGATGTGCCGGCCGAGGCCGCGTGCACTACCGGTGACCAAAAAGACTTTTGACATGGTGTGGTGCCTTTCGTGATGTTCTTTGACCGACAGAGCGCCCCTGGGCGATCTGCCAACTGACTGGTTAGTTGAAGTGAAGCACGGGCCGACCGGAGCGTCAACTAGATGGTTAGTGAGCTAAGCTACGGCCCATGGTGGGGGACGCGCAGGCAACCAGACAGCGCCTGCTCGACGCGGCGACGAAGGAGTTCGCCGCGTACGGCATCGCCGGTGCGCGGGTGGACCGGATCGCGGCCGAGGCCCGGTCGAACAAGGCGCAGATCTACCACTACTTCGGCAACAAGGACGGGCTGTTCGACGCGGTCTTCAACGCCCTGGTCGCCAACACCGTCCGCGAGGTGCCGATCGACGTCACCGACCTGCCCGGCTACGCCGGCCGACTCTTCGACGGCTACGAGGCCCACCCCGAGGTCACCCGCCTGGCCACCTGGTACCGGTTGGAACGGGCCGGCTCGCAGGCACCCCTTGAGTCGATCATGACCAGCAACCAGCACAAGATCGACGAGATCGAGCGGGCACAGCGGGCCGGCCAGCTCACCACCCGCTACACCGCGGTCGACCTGCTCGCCCTCGTGGTCCACCAGGCCGCCCTCTGGACCGCCGTCACACCCGAGTTCGCCACCCTGCTCGACACGCACTCGCGAAGCCACCGCCGCAAGATCGTCACCGACGCGGTCGCCGCCCTGCTGGCACCGTAGACCACACCGACCGGTCCGCCGCCGGTCACCGTCGACCATCCACGGGTACGGGCGTACGCACGGTCGGACCGGGCGATCCGCACGGGGAACCGGTGACAGTCCACGGGTGGGACCTGCGCGCCCCGACCGGCAGCCTCGAAGGCATGACGGACGACGGAATCGAGCTGACCGCCCGGCAGGACCGGCGGGATCACGTACCCATGGGACTGATGGCCGCACTGCGGCGGCCCGCCGTGCACCTCGGCATCGTGCTCGGCGTACTCAATCTCCTCGACCTCGGCCGGTTCGAACCCGCCGGCTTCCTGACCTGGCTGCTGCCCCTGCTCGCGCTCTGCTACCTGGTGCTCGGCGTCGCCCGCCGGCGCAGCACGACCCGCGAGATACTCACCCGCCAGAGCGCCGGGCTGCTGCTGTTCGCGGTGATCGCGCTGGTCGCCCTGGTCGTCCACGCCACCATCGGGCAGTACGTGGTGGCCGCCGGCTACCTCGCCCACGCGGCCTGGGACTACGCCCACCGGGACGGCCGGGTGGTGCCGCGCTGGTTCGTCGACTTCTGCGTCCCGTTCGACATCCTGATCGCGGCCTCGCTCGTCCTGGCCGCGCTGCGATGAGTACCGCCCCGGCTGCCCTGAGCAGAATCGCTGTCCCGATCCCCGACCCGGCTGCCAGGCTGTGGCGATGGCGCAGGAGCTGGGATTTCGCGGCGATGTTGTCGACTACTACCACCGGTACCGTCGCGGCTACCCGGCGGCGGTCATCGACGCCCTGGTGGCGGCCTTCGCGCTGACCCGCGACGATACTGTGGTCGACCTCGGCTGCGGCACCGGACAGCTCGCCACCCCGATCGCCCACCGGGTACGCGCCGTCGTCGGCGTCGACCCCGAACCGGACATGCTGACCCGAGCCCGATCCGCCGCCGCCGAGCGGGGCGTCGGCAACGCGACCTGGATGATCGGAACCGACGCCGACCTGCCCGCACTCGGCGCCCTGCTCGGCATGGGCACCCTGGGCGCGGTGACCATCGGCCAGGCGCTGCACTGGATGCGGCCCGACGACCTGTTCCCCGCCCTGTTCCCGCTGCTGCGCACCGGCGGCGGTGTAGCCGTGGTGACCAACGGAACTCCACTGTGGCTCCAGGACACCGACTGGTCCCGGGCCCTGCGCCGCTGGCTGGAGGCGTGGCTGGACAAGGATCTCGGCTACGCCTGCGGCACCGACGCCGACAGCCAGCTCCGCTACCGCGAAGCGCTGACCGTGTCCGGCTTCGACATACGCGAACAGCACGTCGAGTACGCCGCCGACCTGGACCTGGAACACCTCGTCGGCGGCGTCTACTCGGCCCTGCCGGTCGACCGGCTACCCCCGCCGGACCAGCGCCCCCGGTTCGCCGAACAGATCCGCAACGCCCTGCCCCCCGACGACCCTTTCACCGAGCACATCCGGGTCGCGATGCTGCTCGGCACCAAGGTCCAGCACCAGGCAACCGAGCTGACCGGCCTACGCGGCAAGTAAATCCGACAGCGCGGCCATGTGCGCGACCCGCCCCCGGTGTTGACGCGCCTGGAGCACCAGGTTCGCCACCACGAGGGCAAAGTCCGTCTCCGGTACGTCAAGACCGAGCTTCAGATTGAGCCAGGGCGCCACCTCGCTCCACCGGTAGAACACCGTTCCCTCCCGAACAGGATCCACCGGAGGCGGGAAGTTACCGGGCCCGCGGTCGCCTGTGGCGTATCGACGTACCGACTCCCGACTCTGACCGATCCGATCCGCGATGTCAGCGAGCGTCAGAAGATCCTGGTCCAGTACACGCAGCGCCACCAGGCCGACGGAGTCGATCGCACGAACCGCCGACGCGATGGCGTCCGCCAGGGTGGGCGCCTCCCGGTCGAACTCCGCGACGGGGAAGCCATGCTCCCGCCCGAACGCCGCGTCATCGAGCCCAGCGGCGAAGAGCGAGTCGAACTCCTCCTCGGCCGGCTCGCGATCGAGCACAACCGTGAACGTATGGGTTGTCACCGCCCACCTCCTACCACTCGCCCGGTGCAATAGTGCACCACCTGTCACCAATCGGAACGGGCGGGCCAGTCCCGTCGCGGGGGTGGGGCGTGCCACGATGACGGGTATGACCACCGACACCGGCGCCTTGCGGGAGCTGACCGTCGGCACCGGGGCGGGGCTCGACACCGCCGACATGGTGCTCAACATCGGGCCGCAACACCCGTCGACGCACGGCGTACTCCGGCTCAAGCTGGTGCTCGACGGCGAGCGCGTGGTCGCCTGCGAACCGATCGTCGGTTACATGCACCGTGGCGCGGAGAAGCTGTTCGAGGTACGCGACTACCGGCAGATCATCGTGCTGGCCAACCGGCACGACTGGCTCTCGGCCTTCGCCAACGAGCTGGGTGTGGTGCTGGCGGTCGAACGGCTGATGGGCATCGAGGTGCCGGAGCGGGCGATCTGGCTGCGTACCGCCCTGGCCGAGCTGAACCGGGTGCTCAACCACCTGATGTTCCTCGGCTCGTACCCGCTGGAGATCGGCGCGATCACGCCGATGTTCTACGCGTTCCGCGAGCGCGAAACGCTCCAGGCGGTGATGGAGGAGGCCTCCGGCGGCCGGATCCACTACATGTTCAACCGGGTCGGCGGCCTGAAGGAGGAGGTACCGGCCGGGTGGACCGGTCGGGCCCGCGCCGCGATCGGCGAGGTACGCCGCCGGATGCCGGACCTGGACAACCTGATCCGGCGCAACGAGATCTTCCTGGCTCGTACCGTCGGGGTCGGCGTGCTCTCCGCCGCCGACGCGGCCGCGTTCGGTGCCTCCGGTCCGGTCGCCCGCGCCTCCGGACTCGACCTGGACCTGCGCCGGGACGAGCCCTACCTGGCGTACGGCTCGCTCGACGTGCCCGTCGTCACCCGGACCACCGGGGACTGTCACGCCCGGTTCGAGGTCCTCCTCGACCAGGTGTACGTCTCACTCGACCTCGCCGAACAGTGCCTGGACCAGGTCGACCGGCTCACCGGGCCGGTCAACGTCCGGCTCCCCAAGGTGGTGAAGGCCCCCGAGGGGCACACCTACGCCTGGACCGAGAACCCGCTCGGCATCAACGGCTACTACCTGGTGTCCAAGGGCGAGAAGACCCCGTGGCGGATGAAGCTGCGCACCGCGTCGTACGCGAACGTGCAGGCGCTGGCCACCCTGCTCCCCGGCTGCCTGGTACCGGACCTGATCGCCGTACTCGGTTCGATGTTCTTCGTGGTCGGCGACATCGACAAGTAGTGCCGCTCAGCGGCGGCGGGTTCCGCCGGCACGGGGAACGTCGTCGTCGGGCGGATAGCCGTACGCCGGCTCCTCGGCGCGGCGGCGGCCCGGCCCGGCCGGCTCGCGCGCCGCCGAGTCCCAACCTCCACGCCGCGAGGACGACGGGTCCACATTCCCAGCCGGCAGCGCCGGCGCACCGCCCCACCGATCCTGGCCACCGCCCGACCACGCCCCCGCATCCGCACCCGGCCAGTGCGCGTCACCGGAGCCCCCCGATCCGGGCCGGTACGCGTCGCCTGAGCCGGCGCCGGTCGAGCCGGGCCACGGGGCGCCGCCCGCATCGCCGCGTGAACCGGAACCGGACCACTCGTCGGCCCTGCGGCGACCACCCGATGCCCGGTCGTCGCCCGTCCGGCCGCCGCTCCCGCCGGGTGAACGGTCGTCGCCCGCCCGGCGTCCGCCCGGCTCGTCACGCCACGACTCGGCCCGCTGCTGCTCGCCGCGCCAGGAATCCTCCCTGCCGGACCGAGCGCGCCACGCCTCCTCGCGCTGGGGCTCGTCACGCCGGGCGTCCGCCCGTCGGGGCTCGTCCCGCCGCATGCTCGCCCAGCGGTCCTCCACCCGCATCTCGGTGCCCGAGTCGTCGGCACGCACCGCCGCCCGCCGCTCGCCCATCCGCAGCTCGCTGCCGCGCTCGTCCCGGCGTACCGAAGCCCAACGGTCGCCGGCCCCGCCCGACCAGTGCGGGTCGCCCTCGTACCCGGGGTCGTCCGGCTCGTCCCGGTCGTACCGGCCGGCACGCCGCGCCCCGCCGTCGCCACGGTCCCGGGGCCACTGGTCGGACCAGGAATCCTCGTCCGGACCGGCCCTGCGCCGGCCACGCGCCGGTTGCTCGGACCAGTCGTCCTCACGGTCGTCTCCCCGGCCCCCGTAGGCGTTGCCGGGCGGGTAACCGGCACCCGACGGGTACGCCGACCCGGAGTCGTAACCGGTGCCGCCGTAGACGGAGCCGGCCCCGCCATCGTCACCGGGCGGGCCGACGATGGTCTGTCGGGTGGTGACCTTCACCGTCTCGGTGTGCCGGACCACCCCACCGGCCAGGTGCGGCCGATGCGCGGGGCCGGCGCCACCGGCGGGTGCCGACGCGCCCCGACCTCCGCCCCGGTCCCCGCCGTAGCCGGGTTCGGGCTCCCCGGCCGGATACTGGCCGCCGCCGTACTGCTGGCCGGGGCCGTACTGGCTGCCGCCGTACTGGGCGGGGCCGCGCTGGGGGTTGCCGTACTGGCTCGCGCCCTCGGCCCTCCGGGGGTCGGCCCGGCCGAAGTCGCCCGGGTCGAAGTCCTGTTCACGTCCTGCGGGACCGGCGCGTCCATCCCGCTCCGGGCGGGGCGGCGTCGGAGCGGCACGTTCGACGGCGGGGCGGGACGGTGCGCCGTACACGCCCTCGCGGGCCGGCTCACGTCGCTCCGGCTCAACCGCAGGTCCGGCCGCCGCCGGGGCCGAGCCCGACCGGACGGCTCCGGCCACCGGCACACCGGCCCGACCGGGTACGGCATCCGCCCGCGCGTCGAGCTGACGGCGCAGTGCCTCCACGTTCTGCTGCACCACCTGCAACTGCTCACCCACGGACTGGTGGGTGGCTCGGTTGGCGGTGCCGATGTCCTGGCGCAGTACGCCGCGAAGTTCCTCGATCTCTTCGAGGAGGGTCTCCTCCAGCTCCGAACGTACGGTTTGCATGTCACCACGGAGCGTGATCGACAGTCCAATCAGGACAACCGCGAGTACGGCCAGCACGGCGGCGATCCGCAGCGGCCCGTTGCTCTGCCCGAACAGGAGCATCAGTGCAGCTAGCGGGGCCAACCCGACACCGACCCAGAACAGCACGGTCAGCAGTTGCCGGCGGTACGGCTGCTCGGTGTCATCCCCGGCGGGCATGGCACTGGAGCCTACCCACAGTTGCCGAATCCGGGGAGGGGGCGTCCACCGTCACCGCACACCGCCCGTACGCGACGCGAGGGCCGTCGCCGCGACCAGCGGCGCCGACCCCCACGGGCGGTGTACGGGTAGGTCAACCGACGGCGAGTTCACCGTCGGAGGAGAGCACCAGACCCACGCTGATCGCACCACTGGTCAGCGCGGACTTGGTCTGCGGACCACCGGCGTCCAGCGAACTGAACGAACCGGCCTTGAAGTTGTAGACCTCGACCAGCCCGGCCTGGCACTTCGGCCGCTGCGGGCACTCCGGCGGCCCACCGAGGATGGTGGCCGTACCGGAGCACTTGGCGGCCAGGTCGGACAGGGTCTTGAGCCCGTGCTGGTCGGCGAAGGCCTGGGTGACCGCGAAGGCGTTCTGGTCCTGGGCGGTGGAGGCGGTGCCGAAGGTCAGGCCGACCTTTTCCCCGAGGCCCTTCAGGTTGGTGACCGTCTGGTTCAGGTCGGAGGAGGCGACCGGGGTGGTGCTGCCCTGGTTGATCTTGCCGTTGAGGAAGGTGGCCAGGGTGGCGGCGTACTCCGGCACCACCTGGATCTCACCCTTCTCCAGCGCCGGCTCGTACAGTTCCCGGTTGCCGATCGTCTGGACCTTGACCTGGAAGCCGGCCGCGGTCAGTGCGATCGAGTAGAGCTCACCGAGGGTCTGGTTCTCGCTGAAGTTGGCCACCCCGACGGTGATCGGCCCACCCGCACCCTTGGTGATCCCGCTGGTGAGGTTGTTCGCGGAGGCGAACTCCTCCGCCGCCACCTTGGGGGTCTTCCGGTCGACGTCCACGGCCTTGTTGAGCTGGATCAGCTTCGGCGTGTCGACCGCGGCGGAGACCTTGTCCAGCGCGGCTACCAGCTCCGGCTTGGCGGCCTTGGCGTTGATCGCCGGAATGATGTTATCGGTGTCCTGCAGTTTCTTGTCGTCGTCGAGGACCACCAGCTTCTTGCCGGCCACCGGTGCACAACCGGCACCCGCCGCCGCGCTCGGTGGCGCCTCGGTCCCCGATGATCCTGACTCCCCGCATCCGGCGAGGAACGTGGCCGCCGCGAGTGCGCCGACCGCTCCCACCGCCAGACGTGTACGTGCGCGCATGACGCCCGCCTTCCGTGTCCCGGCGCGGCCCGGGGGCCGGCCGCGTGTCCGACGGACGATCTGACGTGGCGATCGCCCGCGACCTCCCACCCAACATCGTCGCGTACCGGCGGACAACTCGGGGGCGATGTCGTCACAGGATCGTCACACTGTTAGCCGGCCCGAATAACGGGTACGCCACCGGCCGGTCACGTACTGTTCCGCCGAGCCGGTGCCTCGGCCCGGCGGACGGCGACGGCCCCTCGCCCGGAGGTGGGCGGGATCACCTCACCTTGCCGGTGCGACCAACGACACCTCCGGACCGGTCACCGGCGGGTCGAACTCCCAACCGCCACCACCTCGTCGGCCCGCCCGGACGGACTCCGCTCAGGAACCGCCGATGGCGGCGGCGGCGCGGCGGTCCGCACGCCGGCTCCTACGGCGCAGCGGGCGCGGGGTGACCGCCCGCTCGACAACGGCCAGGATCGCCTCGACCAGCACCGCGAGCAGCGCCACCAGCAGGCCCCCGGCCAGGATCTGGCCCCCGCCGACGGCGATGCCGAGCCCGAACCCGGCGCTGATGATCTGCCCGAGGCCACCGCCGTTGACAAACGAGGCGAGCGCCGCGGTGGCGACCACCTGCACCGCCGCCGTACGGAATCCGGCGGCGAGGTACGGCACCGACAGCGGGAGTTCCACCCGCCGGAGCAGTTGCCCCCCGGACAGTCCCATCCCCCGGGCGGCGTCCCGCGTCTCCGGATCGACCTCCCGCACCCCCGTGTACGCGTTCGCGAGCAGCGGCGGCACCGCGAAGACCGCCAGCGCCACGATCACCGGCCGTTGGCCGAAGCCCAGGGCGGTCAGCGGGAGGATGGTCAGCAGGGCGATGGTCGGGATGGCCAGCGTCACGTTCGAGATCAACAGCACGAAGCCCCCGCCCCGGCCGATGTGGCCGAGCCAGAGCCCGATCGGCCAGGCGACCAGGCAGCCGAGCGCGACCGCGGCGGCGGAGATGGTGAGGTGCTCGCCCAGCCGGTCCAGGATCCCTCCCGGATTGGTCCAGTTCAGCGGGTCGTTGAGCCAGGTCACGGCCTGTTCGAGCGCGTTCATCGGGCCCTCCCCCGGACGATCCACGGTGTCAGCAGCCGGCCGATGCCGGCGAGGATCAGGTCGAGCACCAGGGCCAGGACCACGCAGAGCACGGTCCCGGTGAGGATCTCGGCCTTGAAGAAGTTGTTCCGGAAACCGCCGAGGATGAGCTGACCGAGCCCGCCGTGCCCGACCAGGACCCCGACCGTGACCAGCGCCACGGTGGAGACGGTGGCCAGGCGTACGCCGGTGAGGATGCCCGGCAGGGCCAGGGGAAGGTCGATCCGGAGCAGGCGACCCAGCCGGCCGTACCCCATCCCCTCGGCGGCGTCGCGTACCTCGGCCGGCACCTGGTTGAGCCCGGCGAGCGTGTTTCTGATGATCAGCAGCAATGCGTAGAGGACCAGGCCGACCAGAACGGTCGTGGTGCCGATGCCGAGCACCGGCGCGAGGAAGGCGAACAGCGCGAGTGAGGGGACCGTGTAGAGAATCCCGGATAGTGCGAGAATCGGCCCGGCGAGAGCACGGAACCAGTACGCCGCGACCGCAAGCGGTATCGCTATCAGTGCGGCGAGTAACACCGCCTGCGCGGTCAGGCTCGCGTGTTCTCGCAGTGCGGCAAGAATGGTGTCAGAGTTGTCCCGCACGTACTGCCAGGAGAACCACGGATTGCCCGGGGCTTCCCGGTAGGCCAGGTGGAAGGACATAGGTGAACGCTACCCCGGAGGGCGATTCCGCGGCATCGCACCGCAGCGCGCCGAACAGCGCCGGCGCGTCGAACAACGGCGCGCCGAGTGCGGCGTCGATCCGGCTGGACGGGGTCCGCAAGCAGTACCCGGACGGGACCGTCGCGGTCAACGAACTCGACCTGTCCGTCCCGGCCGGCGAGCTGGTGGTGCTGATCGGGCCGTCCGGCTGCGGCAAGTCCACCGTCCTGCGCATGATCAACCGGCTGATCGAGCCGACGGGCGGGCGGATCCTGCTCGACGACGAGGACGTCACCCGGGTCGATCCGGTCGAGCTCCGCCGCCGGATCGGGTACGTGATCCAGAACGTCGGACTCTTTCCACACCAGACGGTCCAGGCCAACGTCGGCACCGTACCGCGCCTGCTCGGCTGGTCCCGGGCCCGCATCCGGAGCCGCTCCGACGAGCTGCTCGACCTGGTCGGCCTCGATCCGGTCCAGTTCGGCCGGCGTTACCCGCACGAACTCTCCGGCGGGCAGCGGCAGCGGGTCGGGGTGGCCAGGGCACTGGCCGCCGACCCGGTGGTGCTGCTGATGGACGAGCCGTTCTCGGCGGTGGACCCGATCGCCCGTGCCCGGCTCCAGGAGGAGTTCCTCCGGTTGCAGGCGGAGGTGCACAAGACCATCGTGCTGGTGACCCACGACCTGGACGAGGCGGTCCGGCTCGGTGACCGGATCGCCGTACTCTCCCAGGGCGGGCGGCTGGAGCAGTACGACCAGCCGGCCACCCTGCTGGGCGAGCCGGCCTCACCGTTCGTCCGGGAGTTCGTCGGCGCCGACCGGGGCATCCGCCGGCTCGCGGTCACCCCGATCACCGCCGACCTGCTCAAACCGTTGCCGGAAACGCCGTCCGACGCCTCCCTGCCCCGGCTGGAGCTGGGCTCGTCGCTCTACGACGCGCTCGCCACCCTGCTCATCACCAACGCCGACGAGGCCCAGGTCACCGAGGACGGCAAGCCGGTAGGACTCCTCACCCGCCACCGCATCCTCAGCATCGACTACCCCGCCGACCCCGTCGCCTGACCCGGCCCGCAGGACCTCATGTAGAGAAAGAGTGGCAATCCCCGAAGGAATTGCCACTCTTTCTCTACAACTGTGTGAACCCCGGCGAGGCGCGGGACGGGGCATCAGCGGCGGCCGCGCCAGCTGCCGAGGGTGGCGAGGCCGATGATCCAGCCGACGAAGAGGCCGTAACCGGCGCCGTCGCCGGCCGCTCGGAAGGCGCCGAGCAGCGTCGGGTTCGCCTGGATCAGGGTGGTGAACAGTGCCGCGAAGGCACCGGCGAAGACGTACGACGCCCAGCCGGCGAAGAGCTGACTGAGGGTGCCCCGGGCTCGGGCGAGCTGTGAACCGGGCAGGAGATAGAGGAACAGCGCGGTGAGTACGACGACCAGGATCGCCTTGAGGTCGGCGGCGATGACGTTCTGCACCGAGTCGTCGGAGTCGAACCGCCAGGCCGGCCAGGAGAGCAGCCGGAGGAACCAGCCACCCGCCGTGTTCGGATCGGTGTTGTCCGCGGCCCAGTCGACGTACCACGGGCTGCCGAAGACGAGGACCAGGATGAGTGCGGCCAGGGTGCCCGCACCCGTTGCGGTCTTGTAGCGATTGGTGAGAGCCATGGCGCGTTAGTTCCCAGCGCGCTCCGGCGGACAAACCTGAGAGTTGCTCACCCGTTGGTGCCCAGCCCGATGATAGGCATCAACGGGTCACACCCGAACATCACCGCGGAACAAGCAAATATCCGGAAGAGTGGACATTCGAATGGTGCCCCGATTGGTGGTCCGGTTACCGGTTCAGTGCTTCAGCAGGTAGTCGATGAAGGCGGCCCGCAACAGCGGTTCGGTGTCCGGCTCCGCGTACCCGTGGCCGGTGAGCTGCCGCCAGAGGGCGACCGCCTCGTCCACCGTCGGGCCGACCGAGTTCGGTGAGCCGTCCAGAACGGTGGCCTCGTCCGCGTTCGGCAGGTGGCGCAGCACCGACCAGAAGAAGCCGACATCGAGCCGCTCCCGGGCCCGGGAGAACGCCCGCTCCCGCAGCTCCTCAGTGGACAACGCATCGAGCTGCGCGAAGTCGGATCCGGCCCGGTCACCGCCTGACGATTCGGTCATAGCGCCGAGCCTAACCCGCACCGGTCCGGGCGGCACCGGGAGTCCCCAGGTGACCGGCCACCCCGACCGTCGTAGAGGTCAGCGGTCGGAGCCCCACCGGTCGTTCCCCCACGGGTCCGTACGCCCGGACGGCGGCTGCTCGGGCAGCACCGAGGACCACTCCGGCCGCTCCGGCGGCTCCTCGCTCCAGTTCGGTGCCGTCGGTGCCGGCCCCGGCGGGACGGGCTCGGGCTGCCACTCCTCTTCCGTGTCACCGGCCGACCGAGGCCGACCGAACGTCTCCACCAGCCGGGTCACCATCAGTCCGGCGGCCACCGTTACGGCGGCGGCGGCGGCGAGCGCGATGTCCCAGTCCGCCTCGTTCTCGTACGCGAGGAAGAGGGTGAGCGCGGTGACCGCGAACAGGGTGCCGAAGACCCCGCCCCGGCGGCCGTACGCGCTGGTCCCGCCGACCAGGGCGGCGCCGAGCGCGAGCCCGGACCACTCCAGCCCGGACGTCGGTGCCACCCGCCCGGTCCCGTCTGCGGCCAGCAGCACCCCGGCCAGGACCGCCGCGACCATCGAGATGACGATCGACAACGTGGTGATGGTCGCGGCCACCCCGCCCCGACGGCGGGCCGGGTCGGCCACCGGGCGGAACCGGCCGACCGAGCGGCGGACCGCCTTGATCATGCCGAGGAGTCCGCCCAGCAGCGCCAGCGCGGCGAAGCCGCCGAACAGGTAGAGGGCGTGCCGGGTCGGGTCGTAGTCGCCCTGCACGTCGACCGGCCCGGACCGCTGCTGGATGAAGACCAGCACCCCGAGCGCGGCGGCCAGGCTCGCGGCCCATCCCGGCACGTGGAAGCCGACCACCAGGAGCGCGACCACCAGCCCGAGCCCGATCGCGAACAGCAGCGCCGGGATCATCGCGGTGATGACGCCCCGATCGCCGTTCTCGGCGAAGTGCAGGGCCGCCGCGACGGCGACCGGGCCGAGGGCGAGGTTCGGCGCCCCGGCGCGCAGGGTCAGGCCGGCGCCGAGGGTGAGCGCGCCGATCGCCGCCCCGTCGACCAGCAGCCGGTCCAGCGGCGCACCGCGCAGCAGGTCCGGGTCCGCCCGGTAGAGCGCGTACGCCAGCAGGCCCACGCCCAGCAGCAGCACGAACTCCCAGGCGAAGTGCACACCGAACCGGTCGCGGCCGGGCTCGCCGTGTGCCGGGTCGTCGAAAACGTCATCGAGTACGGCGGGCGGCACACCCGGCCGGACCGGGGTCATCGGCTCCGGGGCCTCGGAGAACTGGGCCGTCGTCGAACCCCTGCGGTAGTAGGTGTCGGAGGGGTACTCGTCGGCCGGGTAACCGGCGGCGTAGGCGGGCTGCTGGTAGCCGGAGGCGGGGTCGTCGCGGTAGTCGGGCTCGCCGTACCAGGAGTCGTCCCGGGGGCCCGGACCAGCCGGCTCCGGCCCGGCCGGCTCGTGCCGCCGATAGATCGACTCGTCGTACGCCATGTCGCGCGCCTCCCGCGGTCGTCGTGCCGACCATCCCAGCCCCGCGACGGTCGCCGGGGCCCGAACCGGTCACAGCGCCGGACCCGACCCGACGGAACTCGAGTTTCCACCGGTCGCAGGCACGCTACTCGGATCCGGCACCGGCGTCACCCCCCTGCGCAGGCCACGATTCACGCCTGTCCGCTATGGCTCGCGGTCGGTGTTTTCCCGCTCGTCGTCGGGGCGCTTCGGCACCCGGCAGGCCCGCTCCAACAGCAACGCCGCCACGACCAGCCCCAACGACGCGACCAGCCCGGCGGTGGCCGCCGGTACGTCGTCCACCGCGGCCCTGGTCCGCTCGACCAGCAGCCAGGCGTCGAAGCCGGCGTAGAACCCGGCGAAGATGGCCGCGGCGAGCGAGGACGCCTTGGCCAGTACGACATAGCGCGCCACGGTGAGCGGATCCACCGGGTCCCGGCCGGGCCGGCGCTCGATCCGCAGGCGGGTGTCGATCGCCGCGTAGCCCTCCAGGACTGCGAGCGCCGCGATGGTCGCCGGGGGCAGCCACGGCAGGTCGGGGAACTCCCCGTAGAACAGGCTGATCAGCAGCCAGGCCAGGGCGGCCGAGCCCAGGGCGGCGACCACCAGGGTGGACAGCCGGGTCGGGCCCATCCGGGGACGCTCGTCCGTCGGCCCGCGCGGTGGGGACTCCCGCTCGGTCATGAAGTCTCCTCGCTCCGCTCGTCGTCATCATGACTGCCACAACTGAGCCGACCAGTGACCTCGCTCCGCTCGGTCACGACGTCTCCTCGCTCAGCACACTCACCAGCTCGTTATATCGACTCTAACTGGAGATCCGGCCGGGGGCGCATCTCAAGCACGTCGGTCGCGACCGGGTCGGTGTTCATCACGTCGGTCAGCCAGCCGTGGCCGGGGAGCTTGCCGTACGGCTGGATGTCGATCCACGGGCGCAGCACGAACGCCCGCAGGTGCGCCCGTGGGTGCGGCAGGGTCAGTTCCGGATCGTCGCTGTGCACCGGTGCACCGTCCTCGGTCCACACCCCGATGACGTCCACGTCCAGGCTGCGGGGTCCGTACCGCCGGTCCGGGTCGCGGGTCCGGCCCGCCGCGTCCTCGATCGCGTGGGCCCGGTCGAGCCAGTCCCGGGGGCGCGCCGCCGGGTCCGCGACCAGCAGCACGGCGTTGAGGTACGCGGGCTGGTCCGGGTCGTCGCCCCACGGCGGGGTCTCGTAGACCCCGGAGACCACCAGGAGTACGTCCCGGAGCGCGACGACGGCGGAGCGCAGGTGCCCGAACCGGTCGCCGAGGTTGCTGCCGAGCGAGAGCACGGCCCGGGTCACCGCTGCCGCCGCCTGGTCAGGGTGACGGCCACGTCCGCGAACTCGTGCGGGATGGGTGCCTGTGGCTTGTGCACGGTCACGGTGGCCGCGCCGACCCGTGGGTCGGCGAGGCAGGCGGCGGCGAGCCGCTCGGCGAGTGTCTCGATCAGGTTGACCGGTTCGCCGCCGACGATGGCGACCAGTGCCCCGGCCAGTTCTCCGTAGTGCACGGTGTCGGTGACGTCGTCCGAGCGGGCCGCCGGGGCGAGGTCGAGTTCCAGCACCACGTCGACGATGAAGTCCTGCCCCTGGGCCCGTTCGAAGTCGAAGACGCCGTGATGACCTCGGGCGCGCAGCCCGGTGAGTTCGATCCGGTCGCTCATCGCCCGGGCTCCGATCCGACCGGCGCGGGTACCGCACCGACCAGGCGGGGTCGGCCGCTCGCCTGCCAGACGGCGAGCGCGTCCGCAGTGCCGCGTACGTCGTGCACCCGTACGCCCCAGGCGCCGGCGGCCACCGCGAGCACGCTGGTGGCGATGGTCGCCGCCGCGCGTTCGTCGGTCGGGCGCGGGCTGCCGTCCGGCCCGGCCAGCAGCGCACCCAGGTACGACTTGCGGCTGGCGGCGAACAGCAGCGGGTAACCGAGCGCCAGCAGCTCGGGGAGGCGGGCGGTGAGCTGCCAGTTGTCGGCGGCCCGCTTGGCGAAGCCGAGGCCGGGGTCGATCACGATCCGGTCGGCGGCCACACCGGCGGTGAGCGCGTCGTCGATCCGCTGGCCCAGCTCGGCCTTCACGTCGGCCACCACGTCGGTGTAGTTGGCCAGGTCCCGCATCTGCTTGGCGTGCCCGCGCCAGTGCATCAGCACCCACGGGCAGCCGGCGTCGGCGACGACCTTCGCCATGTCCGGGTCGGCCAGTCCACCGGAGACGTCGTTGACGACCGTCACGCCCGCGGCGAGCGCGGCGGCGGCCACGCCGGCCCGGTAGGTGTCGATGCTCATCGGTACGCCGTGCGCGGCCAGCTCGCGGATGACCGGCAGCACCCGGGCCGCCTCGGTCTCGGCGTCCACCCGCTCCGCGCCGGGTCGGGTCGACTCGCCGCCGACGTCGACCAGCCGGGCGCCTTCGCGGTACATCTGCAACCCGTGCCGTACGGCCGCGTCGAGGTCGGCGTACCGCCCGCCGTCGGAGAACGAGTCCGGGGTGACATTGAGGACCCCCATCACGACCGGCCGGTCCGTACGCAGCAGATCCTCCGGTCCGGCCCCGGTGGGCGGGGCGTGGTCGGGGGCGTCCGGGGTCGGCCCGGGGGGCGATCCGGGAGCGCCGGCGGGGCCGTGAGCCAACTCAGTCACGGCTAGACGTTACCTACCGGCCGTCGGCGTACCGCGCTCCACCTGGGCAGTAATTGGTCAACTAGACCGGACAAGCGAGCCGTAACGGTGACACTCCACTTGGCTTGTTCGAAGCAGGCACGGGCCGTACCCTTTGGAATTGCGCAACAGCCGGACGTCGAAGCTTGAGGAGATGGGCCGAAGCGGACCAAAACGCCCAGAAACCGTCACCGCTCGCGGTGATGGTCGAGACAGAGGGTCAACCCGGCACCGTTTCGCCGACCCCTTGTTCGGCCGGGTTTGACAACTGCAGTGCGCGACTTCGGTCGCCGCACCGGGGAGGATTCCGATGATCGCCATGGAGCTGGCGGAGACGGCGTGGGCCAGCACCACGCACGCGCTCCAAACGGTTGCCACCGTGCTCGCCGCCGAGCCGGAGCCCACGCCGGGCATCAATACCGACGGCGTGGTCAGCTTCTTCGCCAGCAAGATCGCGCCCATCCTGCTCGCCGTACTCGGAGTGATCTTCATCGGTCGGGCCAGCCGCGGTGAGATCTCGAAGGTGCTGACCAGCTCGGCCATCGCCATCGTTGGCCTGGCCTTCATCGCCGGTGCCGCCACGCTCTTCTTCGTCGGCGACTACCTGATCAAACTGATCTTCGAGTAGACCGCGGAGCTTCCAGATGCGGCTGCGCACCGACGACGACATCTACCGAGCACGTCTGGTCTACCTCGGGCCGCCCGGCTACACCCTGCCGGTGCACCTGCCCTACGCCCAGTACGGCCTGTTCCTGCTGCTGGTGCCGCTGTACATCTTCATCCACTGGCTGTTCACCCTCAAGGTCGAACTCTTTCCGGCCTGGGAAATCGCACTCGCGATCGTCACCACGTCCTTCATCTTCCGGCACGTCGACCCGGACCGGCCCGCCCGCATGGTCATCCGCACCGCGCTGACCGACTGGCGGCGTACCCGCGAACCGGCCACGGAGCAGCGCGATCCCCGGTTGATCGCGACCCGCATCCGGATCCGGGAGGACCTGGCATGAGTAGGCAGCGGACGAGCGTAGGGCTCGGGGTGGCGGCCGGAGCGGCCGTGTGGAACGAATCGAGGCGGCGCGTGGACAACTGGTCGAGGTCTGTGGCGGGAGCGTTCCGGTCGGGCGAGGCGACGGCATGACCCGCCCCGCCACGCCGGGTTCCGCTCACCCGGCCGACGGTCCGGCCGGCCCCAGGGGTCACGGTACGCGACCAATCAGCTACGCCGAGCCTGATCTTGACGAGGACGAGACCGTCAACGACGCGCTCGTCGCCACCCCCGGCAACGGTGGCGCGGCCGTATTCCAGGCACCCCAGCCGACGCGGGGACGCCCGACCGCACCGGCCACGCCCAGCGCCACCCCGCCGCCGGCTGACGGGCCGGACATCGACTCGCCCTTCCTCGACCTGTTCGGCGGCGCGCTGCCGGTCCCGCCGCCGCCCCGGACGATCGCACCGCCCGCGACCGGGCAGCCGCCGTCCGCCCCGCACACCGGAGCGCCACCACCGGCGATCGCCCCGCACCAGGGACCGCCGCCCCGTCCGGTGGGGAGCCGACCCACACCCGGCCGGGCCGTCGCCGACCACCCCGAACCGCCCCGGACCATCCCGGAAGTCACAGTCGTGGCGGACACCGGATGGGCCGCACACCCCGCCGAACTGCCGGCCTGGGAGCCGGACGAGCTGCCCGAGCCGGCACCGAGGACCCGTACGACGGATCCGGCCGTACCGGCGATGGACCCGGCCCGTCGACGGATCGCCGCCGGCCCGCCCACCCAACGCGCCGCCACCTCGGCCGGGGCGCCCCCGCGTCGACGTATCCCCGAGCAGGCGGCCAACCCGGCGGTGGCACCGGAAACGGCGTACCCGCAGTCGCCGGGCGACCCGTACGCCGAGCGGAACGCGGAGGCACGGACCTCGGCCCGCCCGGCGGACACCGACCCCCGCGCGCCCGGCCCGGACCCCCGCTCCACCGACACCGGCTTCCGGCAGGGCCGCCCGGACCCGCGACCGGCCGACCAAGAGCCCCGGGAGGACTACCGGGACCCTCGGGAGGGCGACCCCCGTCAGCAACCGGACGACACCGGGTCGAAGCGGAGCCGGGAGCGGACCGGCCGGTCCCGGCGCCGCGAATCGGAACCGAAGCCCACCCAGGTACGTCCACCCAAGGTGAAGTTCACCGACCGCGACCCCGCGATCGAACTCGCCATCACCGAGATCGCCGGCCACCTGACCTTCACCCCGAACACGGTGACCGCCTGGTACTGGCTGCCCGAGGTGCGCTGGGCGTTCCGCCCCGACGCCGAACGGGAGGCGCTGCTCGCCGCCATCTCCGAGCAGTACGCCGGCCTCGCCGGGTTCCGGCTGCACCTGCGCCGGACCACCCGCCCGTTCCCGGCCGACGAGTGGGCCCGCACCGTCGACGCCCACACCCCGAACCCGCTGGCCGCCGTACCCGGCGCGGCGAGCTGGTCGGACCACCTCGTCGCCGCCCAACGGCACCTGCTCTCGGTCAACCACGCCGAGGGTCAGACCTACCTCGGGGTCACCTTCGCCCGCCGCTCCCTGGGCAACTCGCTCACCGAACGGGTCCTGCGGACCTTCGGACGCGGGGTGGCCGACGGGGAACGCCGCAAGCTCGGCCGCACCGTAGAACAGTTCGACGAGGTGCTCGGCGCGTTCGGCATGCGCGGCCGGCGGGTCACCGCGACCGAACTGGAATGGCTGCTCTACCGCTCGGTGGCCCTCTGCATGGCGCCGCCCGGCACCCTCTCCCCGGTGACGAACGGCCAGTGGGAACGCGGCGACCTGCTCGCCCTGACCGAACAGGTCGAGCGTTACCGCAGCCCGTACGGGTCCACGGTCAAGCTGGTCAACCGGATGACCGGCGAGGAACGCCACGTGGCGGTGCTCGCCGTCGGCCGGATGGAGCCGCTGGAGATCCCCGAACGGCACGAGCCGTGGCTGCACTTCCACGAACGGCTGCCCTGGCCGATGGAGCTGTCCACCCGGATCGACATCCTCGGATCGGGTGACTCGTTCCGGAACCTGGAACACCGGCTGCGGATGATCCGGTCACAGCAGCTCGACTACGCCGAGCACGGTATCGACGCCCCGCCCGAGCTGGAACGGCTCGCCAAGCGTGCCCTCATCATCGGCGACGAGATGACCACCGGCCTGCCCGTCGACTCCGCCCGCGCACACGGTTGGCACCGGATCGCGGTCGGCGGACGCACCCGCGAGGAGTGCCTCGAACGGGCCCGCCGGCTCATCCAGCTCTACTCCCGGGAACTGCGCATCTCGCTGCAGCACCCGAAGAACCAGGACTGGCTGGCCCGCGAGTTCATCCCCGGCGAACCGATCGCCAACACCGGCTACATCCGGCGGATGCCGGTCAACCTCCTGGCCGCCGCGCTGCCCCAGGCCGCGTCCACGGTCGGCGACCGCCGTGGGGACCTGATCGGGCGTACGGCCGGAACCTGCCGCCGGCCGGTCTTCCTCGACCTGCACTTCCCCACCGAGGTACGCGAACGCTCCGGACTGGCCGTGTTCGTCGCCGAGCCCGGTGGTGGCAAGTCGACCCTGCTCGGCGCCCTGGGTTACCTGGCCGCCCGGCGGGGTGTCCAGGTGACCCTGCTCGACCCGTCCGGCCCGCTGGCCCGGCTCTGCTCGATGCCGGAGCTGCGGCCGTACTCCAGGGTGCTGAACCTGACCGGGTCGGAACAGGGCACGCTGGCGCCGTACGCGCTGATCCCCACCCCGCTGCGGTCGGAGTTCGCGGCCGGGGCGGCCGGTGACCGCGAGTTCGAGATCTCCCTGTCCAACTCCCGCGCCGAGCGCCGGATGCTGGTGCAGGACATCTGCATGATGCTGGTGCCGCCGCAGGTGGCCCGCGAGGCCTCCACCGCGACCCTGCTGCGGCACGCCGTACGCCAGGTGCCGGCCGAGGAGACCTCCACCCTGGACGACGTGGTTGCCTGCCTGGCCACCCTCGACAACGACGAGGGCAAGGAGCTGGCGAACCTCCTGCTCGACACCGCCGAGATGCCGCTGGCGCTGCTCTTCTTCGGCCGCCCCCCGGCCGGACTGCTCGGTGCCGACGCCGCGCTCACCGTGATCACGATGGCCGGGCTGCGGCTGCCCGACCTGAAGATCGAGCGCGAGTACTGGTCGGCCGAGGAGGCGCTCGCGCTGCCCATGCTGCACACCGCGCACCGCCTCGCGGTCCGCCGCTGCTACGGCGGGTCGATGGCCTCGCGGAAGATGGTCGGACTGGACGAGGCCCACTTCATGGAGGGCTGGCGCTCCGGCCGGTCGTTCCTGGTCCGGCTGGCCCGGGACTCCCGGAAGTGGAACATCGCCGCCCTGGTGGCGTCGCAGAACCCACGCGACATCCTGGGGCTGGACGTACAGAACCTGGTGTCGACGGTCTTCGTGGGTCGGATCGCCGAGGACACCGAGATCGCCTCCGAGGCGTTGCGCCTGCTCCGGGTGCCGGTCAACGACGGCTACGAGGCGACCCTCGCCTCGTTGTCCAACGTGGACACTTCATCGGCCTCCCGGCTGGGCTTCCGCGAGTTCGTGATGCGGGACGTCGACGGACGGGTGCAGAAGATCCGGGTCGACGTGTCGTACGTCGAAGGCCTGCTCGACCACCTGGACACCACTCCGGCGAGCGCGGCCTCGACTCCGGCCAACCTGCCGATCCCCCTCGCGGACCTGGAGGCTTGACATGGCGCGGGCCGGCGTACGCAGCATCGCGTTCCTCCTCGCCCTCGCCGTACTCGCGGTGGCGACCGTGTCCTGGCCCCTGTTCGGCGCGGCCACGGCCGCTGCCTCGGTCACGCCGACCGCCGGGCTGCCGACCCTGGCCCCCACCGACCTCTGCACCACGGAGGAGTGGCAGGCGGACTTCCGGGCCTGCGTGGACAAGCTCCAGGACGTCACCGGTGCGACCGCCGACTGCCTGGACCCGCCCACCCCGGGCACCCCGGACTCCGGCCTCGCCGGGTGGTTCGCCGCCCGCCCGGACTCGGTGACCACCCCCGGCGTACGGGGTCTCTACAGCGACTACGGCTACGCCGGTTACAGCTACGAGACGTACGACCAGGAGGGTGGCTGTGCCGCCGGTGTGGTCAACCCGGCGAGCCTGGCGCTGACCAAGGTGGCCAGCGGTGAACTGATGGCGGCGACCGCGATCATCGGTGCGTCGAACGCGCTGCGCGAGCGGGCCTGGGATCCCCGGACCATGTGGGACTGGGCGAATCCGCTGGTCGAACAGGCAACCAAGGCGGTCTACGAGAAGGTCTTCAGCGTCTTCGGGATCATCACTCTCTGTATTGTTGGTCTCTATCTGCTGTGGCGGTCCCGGCAGTCCGAGATGAGCCACGCGATGACCACCGCCGCCTGGGCACTGCTGGTGATGGTCGCGGTGACCGCCCTCGCCGCCTGGCCGGTGCAGTCCGCGAACGTGGCGGACAACGCCCTGATCACCACGTTGAGTGTGGTGCACGGCGCGGTCGGCCCGTCGAGCAAGGACGTACCGCCGGACGAGTGCGTGCTGCCGGACCCGACCTGGTGCGCCGACAACCGTCCCCCCGCCGTACGGGCGAGCGACATCTCGACCGAGACCATGCTCTACCGGAACTGGCTGCGCGGCCTGCTCGGCTCGGCCGACAGCGAGACCGCCAAGAAGTACGGCGAGGCGCTGTACGACGCCAAGTCGCTCACCTGGGAGGAAACCCAGGGGCTCCGGGCGAACCCGAACACCCGCAACGCCATCTTCGCGGCGAAGAACACCCAGTGGAACAAGGTCGCCCAGCAGATCAAGGTCGAGGACCCGGAGGCGTACGAGTACCTGCAGGGCACCCGGGACATGGAACGGATCGGTGCCGCCTTCATCGCCCTGCTCGCCGCCCTGCTCTTCGCCCTGTTCGACCTGACCGCCTCGCTGCTCGTACTGCTCGGTTTCCTGATCTTCCGGTGGGCGGTGATCGCCGCCCCGGTCCTCGGCACGGTCGGGCTGATGCGACCGGCCAGCGCCGGTCTGCGTCGACTGGCGAACGCGGTGGTCGCGGCCGTGTTCAACATCGCCATCTTCGGCACCGGCGCGGCCATCTACCTCTTCGCCGTCGACCTGGTGATGAGCACGTCCACCCTGCCCGGCTGGCTCCAGGTGGTCCTCGTCTTCCTGACCGGGGTGGTCGGGTGGCTGCTGCTGCGGCCGTACCGCCGGATCACCCAGCTCGGCGGCAAGACCAGCACCCGGACGGTGGAGGCCGAGCAGTCCTGGCACCGCAGGTTCCTGCGCGACCTGCGCGAGTCGTCCCGGTCGGACCAGTCCGACTCGCGCGGCGACCGGGCGGTGGGAAAACGCCGGGAGGTGGTTGCCGAACAGACCAACCTCCGCCCGGAAGCCCGGTTGGAGGACCCCTCCCACTCGGCGGACACCCGCTCCAACGAGCGTCCGGACGGCCGGGAGAACGCCGGTGGATCGACCGGGGCGAGCGAGGACACCCCGTCTACGCAGCCGGCCACGGCACCGGCTCCCCGGCGGAACCGGGCGGGCGAGTGGACCGACCCGGACGTGCCGGCGGAGAAGCCGACCTACGTCCTCTACCGTCCCGATTCCGCGCCGCGGCCGGAAACCACTCCGGCCCCGACCGCTCCGCGGATCCGGACCGAGGCGAGGTAGGTCGTCGTGCGGCGCGCGCTTGAAACCCTGGTCACCGGCATCCTGCGGTCCCGGCTCGGGATCGCGTTGGCCCTCGCGGTGGTGATCCTGGGCGTGGTCGGGGCGGCCCGACTCTTCTCCGGCGTGACCGGCGACGACGGCGGGCTGGCCGGCGCACCGGTCGCCCCGATCTCCACGGTCGATCCGACCGCCGGAAACGACGGCATCCTCGCCACCGAACCGCCCCCGACACCACGGACGAGTCCGGGGGCGCCCGCACCGGAGGAGATCGCCCGCAAGTTCGCCACCGCCTGGCTCAAACACGACGGGGTGCCGGCCGAGCAGTGGTACGCCGCGCTCCGACCACTGTCGACCGGCGGGCTGGCCGATCGGCTCAGCGGGGTGGACCCGGCGGGCGTACCGGCCAGCCGGCTCACCGGCGAACTGGCCGTCATCACCCGCAGTGAAGAGTTTGTCGAGGTGACCGTGCCGGTCGACGCCGGCACGCTCCGCCTCGAACTGGTCGCGCCGCAGGGGCGGTGGCTGGTTGACGCGGTGGACTGGGAGCGCGGATGACCACGGTCCGGGGTGAACGATGAGCGTCGACGACGGTGACCGGGATCCGGACGGTGCCGCTCGGCGCAGACGCCTACCAGCGCTGGCGGTCGCGGTGACCGCCGCGCTGGCCCTGCTCTGCTGCACCGGTGGGAGCGGGGTGTTGCTGCTGTCGGAATTCCTCGGCAGCTCCGACGACCAGTTGGTGACCACGCTCGGCTGCGGTCAGGACAAGCCGATCGAGATCAAGGACGGTCTGCCGATCGTCGAGCCGTACGACGCGGCACAGATGCGCAACGCGGCGGTCATCATCAACGTCGGTGCGCAGATGCGGGTGCCGCCACGGGGCTGGGTGATCGCGGTGGCGACCGCGATGCAGGAGTCGCGCCTGAGCAACCTGCCCCACCTCGGCTCGAACAACGACCACGACTCGATCGGCCTGTTCCAGCAGCGGCCCAGCATGGGCTGGGGTACGCCCGCCCAGCTACAGGACCCGGAGTACACCTCGCGCAAGTTCTACGAGAAGCTGGTGGGCGTCAGCAACTGGCAGAAGAAGCGGCTGACCGACGCGGCCCAGCGGGTGCAGCGCAGCGCCTTCCCCGACGCGTACGCCAAACACGAGGCGATCGCGACCCAGATCGTGAACGCCCTCACCAAGGGCGGGGCCAAGGCTGCCGGCGGCGGACTCCCGGTCAACGGCGCCGACCTCCAGTGCGCGTCCGGGGCGGACATCGCCGCCTCCGGGTGGACGTTGCCGATCCCCGGCTCGGTCGGCTCCGGTTTCCGTACCGCCGAGCGGCCGGCGCACAACGGGGTGGACATCGGGGCGGCGAAGGGCACCGAGATCCACGCCGCGGCCAGTGGCCGGGTGCTGGTGTCCAGATGCGACCCGGACCGGCGCGGGGTGCACAGCTGTGACGTCGACGGTTACCCGGGCAAGGGCGGGTGCGGCTGGTTCGTCGACATCCTGCACGCGAACCAGGTCATCACGCGTTACTGTCACATGGTCAGGAAGCCCATGGTGAGCGTGAACGACATGGTGGAGGCCGGGCAGGTGATCGGGATCGTCGGGTCGAGCGGAAACTCGTCCGGTCCGCACCTGCACTTCGAGGTGCACCTGAAGGCCGACCGGAGCAGCCGGGGCGCGATCAACCCGGTGCCGTTCATGCGTGACCGGGGCGCGTCGTTGCAGGGCAAGGGATGAGGCTGGTCCGCATCGGCACCACGTACGGAGCCCGGCCGTGACCGGCGATGCCCTGCCGGACCCGTTCGCCGACCAGCCGGACTGGGCCCCGCGTCCGCCCCGACCGGTGGCGCTCACCCCCTCCGGGGAGCAGCTCGACCTGCGCGGCCGACGGGTCCTGGTCGGGCTTCCCGGACTCGGTTGGCGGGCCGACCTGCGTTCCGACGAGCGGGTGGTGCAGGGCAGCCGGACCTACGTCCCGGTGATCGCCGAGCAGGAGTGGTACCGGGCGGAATCCGAGCAGGTCGAGGTCTTCGCCCCGCTGGTGCCGGCCGACCGGGTCTGGGTGGAGACCCTGGGCGAGCCGGCCGCGCCGGATTTCGGCGTACGGATCACGGCGTCGGACGTACTGTCCCGGCTGGTGTCGCTGGATCGGCCGGCGCACCGGCCCCCACTGCCGGTGGTGGACGCGGACTCGGTTGCCGGTCGGCGGGTGGTGCACGTGGCGGACACCGTCGAGCGGCGTGACCTCCGCGCGGTCACCGAGGTCTACACCAGCAACGACGGGGACATCTGCGTACGGGTCACGCCCGAGTTGGACTGGTACCGCTGGGCCTGGAGCGGGCAGCCGCCCACCACTTTGGAGATCCCGGTACATCTGCTCTGGATCGAGTGACACCCGGTCCGACGCTCACTTGACCTGCGTCGCCTCGCACACCCGCCACTTGTCGTCACGCTCGGTCACGAACCGCCAGGACTGCCGGCCACTCTGGGTCAGGTTGTTGACCCTGCTGGAGATGACCAGGTCGACCAGGACCTCCGCGGTGTCGCCCTGCTCGGCCGCCTTCAACTCGCCCCACTTCACCCGGATGGTGGTCTGGAACCGCTCCTCGCGCGCGACCAGGTCGGCCCGCAGCGCCGCCAGCTCGGCCATCTTGGACGTGTCGTCGCAGGCCAGCTCCTTGGCCCGGACGTCGTTGCGGTCCGCCATGTACGCCTGGAGGTAGTTGTTGACCGTGATGTCCGGCGCGCTCTGGTCGGGTGCGGTGTAGCGGTCGTAGACGACGTACCCGATGGCCACCCCGGCCGCACCGAGCACCGCGAGCGTCCCGGCGATCACGGCCAGGATCAGGCGCAGCCGGCGCCGTTTCGGCGCGGGTGGAGTCGCGACCGGATCGGGAGCGTCCTGACCCGGTCGGGTGCGTTGCGCCGGGACCCGCGACACCTGGGAACCGGCGGGGGGTTGCACTGACTCCACACCCCGAGGCTATCGGTTGCCGAGTCTCCACCCAATGGGCGAGAAGCACAGGTTGATAACTCAATGGCAGCAAAACATGACGATATGCAGTTGATGCGACAAGCTCCCCATCGGAGCGCCGCTGCGCGTCCATGATGATCCGCTCCGGCTGGGATAACGTCTGCACCCAGAAGAGGTACCCGCCCCGGGTGACCCGCCACGAGTGAGAGGTGGAGGGGGTGACCCAACTGAAGACGCGGAACAGTCAGGCCGCCGCGCTGCACCGGCAGGCAGCGGCTACCGCCGTGGCCGCCGCCGCCACGCTGGACGCCACCCAACCGGCCGCCGCCGACCAGCGCGAACAGCACGAGCTCGCCGAGCGGCTGCGGGCCGCCGCATCCACCCTGGTGCCCGGCTGGCTCGGCGCACCGCTGGGCGCCCAGTCGGCGGACACCCCGCTGGGCGGGCCGGGGCTACCCGAGTTCGTCCGGATCGGCACCGCGCAGCCCCTCGACGACGCCCGGTTCCCGGCGATCGTCCCGCTCCTCGGCACCGGCCACCTGACCATCGACGCCGACACCCGCGATCCCCGGGTCGCCGGCCTGGTCCGGGCGGTCCTGCTCCGGTTGCTCGCCGCCGCCCCCGCCGGATCGCTGCTCGTACGCGGGGTCGACGCGGCCACCGCCGGGCAGGTGTTCGCCCCGTTCGCACCACTGGCCGACGCCGGACTGATGCCACCCCCGGCAACCGACCGGACCGGCCTACGGGCCATCCTCGCCGAGGCCGAGCAGTGGGTACGCCCGACCCGCCCGAACGCCACCCGGCACCACCGGCACGAGCGCACCCTGCTGCTGGTGATCGCCTCCCTGCCCGAGCTGACCGAGGCCGCCGACCTGGTACGCATCGGCGCCCTCGCCCAGCACGGTCCCGGCGCCGGGCTGCACCTGATCATCGCCGGCTGGCCCCCTCCACCGCTGACCGCGGAGACCACCCAGCCTCCCCTGCCGGACAGCACGATGATCGCCCTGCGGAACCCGTACGCCCTGGTGGGGGACCCGCCCGGCGCCTCGTTCGGCAATCCCGCCCCGCACCTGCCGTCGACCGGCCTCAACTCACCCGTCTTCCTCGACGAGGACCCGCCGGCCCAACTCTTCCACCGGGTCTGCCGGGAGCTGACCGCGCAGGTCAGCGCGAACTCGCGACCCCGGTTGGCCGAACTCCTGCCGGACGGGGCGGAGGCGCTGTGGGAGTCCGACCCGGCCGACGGGCTGGTGACCACGGTCGGCCGCGACGGCGAGATCCCGGTAACCGTACGGTTCAACGACCTCACCCCGCACTGGCTGGTCAGCGGGCGTCCCGGAGCCGGGAAGTCGGCGTTCCTGGTCAACGTGCTCTACGGCCTCTGCGCCCGGTACTCCCCCGACGACCTGGCGCTCTACCTGGTCGACTTCGCCGACGGTTCGTCGTTCGAGGAGGTCCTGCCGGCCGGCTCCGACCCGTCCTGGCTCCCGCACGCCCGCGCGGTCGGAATGGCGGCCGACCGGGCGTACGGGGTGGCCGTCCTCGGTGAACTCGACGCGGAGGTGAACCGGCGGGCGGCGCTGGCCGAGGCGGCCGGGGTCACCCGCTTCGCCGACCTGCGCGCCCGGCACCCGATGCCCCGGATCGTCTGCCTCCTGGACGGGTTCCGCCACCTGATCGACGCCGACGACGACGGCGACGAGCGCACCGATGGCGACGGCGCCGAGTCCACCGTCCGGGACCCGGATCCGCTCGCCGCCGAGGCGTCGGGACTGCTGGAGTCGCTGGCCCGGCGCAGCCGCCCGTACGGCGTCCACCTGGTCCTGGTCAACCGGGCGGTGTCCGAACCCGGGTACGGCCAGCGTGACTCGGTCTACGGGCAGTTCCCGGTCCGGGTCGCCCTTCCCGGTGGCGGTGAGGTGCTGGAGCCGAACAACGACGCGGCGGCCGGTCTGCCGATGGGCAGTGCGGTGGTGAACACCGCCGGTGGCCTGGGCGGGCCGCGCGGGGCGACCAGGGGGCACGAGCGGGTGGTCCAGTTCCCCGACCCGCAGGCCGACCCGTACGCGCTCGGCACGCTGCGCCACCGGCTCTGGCAGGCCCGCCCGGAGCACGCCGTACCGCCGACGGTCTTCGCCGGTCATGCCGCGCAGTACCTGGACGACGATCCGGCCTACCGGGCCGCGTACGAGGGTCTGGGGGACAATCCGGCGGCGTTGGTCGGACGGGTGGTCGGCCCGGCGCTCGACACCGCCACGATCCCGTTCGACAAGGCGCCCGGTCGGCACCTGGTGATCCTCGGGCCCGGCCCGTCCGGCGCGGACGTGCTCGACGCGGCGGCCCGCAGTCTGGCCGCCCACCACCCCTCCGGCACCGCGCGGTTCGTGATCGCGTCGCTGGTGCCGGCGGGGACCGGACCGGCCGATCGGCTCGCCGCCGACCTGGCCGAACGGCACCGAGTGGTGACGGTCGACGCCGCCGGGCTGGCGCACGAGTTCGAGCGGGAGGAGCCCGGTTACCTGGTGGTCTTCGGCCTGGACGGGCTCGACCCGGAGATCCTGCCCGGCGACCGGCTCGCCGGGCTGCTGGACGCCGGACCGGCTCGGGGCGTACACCTGCTGGCCTGGGCCCAGCGGCCCGGCCGCCTCGCCGCGCTGCTCGCCGCCACGCCCGCTACCGCCGCTGCCACCGCCACCGCCGGGGTGGCCGCCCCCGCCGCTGCCGCGCCCGGTGCCGCCGACGCACCCGGTGTCGAGACGGCCGCCACCGCCACGGTGAGCGATCTGGTTCTGCTGGACCTGCCGGCGGCGGAGGTCGCCTCGTTGACCGGGCGGCCGGTCCGCCCACCCCGGCCCGGCCGGGCGCTGTGGCACGACCGGCTCGCCGACCGGACCACGGTCATCGTGCCGTTCGCCCGTCCGGAGGAGGTCCGATGAACGCCTGGGAGGAGTACCTGTCCGCCGCCCAGCGCCTCGACGCGGTCCGCCGGGGCGCGGCGACCGCGGCCGGCGAGCAGGCGGAGGCGGTCCAGGACGCCCGGGAGGAACTGACCGCCGTACGGGCCCGGCTGGTCCCGCAGCAGGCCCGGTTGCGGGCGCTGGGCGTACCCGAACCCGAACTGGTGCCGGCGCCGGCCGAGGTGGCCGCGGCGAGCCAGGCGATGGCGGCCGGACCGGCGGCGGTGCTGGCCGGTCTGCGTCAGGCCCGGGGTACGGCGGACGTCGCCGACGTGATGGTCACCGCGACCCGGGTCCCGCCGTCGACGGGCGGCCGGAGTCACCGGCGCCGGACCTGGGTGCACGGGCTGGTGGTGTACGGGCCGTTCGCGCTGGCGGTGCTGGTGCTCGTGAGCTGCCTGGGGGCCGGGGCGTACGCCCTGTTCGGCTCCGGCTAGGAGTGCATGATCAGGGCCATCGCCTCGGCGCGTGACTTCGAGTCCCGCTGGAGCGAGCCCCGTACGGCCGAGGTGATGGTCTTGGCGCCGGACTTCTGGATGCCCCGCATCGCCATGCACATGTGCTCGCACTCGAGCACCACGACCACACCGCGCGGTTGCAGCTTCTCGGTGAGCAGGTCGGCGATCTGGGTCGTCAACCGTTCCTGCACCTGCGGGCGCCGGGCGAAGACCTCGACCAGCCGGGCGAGCTTGGACAGCCCGGTGATCCGGCCGCTCGCGCCGGGGATGTAGCCGATGTGGGCCAGCCCCCGGAACGGCAGCAGGTGGTGCTCGCAGAGGCTCATCACGTCGATGTCGCGGACCAGCACCAGCTCGCTGTGGTTGGCCTCGAAGGTGGTACGGAGCACCTGGGCCGGGTCGACCCGCAGGCCGGCGAAGAGTTCCGCGTACGCCCGCGCGACCCGGGCGGGGGTCTTCACCAGCCCGTCCCGGTCGGGATCCTCGCCGACCGCGATGAGGATCTCGCGTACGGCCTTCTCGATCCGGGCCAGGTCGACCGCCTGCTCCACCGGTGTCCCGGTCAGCTTGCCGTCTACCAGCCGGGCAGCGAGGTAGTCGAGGGTGTCGTCGCCATCGGGCTCGGTGGACGAGGCGTCGTGCACCTCGTCCACCGGGCCGGCGATGTCACTGCTCAGTGCGGGCCGTCCGAGTTCGGCGGGGGCGTCGTGCCACCGCCGCCCACGGTCGCCTCGGCGCCGTCGGCCTCGGCCTGCGCCTTGAGCTTGTCCTTCTCGGCCGGGGTCAGCACCGGCGGCTCGGTCGACGGCTGACGCTTGCCGAACCCGTTGTACGGGGCCAGCGGCGGGCGCTTGACCACCCGGGCGCAGATCCGGGCCATGTCGGCGGTGGAGAGAGTTTCCTTCTCCATCAGCTCGAGCACGAGGTTGTCCAGGACGTCCCGGTACTCGACCAGGATCTCCCAGGCCTCGTCGTGCGCCAGCTCGACCAGTGCCCGCATCTCGCCGTCGATCTCGGCGGCAACCGAGTCGGAGTAGTCCCGCTCGTGGCCCATGTTGCGGCCGAGGAACGGTTCGTCACCGGTGGTGCCGTACTTGATCGCACCGAGCTTGGAACTCATGCCGTACTGGGTGATCATCGCGCGGGCCAGTGCGGTGGCCTTCTCGATGTCGTTGCCGGCACCCGTGGTCGGCTCGTGGAACACCAGTTCCTCAGCCGCCCGACCGCCCAGCGCGTACGCCAGCGTGTCGACCATCTCGGCCCGGGTCTGGGTGTACTTGTCCTCGGTCGGCAGCACCAGGGTGTGGCCGAGCGAGCGTCCCCGGGACAGGATCGTCACCTTGTGCACCGGCGCCGAGTGCGGCAGCGCCCAGGCGACCAGCGCGTGCCCACCCTCGTGGTACGCGGTGATCTTCTTCTCCTGGTCGCTCATCACCCGGGTACGCCGCTGCGGGCCGGCGATGACCCGGTCGATCGACTCTTCGAGCTGGTCGTTGGTGATCGCGCGCAGGTTGCCACGGGCGGTCAGCAGGGCCGACTCGTTGATGACGTTGGCCAGGTCGGCACCGGTGAAGCCGGGGGTACGCCGGGCGACCGCGTCGAGGTCGACGTCGGGCGAGAACGGCTTGCCCTTGGCGTGCACCCGCAGGATGGCCTTGCGGCCCTCCATGTCCGGGGTGTCGACCGCGATCTGCCGGTCGAACCGGCCCGGGCGCAGCAGCGCCGGGTCGAGGATGTCCGGCCGGTTGGTCGCGGCGATCAGGATCACGCCGCCCTTGGTGTCGAAGCCGTCCATCTCGACCAGGAGCTGGTTGAGGGTCTGCTCACGTTCGTCGTGGCCACCACCCATGCCCGCGCCCCGGTGCCGGCCGACGGCGTCGATCTCGTCCACGAAGACGATCGCCGGTGCGTTCGACTTGGCCTGTTCGAACAGGTCACGCACGCGGCTCGCGCCGACGCCGACGAACATCTCGACGAAGTCGGAACCGGAAATCGAGTAGAACGGCACTCCCGCCTCACCGGCGACCGCCCGAGCGAGCAGCGTCTTGCCGGTACCGGGCGGGCCGAAGAGGAGTACGCCCTTGGGGATCTTGGCGCCGAGCGCCTGGTATTTCGCCGGGTTCTGCAGGAAATCCTTGATCTCGTGCAGTTCCTCGACAGCTTCTTCGGAACCGGCGACATCGGCGAAGGTGGTCTTCGGCGTGTCCTTGGTGATCACCTTCGCCTTGGACTTGCCGAAGTTGAGCACCCGGGAACCGCCGCCCTGCATCTGCGACATGAACAGCAGCAGCAGGATGACCAGTACGGCAATGGGCAGCAGGTTGACCAGCAGCGTGAGGAAGACGTTGTCGCTGGAGACCTTGACGTCGGCCGGACCGGTGATCCGGTTCGCCGCCTTGGCCGCGAGCACGTCGTTCCACACCTCGTCGCCGACCTCGGCCGGGAACTGGGCCTGGATGCGGTCGGTTTCGGTGTCGCCGAACTTGGCCTTGTTGGCCAGGTCGAGCTGGAGCGTCTGCTCCTTGTCCTGGAACACCGCCTTCTTGATACTGGCCGTGTGGAGCTGATCAAGGGCGACTGAGGTGTCGACCTTGTGGTAGCTCGGGCCGCCGGTGAAGAACGAGCTGAGCGCGATCGCACCGATGATCACCAGGATGATCCAGACCACCGGGCGGCGGAAGAAACGCGTACGTTCCATACTGTTGTCGAGCGCCGCGGCGCCCGGACCCTCCTGATCGACGTCCTGACCGTCTGGCTTGGCTTGTCGCCGCGGTAGCGGCGGCCGGGGCCGCCTTGCGGGCCGGCCTCGACCTCGACGCGAATATCTCGCCGGGGTGATTCGACGGTACACCGTGACCGCGAGGAGTGAGCTTGCGAGCCCCGCAGTCGCGATCCGGTGCCGCTCCGTGAGCGCTGGAGGAAACCCTCCGGGGACGCCCGCGGCTCGCCCGTCGTGCCAGCGTGACGGCGGATTCGCGCCCGGTTCCCGACCTGTCCGGTCTAACAGGGCGGAAAGACCCGGCGCGGAAATGCATCCGCGCCACCACGCATACCGTAGCCGGTGATACTGAGAGCGCGCTGTACGTCCGCTCGATATTTCCTTACGCCAATGCCCAGGATCGGGCCCCGGGGCCTCCTGAGAGCGGGGCAAACCGGTCTCGATCGGGCCGGCGGAGCGCCCGGATCAGGCGCGGGCGTAGACCTCGGGCTTGAGCACCCCGACGAAGGGCAGCTCCCGGTAGCGCTCACCGAAGTCGAGGCCGTACCCGACGACGAACTCGCTCGGGATGTCGAAGCCGACGTACTTCACCGGGACCGTGACCTTGATCGCGTCCGGCTTGCGGAACAGGGCGACCACCTCGACGCTCGCCGCCGAGCGGGACTCGAGGTAGCGCAGCAGCCAGGAGAGGGTCAGCCCCGAGTCGACGATGTCCTCGACCACCATGACGTGCCGACCGGCGATGTCCCGGTCCAGGTCCTTCAGGATGCGGACCACGCCGGAGGAGGTGGTGCCCTGGCCGTACGAGGAGACGGCCATGAACTCCAGCTCGGCCGGGGGGCCGTGCCGACCCAGCGCCCGCGCGAAGTCGGCCATGAACATGACCGCACCCTTCAACACGCACACCAGCAGCAGCCCGTCGGTCACCGAGGAGTAGTCGGCCGCGATCTGCTTGGCCAGTTCCTCGGTCTTCTCGCGGATCTGCTCCTCGGTGATGATCACGTGGTCGATGTCGGCGTCGTACCAGGAGCCATCAGCCATGCACCTAGCCTGCCGTACGCCGGTAACGGCCTGCCGCCGGGGCGGCCAGTTCGTGACGTGACCACCCCGGCGGGGATCCGGCGCATCGGACAGACCGGTCAGTAGGGGCGGGAACGCCACCCGAGGCCGGCGTCGGCCGGCTCCCGGGGCGCCCACTCGCGGGACTCGTGGGTGTCGGCGGTCAGCCCGAACACCGAGGCGAGGGCGATGACCAACAGGAACAGTGGGACGAGGATTTCCATGGCGGCGTGGACCTTTCGGAGAGTCTCGGTTGGTTCGCCGCCGGTGCGCACCGGACGTCCTGTTCAGTTTCCGCCCGGCGCGAACACCCGGACAGTGGCAGAAATGACAGACAGCCTCGATTTTCTGCCACCCTCCGGGTTACCCTCACCACATGCTGAGCAAAGTCGCGGTGATCGCCCTCGACCCGGTGGCCGCGTTCGAACTGGGCGTGCTCTGTGAGGTGTTCGGCACCGACCGGAGCGCCGACGGCTTCCCCACCTACCGCTTCGACGTCTGCTCCGTCGACGGGAAGCCGGTACGCAGCCGCTCCGGGTTCGACGTGGTGCCCCACTCCGACCTCACCCCGACCGAGGACGCCGACCTGGTCGCCGTCCCGGCGTACGGGGACAGCGCTGGCTTTCCGGAGCCCGTACTGGAGGCGCTGCGGCGGGCACACCGGCGCGGGGCGTACGTGCTCAGCGTCTGCTCCGGCGCCTTCGTCCTCGGTGCGGCCGGGCTGCTCGACGGCCGCGAGTGCACCACCCACTGGAAGTACGCCGACCAGCTCGCCGAACGCCACCCCTTGGCCCGGGTCCGGTGCGACGAGCTCTACGTCCAGGACGGCAACCTGCTCACCGGTGCCGGGACCGCCGCCGGTATCGACGCCTGCCTGCACCTGGTACGCCAGGAACACGGCTCCGCCATCGCCACCAAACTCGCCCGGCGGATGGTCGTACCCCCGCACCGCGACGGCGGCCAGTCCCAGTACATCGAGGCACCGATCCCGCGTACGCCGGACGCGCCCACCCTCGAACCGGTGCTCGGCTGGCTGGTGAGCCACCTCGACCAGAACCTGACCGTGGACGAGTTGGCCGCCCGCTCCCACATGGCACCGCGTACGTTCGCCCGGCGGTTCCGGGCCGAGACCGGCACCACCCCGCACGACTGGCTCACCAACCAGCGGATCCTGCTCGCCCGGCGGCTCCTGGAGGAGACCGAACTCGGCGTTGAGGCGGTGGCGACCCGAGCCGGGTTCGGCGACGCCGCAACGCTGCGCCACCACTTCACCCGCCGGGTCGGCACCACCCCGCACGCGTACCGCACCCTGTTCCGGGAACGGGTCTGAGGTCGGAGCGCCCAGCACAGCGGCGGACCTGACCCGCGCCACGCACAGGCGTCAGGACGACCCGGTCAGTAGACGACCGCGCAACCGTCGGCGCGGGGATCGGAACCGGCGACGTAACCGCCCTCCGGCAGCCGCCAGATCGCCTGGCCGTAGCCGAACGGCGGGGAGTCGTCGTCGTCCGCGACCGCCAGGGCGTGACCCCGCTGACGCAACTCCCCGATCGCCATCGGCCCGGACCGGAGCGTGAGCAGGTCCGGCTCGACCAGCACCGACCGGTCGGTGTGCCAGTACCAGCGGGGCGCGTTCAGCGCCGCCTGCGGATCCAGGCCGTCGTCCACCGTGTGCGACACCAGTTGCAGGTGCCCCTGCGGCTGCATGTGCCCACCCATCACCCCGAACGGGCCGACCGGAGCACCGCCACGGGTCAGGAAACCCGGGATGATCGTGTGGTACGGCCGCTTGTTCGGCGCCACCACGTTCGGGTGCGCCGGGTCGAGGCTGAACCCGGTGCCCCGGTTCTGCAACCCGAACCCGAAGCCGGGCAGCACCACGTGCGAGCCGAAGGCCAGGTAGTTGGACTGGATCAGGCTCACCATCGTCCCGCCCGAGTCGGCGGTGCACAGGTAGACCGTGCCGCCCCGCCCCGGACTGCCCGGCTCCGGCGTACCGGCGCGGTCGCCGATCAGCGCCCGGCGGGTGGCCGCGTACTCGGGGCTGAGCAGTTCCTCGGTCGGTACGGACACCTTCTCCGGGTCGGCCACGTACGCGTGCGCGTCGGCGAAGCCGAGCTTCATCGCCTCGATCTGCCAGTGCAGCCGGTCGGCCAGCGACATCCCGGCCAGGTCCACCCCGTCGAGGATGTTCAGCGCCAGCAGCGCCGCCACACCCTGCCCGTTCGGCGGCAGCTCCCAGACCTCGTGCCCCCGGTAGTCGGCCCGGATCGGCTGGACCCAGGTCGACGAGTGCCCGGCCAGGTCGTCGGCGGTGAGCAGGCCACCGGTCCGGGCCGCGTACTCGGCCAGGGCCTGGGCGATCTCACCCCGGTAGAACGCGTCCGCATTGGTCGCGGCGATCCGACGCAGGGTCCGCGCCGCGTCCGGGTTGCGCCACCGCTCACCCGGCCGGGGCGCCCGCCCGCCGTCGACGGTGAAGACCCGCGACCACTCCTCGAACTCCGGACCGGTCAGCCCGGCCTGCACCTCGACCGACCGGGCCCAGCCGGCGGCCACGTTCGGGGACACCGGGTAGCCCTGCTCGGCGTACCCGATCGCGTCGGCGAACAGGTCGGCGAAGGGCAGCACCCCGAACCGGTCGTGCAGGTCCCGCCACCCCGCCGGGGCACCCGGCACCGTCACCGGCAACCAACCCCGGGCCGGCATCCCCGGACCGGAGCCCTGGGCCCCGCCGAGCGCGTCCACCGGCTCCGCTCCCCGGCCACCGGTCGCGGCCAGCACCGCGTCCAGGGTCAGGGCGGACGGTGAACGCCCGGAGGCGTTCAGGCCGTGCAGCCGCTCACCGTCCCAGACGATGGCGAACAGGTCGCCGCCGATGTCGTTGGAACCGGGTTGGACCACGGTCAGGGCGATCGCGGTGGCCAGCGCGGCGTCGACCGCGGTGCCGCCCTTGCGGAGTACGGCCAGCCCGGCCGCGGCGGCAAGGGGCTGGCTGGTGGCGACCGCACCGTGCGGCGCGAAGAGAGGTTGACGGGGATGTGCCATGCCCCCTGTCTACCCCCTGTTCAGAGCGTCACCGCGTCGGGCCACCGTTATTGCCCCGGGCAGGTGTACCGGCCCCTGCCCGTGCCAGTCGGTGAGCAGCGCGTCGAGGGCGGCCACGTGCCGGGCCGACAGCGCCGCCGCCGGTACGCCGAGCTCCAGCGCCCACCGGTGCAGCACCCGCGTACGCACCGCGCCCGGCAGCCCGACCAGCTCCGGCACCGCCAACCGTGCCGGGTTCTCGGGATCCGTACGCGCCGCAACGAGGGCTTCGGCTGCCAACCCGTCCAGTACGGCGGTGTCCTCGGCGATCAGCCGCGCTGTCCTGGCGAGGTTCGCCACCACACCCGTACCGAGCGTGGCGACCAGGGCCGGCATCAGATCCGCCCGTACGCGGGCACGGGCGTAAACGGGGTCGGTGTTGTGCGGGTCCTCCCACGGGCTCAGCCCGAGCGCGGCACACGCCTTGCGGGTCTGGTCCCGGTCGACGTCCAACAGCGGCCGGAGCAGCGGCACGCCGTCGAGTTCCCGGCGTACCGGCATCCCGGACAGGCCGTGCGGGCCGGCACCACGAGCGAGCGCGAGCAGGACCGTTTCGGCCTGGTCGTCCCTGGTGTGCCCGAGCAGCACCGCCGCCGCCCCGTGCCTCCGGGCAACCTCGACCAACGCCTGGTACCGGGCCTGCCGGGCAGCGGCTTCCGGCCCACCCGGGCGGCCGGCGACCACCACCGTGGCGACCTCGACCGGATCGAGCCCCTGCGCGGTAGCCCATCCGGCCACCTCCAGGGCACGTTCCGCCGAGCCTGCCTGAAGACCGTGGTCGACCGTGACCAGCCCGGCGGCCAGACCCAGCCGGGGCGCGACGAAGGCGGTGGCGGCGGCGAGGGCGAGGGAGTCGGCACCACCGGAGCAGGCGACGAGGATCGGACCGGGTGGGCGTACCCCGGTCAGGGCCGAACGGACCGCGGCCCGGACGGCCGCGACCGGCGGGGCGAGCGCGGCCATCGCGGTCGGGTCAGCCGGCGGCCGACGAGCGGCCGACCGAGCCGTGCACCCGGGCCACCCAGGCGTCCGGGTCGGCCAGCTCCTCCAGCCGGGGCAGGGTCAGCGGTGAGCTGAAGACCCGGTTGAAGCCGTCCATCCCGACCCGGTCCACCACGCCGTGGACGAACTTGCGTCCCTCGGCGTACTGGCGCATCTTCACGTCGACCCCGAGCAGCTTGCGGATCGCCTTCTCCACCGGGTTGCCCGACTCGCGGCGACGGTTGAACTTGGACCGGATCCGCTCGACGCTCGGGATCACCTCCGGGCCGACCCCGTCCATCACGAACTCCGCGTGCCCTTCGAGCAGGGTCATCAGCGCCGTCAGCCGGTCCAGGACGGCCCGCTGGCCGGGCGTCTGCACGATGTCCAGCACGCTCGCCCGGCTGTCCGGGTTGCGGACCGAGTCGGCCAGCGTCGCCACCCCCCGACGCAACCGGTCGGCGAAGTGCTCACCACCGGCCTGGGAGGCGTCGACAAAGGCCTGGACCTCGCCGAGGAAGTGCCCCCGCATCCACGGGACGGCGGTGAACTGGGTGCGGTGGGTCACCTCGTGCAGGCAGACCCAGAGCCGGAAGTCCCGGGGCTCCGCCTCCAGCTTCCGTTCCACCTCGACGATGTTCGGCGCGACCAGGAGAAGCTGCCCCGGATCGGCGGAGAAGACCTCGTACTGGCCGAGGACCCGGCCGGAGAGGTAGGCGAGCACCGTACCGGCCTGCACCCCGGTGAGGCGGGAGCCGATCGCGTCGCTGATCACGCCGGGCTGCTTGTCGCCGGAGAGCCGGGTGACCAGCGGAGTGATCACCTCACGCAGGCCGGCGATGTTGGTCGCCGCCCAGTCCCGGCGGTCGACCACCCGTACCGGCGGGTGCGCCACCTGGGACCGCAGCCCGGTGTACGCGACCACGTGCCCCGCCGCCTCGTCGGTAAGCTGCCGCAGGTCGCCCACGACCTCGGTGGCTTCGTCGTACGAGACCTTCGGTCCCGACTTTCCCAGCGCGCCCGCGGTGGCGGCGGCCAGATCCCAGTCCACGAACTGCGCCATGGCACCCACCGTACCCGCGCCCGCGCAACCTCACCCTTGTCGTACGCGGATGGGCGGATTGTCGTACGCGGATGGAGGCCCGGTGCCCCGCCGGTCAGCTACCGCAGCCGCAGGAGGCGAGGGCGGCGGCGATCCGGTCCAGCGGGGGCTGCGCCTGTTCGAGCCCGACCGGCACCTGATCGGCCAGTACGGAGAACGCGAGCAGCCGACCCTGTGCCGTGGTCACCACCCCGGCGATCGCGTGCACCCCGGTCAGGGTGCCGGTCTTCGCCCGTACCACCCCGATCGCGGCGCCCGCGTCCTGGCCCTCGAACCGTTCGGTGAGCGTGCCGGACCAGCCAGCCACCGGCAGCCCGGCGAAGATGCCGGCCAGCTCGGGGCGGGTCCCGTCGGCGGCCAACGCGAGTACGTCGGTGAGCAGCTCGGGACTGATCCGGTTGTTCCGGGACAGGCCGCTGCCGTCGCTGAGCGTGCTCTGGTCGGCGGGGAGCTTCAACTCGGCCACCACCGCGTCCATCGCGGCAGCGGCACCGTCGAACGAGGCCGGCTGGTTACGGGCCAACGCCACCTGCCGGGCCAGCGCCTCGGCGACCACGTTGTCGCTGTCCGCCAACATGAACTCGACCAGCCGCCCCATCGGCGGCGACTCGACCCGGCCCAGTTCGGTGCCCGGACCAGCCGGTCCCGTACCGGGGCTGGCCTGGTCCGTACCGGGGCTGGCCTGGTCGGTGCCGGGGGTGGCCTCGGAACCGGCCGGTGGGGCGGCCGTGTCCGGAGGTGCGGTGCCACGGGCCACCGCGTTCACCGCGGCCGTCGGCAGTCCGAGCGCCCTGGCCAGGGCACGTCCGGCGGCGATGTCGGGGTTGGCGTACCGCTCGGCGCCCTTGACGTTGTCCTTGGGGTCGACCCGGCCGCCGTCGGTCATCAGCGCGGTGATCGGACCGGCGAACCCACCAGTCGGGATGTCGGCGTCCCAGCCCGGACCGTAGACCGGCTTCGGAAACAGGGACGAGTCGACGGTGACCTTGGTCGGCGCGACCCCACCCAGTGCCTGTTTCACCTGGGCCGCGAGCTGGTCCAGCCGACCCGCGCCGGGGTAGATGCCGGTGGCGTTGATCGCGAGCGTCGGGTCACCGCCGCCGACCAGGACCACCTCGCCCGGTGCCGTCCCGGCCACCACCCGGGTGGCGATCCGGTACGCCGGGCCACGGGCCGAGAGCACGGTCGCCGCGGTGATCAGTTTGGTGGTGGAGGCGGGCACGGTCGGAGTCTCCGGACCCTGGCCGTAGAGCAGCTCACGGGTGGCCACGTCGAGCACGGCGACGTGCACCGAGGGGCCCAGCACGTCGGCGCCGACCAACGGGTCGAGCACCGTACGGAGGCCGTCCGGGGTGGGGGTGGGGGCACCGTTCCCGACGGCGGCGAGCACCGCACCGGGCGGCGGCTCGGGCGGGTCGGCGGCGATGCTCGGGGTGGGTTCCGCCCCGCCCATCCAGCCGGCCACCGGCCCCGGTTTGACCACCACCACCCCGGCTGCGGCGAGCGCCACCGCGACGACGGCGGTGAGCCCGACGAGCAGCCCGGTCCGGCGTCGCGCCGGACCGGCCGGCGGCGGCGTGACCGGGTCCGGCGGATTGGCCGCCGGAGGTGCGGGGGGTGCGGGCAGGTTCGGCGGAACCGCCGTCCGCCCGGACTTACCGTCTTCCGGGGACCTCATCGACGGGACGCTCGCCCGCCCGGACCCGTTTTCCGACGGCGGCACGGACTGGACGGTCGCCCGGCCGGAACCGCTGTTGGGCGGCGGCGTGGGCGTCACGGTCGGGTACTGGGCCGACGGGTACGTGGTGCCGGTCGCCCCGGCGGCGGGCGGGACGACCGCCCGGCCCTGCGAGGCGGGCTGGACCGGTCGGGCCGACCCGGCGGCCGGTGGCGGACCGGAGCGCTGCGGACCCGTCGGCGCCGGACCGGTCTGGCTCGGCGCGGGCGGCGGCACACTCGCCCGGCCCGGTGCCGACCGGCCACCCGGTGGCACCTGGGCGGCTTGCGGATGATGGGGTAATGGCTGCTCGGGCCAGGAGGGCCCGGCCGGCGGTGGCTCGTTCACCCACCCCGAGTGTGAATCTTCACTCTCCACCGGCCCCTCCTCCCAGTCGGTAAATGGCTCTAGGTGACACTACTTCCGTCCGAACACTAAGCGGCGCCCGGATCGAGCGAGTGGGACAACACTCCTCCGGTACACGCCGCCTGGATTCCGTTAGCCAGCGTCGGCGAACGAGGGAGCGTGGAAGATGGATTTCGACGTCACGGTTGAGATCCCGAAGGGTCACCGCAACAAATACGAGGTCGACCACGCGACCGGCCGGATCCGGCTGGACCGTACCCTCTTCACCTCGACCCAGTACCCGGCGGACTACGGCTTCATCGAGGGCACCCTCGGTGAGGATGGCGACCCGCTCGACGCACTGGTCCTGGTACCCGAGCCGACCTTCCCGGGTTGCCTGATCCGCTGCCGGACCATCGGCATGTTCCGGATGACGGACGAGAAGGGCGGGGACGACAAGGTCCTCTGCGTGCCCTACGAGGATCCGCGCCAGGAGCACCTGCGCGACATCCACCACCTCGGCGAGTTCGACCGGCTGGAGATCCAGCACTTCTTCGAGGTCTACAAGGACCTCGAGCCGGGCAAGTCGGTGGAGGGCGCGACCTGGGTCGGCCGTACCGAGGCGGAGGCGGAGATCCGGGCGTCGTACCGGCGCCAGCAGGAGGCCGTCGAGCGCGGCGAGGGCCTGCCGCACTGATCACGTACTGAACCCGCCGGCCGGAGACCGGCCGGCGGGAAGCAGGCCGGTGGGTCAGCCGAGCAGGCCGCGTACCTGGGCGTAGAGACCGAGGACCGCGCAGGCCACCGGCACCACCGAGACCACCATCAGGGTGTCGACCAGGTCGGCGGCCCGACCGAGGTACGGCGACGGAACCCGGTTCGCGTACGTCGCACCCGCGGCCACGGTCACCAGTGCGAGCACCAGCCCCGCCCCGGTCAGCAGCAGCAGACCGTCCGCGCCGGAACGGGTGACCAGCGCCAACCCGAGCACCACGAAGCCGAGGATGCCGGCGACCACCAGCGGCAGCCGCTGACGGAACGTGACGAACAGCCGGGAGCGCAGCAGCAGCGCAGCCGCGGCGACCGCGACCAGCAGCCGGCCGGCGAAACCACCGGCGACCACGAGCAGCCCGGACGCCACCGTGGCGAGCACGGCGTGACCGATCAACATACCGGTGAGCAGTTCCTCCGTACGGGCCACCGCGGCGAAGACCCGGTTGCGTTCCGGCCGCTCGCGGGCCCCTTCGAGGGAACCACCGGCGGCGGTGAACCCCTCGCTGCCGTCGGTGCCGGCCGGGAGGGTGATCGGCGGCATCGGCAGTTTGCCGAACCGGATCGCCAGCAGCGGCAGCACCCCGATCCCGCAGACCAGCACCGACAGCAGGACCGCGGCGGCCCCACCGGCGCTGAGCACGAACCCGCCGAGCGCGGTCAGCGCACCGAGCAGGCCGACCGTGGCACCGGCCGCGAAGACCCGCAGGCCCGCGGCCACCCCGACCGCCCCGAGTACGGCGACCAGCAGCACCGCCACCGACCCGGCCAACGCCTCCGGCGCACCGAGCCAATGCACCGGGCCCAGCACACCGGCCGGATCCCCGGAGGCGATCAGCATGGCGCCGCCGAGGAAGGCGTACGGCAGGGCGTACCCGCCCAGCGCGGCCCCGGCCGGTGCGTCCCCGTACGCGCGGGAGGCCACCACCCCGGCGAGCGCGAGCAGTACGGCGATCCCGAGCGCGGCCACCGAGGCACCCCGTGCCCCCGGCCCACCGACGAGTACGGCGAACAGTCCGACCGTGAGCAGGGCACCCGCCCCGGCGAGGCTGGCCGCCCTGGTGGCCGACCCGGACCAGGCCGCGCCCCGGCGCCTCGCCCCGTCGGCGATCGCCTCGACCACGTCGTCGTACTCCAGCTCGGGCCACTGGGCGCGGGCCGGTACGAGGTGCAGGACGTCGCCGTCGCGTACGCCCTGGGGTAGCAGTGCCTGGCCGGCGAGCAGCGCGGCCCCGTCGGTACGCCGCAGCACCCAACCGCCGTGGCGTTCGCCGTCGTCGGCGAGCCCGTCACCGGCGTGTCGCAGCACCTCGGGCAGCAGTTCGGCGAGCGGGAGATGTTCGGGCAGAGCGACGTCCACCCGGCGTTGGGGCGCGCTGATGGTGACCCGGGCGAGCCCGCTACTCATCGACTTTCCTCCATCACCGGCCGGCCACGGCTGCGCGGACGACCGCACTTTACCTACCATGGGCCCGGCTTGGTCGACCGAGCGTCAGGGGGAGATCGGATGAGCGGACTCGGCGAGGCGGGGGCATGAGCACGATCGTCATCAAGCGGCCGCCCCGACGGCCGGCACCGGACATCCCCACCGGTGAGCTGCCGGTCGACCCTCCACCGGAGATCCCGGCCGCCGCCGGTGGCCGGATGCAGCAGCTCATGATGGTCCTGCCGATGCTCGGCGGGTCGGTCGCGATGGCGATGATGTTCGGCCGTGGCGGGGGCGCCTACTCCTACGTGGTCGGTGCGATGTTCGGCGTGTCGTCGCTGGCCATGCTCGCCTCCTCGTGGGGCAGTGCGTCCGGCACCCCGAAGAAGGCCGAGATGATGGCGGCCCGCCGGGAGTACCTGCGGCACCTGGCGACCCTGCGTCGGCGGGTCCGGGACACCGCCGGCAAGCAGCGCGCCGGCCTGTTCTACCGGCACCCCGACCCGGCCCGACTCTGGTCCACGGTGGGCAGTCACCGGGTCTGGGAACGCCGGCCCGCCGACCCGGACTTCGGCGTGGTCCGGGTCGCGGTCGGCCCGCAGACCCTGGCGACCCCGCTGATCCCGCCGGTCACCCGGCCGCTGGAGGATCTGGAGCCGATGACCGCCGGTGCGCTGCGCCGGTTCCTGGACGCGTACGCGGTGGTGCCGGACCTGCCGGTGGCGCTCTCCCTGCGCGCCTTCGCCCGGGTCTTCGTGCGCGGCGAGGCGACCCGTACCGAACTCGGTCGTCCCGAACTCGGCTGGACCGACACGGGGCGGACCGACCCCGGCACCGGGGCGGAGGGGCCGCAGGCCCTGGCCCGGGCGATGCTGACCCAGCTCGCCGTCTTCCACGCCCCGGACGAGCTGCTGATCGCGGTCTGCGCCGGGCCGGAACGCCGGCCGCTCTGGGAGTGGCTGAAGTGGCTGCCGCACGCCCAGCACCCGGACCGCTCCGACGCCCTCGGCCCGGTACGCCTGGTCGCCAGCTCCGCCACCGAACTCGAATCACTGCTGGAGGACGTGCTCGGCAACCGATCCCGGTTCAGCCCGGCGGGTCCGGCGACCGACGGGCCGCACGTGGTGGTCGTACTCGACGGGGGTGACCTGACCGGTGCCGCCGCGTTGATCAGCGACGGTGGCATCGACGCGGTGACGATCATCGACCTGGACAGCCCGCCGCCCCGGCTGCTGGACCGCTCCATGCTGGTCCTGGAGGTACGCGGCGGCCGGCTGAACACGTACACGATGGACGGGCAGGCCGAGGTGGGCACACCCGACCGGCTGACCGTGGTCGAGGCCGAGGCGGTCGCCCGACGACTCGCTCCGCTGCGGCTGGCGGCGGCCGGCAAGGGCGGCGCCGACACCCCGCTGAACGCCGAGATGGGCCTGGCCGAGTTGCTCGGCATCGGCGACCCGGACAACTTCACCACCGTGCAGGGCTGGGCGCCGCGCCCCGGCCGGGACCGGTTGCGGGTGCCGATCGGGGTGGCCGGTGACGGCGGGGCGATCGAGCTGGACCTGAAGGAGTCGGCGCAGGACGGCATGGGCCCGCACGGGCTGCTGATCGGCGCGACCGGGTCGGGCAAGTCGGAGCTGCTGCGTACGCTCGTGCTCGGGCTGGCCGCCACGCACTCGTCCGAGGCGCTGAACTTCGTCCTGGTCGACTTCAAGGGCGGGGCGACCTTCTCCTCCCTGGACCGGCTGCCGCACACCGCCGCGGTGATCACCAACCTGGCCGACGAGCTGCCGCTGGTCGACCGGATGGTGGACGCGATCAACGGTGAGCTGATCCGCCGGCAGGAACTGCTCCGCCGGGCCGGCAACTTCGCCAGCCTCCGCGACTACGAGAAGGCCCGGGGCGGTGGTGCGGCGCTCGCCCCGCTCCCGTCGCTGCTGATCATCTGTGACGAGTTCTCCGAGCTGCTCTCCGCCAAGCCCGACTTCATCGACCTCTTCGTCCAGATCGGTCGGTTGGGCCGGTCGCTCGGCGTACACCTGCTGCTGGCGTCGCAGCGGCTGGAGGAGGGGCGGCTGCGGGGGCTGGACACGCACCTGTCGTACCGGATCGGGTTGCGTACGTTCTCCGCCCTGGAGTCGCGGGCGGTGCTCGGTGTCCCGGACGCGTACGAGCTGCCCCGCTCACCGGGGCACGGTTACCTGAAGTTCGGCACCGAGCCACTGGTCCGGTTCAAGGCCGCGTACGTCTCCGGCTCCTTCCGCCGGGCCGGGCTCGGCGGTGCCGGCGGCGGCCAGTCCGGTGCGCCGCGCCTGCTGAACTACTCGACCCACTTCGTGCCGGTGCCGGACCCGGTGACCACCGCCGAGCCGGTGCCGGAGGAGGTGCCGGCCGGGCAGAGCCTGCTCGACGTGATGGTGTCCCGGCTGGTCGGCCAGGGTCCGCCGGCCCACCAGGTGTGGCTGCCCCCGTTGGCCCAGGCCCCGGCCCTGGACGAGCTGCTCGGCCCGGTGGTCACCGACCCGGCGCGCGGGCTGACCTTCGGCAACCCGGAACTGCACGGTGGCCTCCAGGTGCCGGTGGCGCTGATCGACAAGCCGTTCGAGCAGCGTCGGGACCTGCTCTGGCTGGCGCTGGACTCGGCCGCCGGGCACGTCGCCGTGGTCGGTGGGCCGCAGAGCGGCAAGTCGACCCTGCTCCGGACTCTGATCTGCGGGCTGGCGCTCACCCACACCCCGGCCGAGGTGCAGATCTACTGCCTCGACTTCGGTGGTGGCGCGCTGGCCGCGCTGCGCGACCTGCCGCACGTCGGCGGGGTGGCGGGCCGGCTCGACACCGCCGCCGTACGGCGCACCATCGGCGAGATCTCGACCCTGCTCGCCGAGCGGGAGCGGCGCTTCGCCGACCTCGGGGTGGACTCGATGGTGGCGTACCGCAAGCGCCGGGCGGCCGGTGGCGTCGGGCCGGGCACCGATCCGTTCGGTGACGTGTTCCTGGTCGTCGACGGTTGGCCGACGCTGCGCGGGGAGTACGACGACCTGGAGCCGATGATCACCGACCTGGCCACCCGTGGCCTGTCGTACGGCGTACACGTGGTCGGTGCCGCGCCGCGCTGGATGGACTTCCGGCCGGCGATCCGGGACCTGTTCGGCTCCCGCCTCGAACTGCGCCTCGGTGACCCGACCGACTCGATCGTGTCCCGGCGTACGGCGGCGAACGTGCCGGAGAAGACGCCGGGACGCGGGATCACCGCCGAGAGCCTGCACTTCCTGACCGCTCTGCCGGGGCTGTCCAGTCTCGGTGGGGACACTCCGTCGCTGGTCAAGGCGGTGGCGAGTTCGTGGACCGGTGCGCCGGCTCCCCGCGTACGGCTGTTGCCGCCGGTGCTGCCGTACGCCGAGTTGGACCTGTCCGGAACGTCCGGCCTGCGGCTGCCGATCGGCATCTCCGAGGCGGACCTGCGGCCGGTCTCGATCGATTTCGCGAGCGAGCCGCACTTCCTGCTCTTCGGCGACGCCGAGTGCGGGAAGTCGTCGTTCCTGCGGGCGCTGGCCACCTCGATCACCGGCCGGTTCACCCCGGAGCAGGCCCGGGTGATCCTGGTCGACTACCGGCGCAGCCTGCTCGGGACGATCCAGACCGAACACCTGATCGGGTACGGCACCGCAGCTGCCGCCACGGTCGAGCTGATCGAGTCGGCGGCGGGTTACATGCAGCGCCGCCTGCCCGGCCCGGACGTCACCCCGCAGCAGCTCAAGGACCGGTCGTGGTGGACCGGCCCGGAGCTGTTCGTCCTGGTCGACGACTACGACCTGGTCGCCACCGGTCCGGCGAACCCGCTGCGTCCGCTGGAGGAGTTCCTGCCGCAGGCCCGGGACATCGGCCTGCACCTGGTGCTGACCAGGCGGTCCGGTGGCGCCTCCCGGTCCCTCTACGAGCCGATCATCCAGCGGTTGCGTGAGCTTTCCTCACCCGGTCTGGTGATGTCCGGCGACAAGGACGAGGGCGCCCTGGTCGGTGCGGTACGCCCGGCGCCGATGCCGCCCGGACGGGGTCGGCTGGTGACCCGCAAGGAGGGAACACGCCTGATCCAACTCGCCCATCTGCCTCCGGTCTGATCGATTCGTCGCGAACGCCCCGCCACCACAGTGAAAAGGGGTAACCTCCGTGCATCACGTGTCCACCGGGGTGAAATGGCCAAGCTGTGACAGGGCTGGTGTACCGAGACGGGCGTGCCGGGCCACGGGCTGCCGTGGCGGCGCTGCTCGCCATGCTCGGGATCGGGGTGACGCTCGCCGGGCCGGCGGTGGCCACGGCCGCGCCGCAGGCCCCGCAGACGATGCTGCGCGCCCAGCCGGCGGCCCTGCCGATCCGGGCCGACTCGGTCCGGGACGAGCAGTGGCAGCTCGAGGAGTTCGACGCCAAGGCCCTGTGGAAGGTGTCCACCGGTAAGGACGTCACCGTCGCGGTGATCGATTCCGGGGTGGACGGCACCCATCCGGATCTCGCCGGTCAGGTGCTGCCCGGGCTCGACCTGGTCCAGCCGGACGGCGACGGGCACACCGACCCGGTCGGTCATGGGACGACGGTGGCCGCGCTGATCGCCGGGCGCAACGACGACAGTCGCGGCGTCGCCGGGCTCGCCCCGCAGGCCAGGATCCTTCCGGTACGGGTGCTCGACGCGCAGAACCGCTACGACGACGCGATGATCGTGGCGAAGGGTCTGCGCTGGGCGGTGGACAACGGCGCACGGGTGGTGAACCTGTCGCTCGGTGGTGCCGGGAACAGTCCGGCGCTCGCCGCCGCGCTCGACTACGCGTTCGTCCGGGACGTGGTTGTCGTCGCCTGCACCGGCAACCGGGGTGTGTCGACGTCGACCGACGTCTGGTACCCGGCCCGGGAGCCGGGTGTGGTGGCCGTGTCCGGCATGGAACGTGACACCGACGGGCTCTGGTCGGGTTCGATCAGCGGGCCGCAGACCGTACTGACCGCCCCGGCGACCGGTCTGCTCGGCGCCGGTCGCGACGGTGGCTACTGGCGGGTGCAGGGCACCAGCTTCGCGGCCCCGCTGGTGACCGCCTCGGCGGCGCTGGTCCGGTCCAAGTGGCCACAGATGTCCGCGGCCGACGTGGTGAACCGGCTGGTGCAGACCGCCCGCGACCTCGGCCCCGCCGGGCGGGACGACCGGTTCGGCTTCGGTCTGGTCAATCCGCTCGCCGCGCTGTCGAACCCGGTCGGGCCGGTGGCCCGCAACCCGCTCGACGACAACCTGTCCCCCGGTGAGGCCGGCTTCGGTCCGGCTCCCGGCGTGAACGCCGCGAGCGGGTCGGGCAGCCAGCAGACGGATGCGCTCAAGGTCGGCCCGCCGGGTGACCGGATGCGCTGGTCGGCCCGACCGGCCGGTGGCCTGGAGGGTTCCGCCGGGCAGCGGGGGGTCTGGACCGGCACGGTGGTCCTGTTGGTCGTACTCACCGGCAGTGTGCTGCTGGTGAACCGGGCCCAGTTCGCGCACGCCGTACGGAACCGGTCGTGGCGGTTGCGCCGGCCGTGGGACCGGGTGACCGCACCACCACCGCCACCGCCCGCCGGTACGCACAACGACGACAAATCGTCAGGACAATCCTGACACCGGTCCGCCCGTACGGGGACTACTGTTCGCCCCGTGGTGGAGATCGACACTGAGCGACTGGTCCTGCGCGACTGGCGGAAGTCCGACCTGGCGCCGTGGGCGGCGATGAACGCCGACCCCGAGGTACGGGAACATCTCGGGCCGGTGCTCACCGCCCACGAGGCCGCCGCCTCGATCGAGAGCTTCCAGCACGACCTGGACCGCAACGGCTTCGGTTTCTGGGCGGTGCAGGTCCGGTCGACCGGGGAGTTCATCGGGTTCACCGGCCTGGATCCGGTGGACGAGAACATGACCTTCACCGGGGTCGAGGCCGGGTGGCGGCTGGCCCGTACGGCATGGGGTCACGGGTACGCCACCGAGGCGGCCCGAGCCGCCCTGGCGTACGGCTTCGACACGGTCGGCCTGCCGGAGATCCTCGCCATCACCACCAGGACGAACCTGCGCTCCCAGGCGGTGATGCGCCGGCTCGGGATGACCACCGACCCGGCGGAGGACTTCGACGACCCGGACTCCGAACCGGGCCCGCTGCGCCGCCAGGTCCTCTACCGCAAGCAACGCGCCTCGCACGGGTAGGTGAGGCGCGGCCCGCCGGTCGGTCAGGTGCAGGCGCCGGTGTCGGTCGAGCGGGTCCGCTCGGTCCCGGCGGTCGCGGTCGACCTGGCCTCGTTGGCGGTGACCGCGAACCCGGTGTTCGGGTCGTCCGCCGCCGCCGCGAAGATCACGCCGAGCACCTGGCCGTTCGGTGCCACCAGCGGCCCGCCGGAGTTGCCGCTGCGGACCAACGCCCGGATCGTGTAGATCTCGCGGGTCACGTCCCCGGAGTCGTAGATGTTCGGTCCGGTGATCTTGCTGACGTCCCGGACCCGCGCCGACTGCGCGTTGTACGGACCGTCCAGCGGAAAGCCGAGCACGATCGCGTCGGCCTCGCTCGGCGCCTGCTTGGCGGCGAACGGCATCACCGGCGCCGAGAGCCCCGGCACGTAGATCACCGCCAGGTCCCGTTCCGGGTCGTAGACGACCACCCGCCCGTTGTGCCGGTCGCCGTCCAACTCCACCGAGACCGACCGGGTTCCGGCGACCACGTGCGCGTTGGTCATCACCCGGTCCTCGGCGTAGACGAACCCGGAGCCCTCGATCCGGCGGGAGCAGGCCGGCGCGGAGCCGAGCACCTTCACCACCGACCGCTTCCCGTTCACCACCACCTGGGAACCGGCCAGCGCCGGATCGGGCGGCGACACGTCGCGGGCACGGGTCGGTGCCAGCCTGCCGAACGGGTCCGGGAAGCCGTCGGTGTCGACTGTCTCCCGGAGCTGGTCCGACAGGGCCTGCGCCTGGGCCGGCAGTACCCGGTCGACCACGTTGATCAGCGCACTGTTGCGTACGGCGCTGGCCAGCCAGGGCAGTGACGAGGACCCGAGCGGTACCGCCACCAGCCAGGCGGCCAGCAGCACCGCGAACAGCGACACGAAGGCCCCGCCGATGTCGTCGGCCTTGCGGCCTGCCTGGCTCCTGATCGCGTGCCGCAGGTGCGAACCGACCCAGCCGGAGAGGGTCTGGCCGAGCACCGCCAGACCGAAGATCGTTATCAGCGCGACCAGGATGCGCATCGCCTCGCCGGTGAACTGCTCCGCGAGCAGCGGGCCGAGTTGCAGCCCGATCAGCAGACCGACAAAAAAGCCGGCGAGGGAGAGCCCTCCGACGAAAAAGCCCTGCCGGTAGCCGGTGATCGCAAACACCAGCATGAGCAGGATGAGGACCGCATCCACCACCGACACGACCCCAGCGTACGGGGACGGGGCACTCCAGATGACAGGCCGCTCACACAGAATCGGAATAAGCGCCCGGAATCAGCGCCCGGGGATGACCTTCCCGCTCCCCGAACCGGGCTCGGCCAGTTCCCCGTCGTTGCCCGCGTACGGGGCCGGGGTGGTGCGTACGGGTGGGAGTTCCACCACCCGGTCCTGCGGCCACGGTCGGTTCCAGCCACCCATCCCGAGCAGGGCGTCGAGCACTCCGGCGGTAAAGCCCCAGACGAGCATCCCCCGGACCTGGAAGGCGGGACCGACCCAACCGCTCGGGTGGCGGACCCGTAGCCGGTTGGCGGGGTCGACCAGTTCGGCGATCGGCAGCCGGGCGACGTGGGCGACCTCCTCCGGCTCCCGCGCGTGCACCGGATGCGGCCGGTGCCACCAGCCGAGGATCGGGGTGACCACGAAGTCGCTCACCGGGATCCAGAGCGGTGGGAGTTGCGCCAGCACGGTCACGGTCGCCGGGTCGAGGCCGACCTCCTCCTCCGCCTCGCGCAGGGCGGTCGCCGCCGCGTCGGCGTCACCGGGGTCGGCGGCACCACCGGGGAAGGCCGCCTGACCGGCGTGGGTACGCATGGTCGCCGCCCGCTGGAGCACGAGGACGTCCGGCCCGTACGCCGAGTCCTCGCCGAGCAGCACCAGTACGGCGCTGGGTCGACCGCCGCTGGTGGGCGTACGGAGTCGGGTGAAGTCCTCGGTACGGGCGGTGCGTACCCGGCTGACCAGTGGCTCGCACCACGGGGGAAGTTGTGCGCTCATGCCGGGACCACCACCCCGAGGTGCTGCTCGACCAGGGCGGCGAGCTTGTTGTCGTCGAGTGCGCCGGTGACGTCCAGGTGCCGGATCCGCCCCTGCGCGTCAACGAACACGGTGGCCGGCAGGCCGGGGGCGGCGACCCCGCTGCGGAGCTTCTCGCCGGGGTCGAACAGGGTGGGGAAGGTGAGGCCGAGTTCGCCGGCCAGGTCGCGGGCGTCGTCCCGGTCGTCGCGGGTGTCCACCCCGATGACGTGCAGTTGGCCGCCGGCCCGTTCGGCGAGCCGCTGGAAGGCGGGCAGTTCCTTGCGGCAGGGCAGGCACCAGGCGGCCCAGAGGTTGACCACGGCGGGTCCGCGTACGGCGGCCAGGGACACCTCGGCGCCGCCGGTGAAGCAGGGCAGCCCGACGTCCGGCAGCGGCCTGGTCGACCCGTCCGGTCTCCCGCCGGTGTCGGCCGGGGCCGCGCTCGGGACGGTGGTCAGTGCCGCGCAGTCGGCGAACGGTGCCGGGGGCTCCGGCTCGGGTGCGGGGTCGGACCGGCCGCATGCGGCGACCGCGAGCAGCAGCAGGGGCAGGAGCAGCCCGGCGAGCGGACGCCTCACGGTGCCTCCGCGGCCACCGCCGTGGCCGGGACCAGGACCGGGTCGATCCCGGCCGCGATCGCGAGTTCGCGGGCCCGTGGCCCCTTGAGCAGCTTGGCGGCGGCTTCGGGCTCGGTCGGGCCGAGGCCGTACGAGGGGCAGAGCGGGGCGAGTGTGCAGGCGCCGCAGGCGGGCGTACGGGCGTGGCAGACCCGGCGGCCGTGGAAGATCACCCGGTGCGAGAGCATGGTCCAGTCGCGCTTCTCGTAGAGCGCACCGACCGCGTGTTCGATCTTGACCGGGTCGGTTTCGGTGGTCAGCTTCCACCGGTGCATCAGCCGCTGGAAGTGGGTGTCGACGGTGATGCCCGGTACGTCGAAGGCGTTGCCGAGGATGACGTTCGCCGTCTTGCGCCCGATTCCGGGCAGCTTCACCAGGTCGACGAGCTTGCCGGGCACCCGGCCGTCGTACTGCTCGACCAGGGTCCGCCCCAGGTTGATCAACGAGGTGGTCTTGTTCCGGAAGAAGCCGGTCGGCCGGATCAGCTCCTCCATCTCGGCCCGGTCCGCGCCGGCGAAGTCGGCGGCGTCGTGGTAGCGGGCGAAGAGTTTGGGCGTGACCTCGTTGACCTTCTTGTCGGTGCACTGGGCGGACAGGATGGTGGCCACGGCGAGTTGCAGCGGGCCGTCGTGGTCCAGCTCGCAGTGGGCGTCCGGGTGCGTCTCGGTCAGCACCCGGCCGATCCGGCGAGCCCTTCGCTTGCGGCCGAGGTCGGTCTCGGCGGCGGGGGCAGGGGTACGGCTCACGTCGGTCAGCCTACGTCGGCCCACCGACCTCCCGGCCGGTCCTACCGTTGCGACCGCTGACTGACCTCCGCGCCGGTCCTGCCGGTCAGGCCGGCGGACTGATCTTCCCGGCCGCGTCGAGTTTCGCGGCGGAGTTGTCGAAGTCGGCGCCGGACAGCTCCTGGACCGCCTTGAGTCCCCGCTTCTGCGTGTCCAGGGTCGGCTTGCCCGCGCTGTTCATGTACGTCGAGACGAACTCGCCCCCGGACCAGCTCCCGTCGGCCGCGAGGGACACCTTGAGCACCCCGCCCCAGCCGAGCCGGCCGCTGTTGTTCAGCGCCCCGGCACCCCCGGCGAAGTTGCCCAGGCTGTACGCGATCAGCCGGCCCTGGTAGAACTCCATCCCGCGCAGCACGTGCGGCCCGTGTCCGACGATCAGGTCGGCACCGGCGTCGATCATGGCGTGGGAGAACTTGACCGGGTCGCCCCGGTTCTCGCCGAGGAACATCTCGGTGCCCGGCTTGACGTGGATCTTGTCGGTGCCCTCGCCGCCCATGTGCACCTGCACCACCACCAGGTCGGCCTGGGTGGTCGCCTTCTTGATCACTCCTGCGGCGGCGGGGATGTCGACCAGGCTGTTGTTCCACGGATACGACGAGAACCCGACAACCGCGACCTTGACCCCCTTGACGTCGACCACGGTGATCTGGTCCGGGGCCCCGGTGTTCGCCAGTCCCTGCTCCTCGAGGTGCTTCTGGGTGTTGCGGTAGCCGGCGGCGCCGTAGTCGTACCCGTGGTTGTTGGCCTGGTTCAGCAGCCCGAACCCGGCTTCCTTGAGGTGTGCCGCGTACGACGGGGGGACCCGGAACTGGTGGCACTGGGTGGAGCCGGCGCCGCACTTGGAGGTGCCGGTGTCGTCCGTTATCGGCTCCTCCAGGTTCCCCATCACCAGGTCGGCGGCGAGTGCCGGCTTGACCGAGTCGAAGAACCCCTTGCCGCCGTTGGCGGGCAGCCGCGCCGGAGCGTTGCCCATCACGATGTCACCGGTCGCCGAGAGCGAGATGACCTGTGCCGTCGTCGGGGCGGCGCTCGGCGACTCCGGGCCGGGCGTGCCGCCGTCGCCGGTCGGCTCGGCCTGCCACTGGGACTGGTCCGGGTCGTCGCCGAGCAGGCGCGTGGCGGCCACCCCGGCCAGCCCGACACCGAGCAGGAGGGCCACGACCGCCCCGATCACGAGGACGAGTCGACCCGGGCCGCGACGTCGGCGGTCCGGGCGGGGCGGAGATTGGCTGCTCTCGTACATCGCTCGCGACGCTACATAACCCGTTCACCTGGCGATGTCGGCCGTTCGGTTCGGGAAAACCGGTCACCGCGTCCAGAAAGGCCGCAATGTCCCCGATTCACCGGTGTTGACCTGCTCGATCGGGGGTGGTCTGCGGGGTCGGGTGGACGCGACCGCCTGGCGCGCGGATGATAGCCGCTGTCATGGTCGGACGGGTTACCGTGCCGGATCAAGTTTCCAGGGGTGCACCCCCGGATCCCGTTGACGTGCGCTTAGACTTGGCGGCGCGCGACGGATCATCGGCCGGCGGACCCGGCCGACGGAGGTGCGCGCAGTCGGAGGTGCGCGATGGACGAGGTACTGGCCCGCAGCGGGATCTTCCAGGGCGTAGACCCGGAAGCGGCCGAGGCGCTCGCCAAGGAGATGGAGACGATCGACGTCCGCAAGGGCGAAATCGTCTTTAACGAGGGCGAACCCGGTGACAGCCTCTATATCCTACTCACCGGCAAGATCAAGGTTGGTCGACGCGCCGCCGACGGCCGACAGAATCTGATCGCCGTGATGGGTCCGTCGGACATGGTCGGGGAGCTGTCGCTCTTCGACCCGGGTCCGCGTACGGCCACCGCAACCGCGGTCACCGACACCCGGTTGGTCCGGTTGCGCAAGCAGGCGTTGCGGCCGTGGCTCAACAACCGGCCGGAGATCGCCGAGCAGTTGCTCCGGGTGCTCGCCCGCAGGCTGCGCCGGACGAACGACTCCCTGGCCGACCTGATCTTCACGGACGTACCGGGCCGGGTGGCGAAGAACCTGCTGCAGATGGCGGGCCGCTTCGGCACCCGTGACGGCGGCGTCCTGCGGGTCACCCACGACCTGACCCAGGAGGAGATCGCCCAGCTCGTCGGCGCCTCCCGGGAGACGGTGAACAAGGCGTTGGCCGACTTCGCCTCGCGTGGGTGGCTGCGGCTCGACGGCAAGAGCATCATCATCCTCGACCCGGAGCGTCTCGCCCGACGCGCCCGCGTCTGAGTAACAGGGCACAAAAGCGGGGACCGCCGACCGGCAGTCCCCGCTTTCTGCTGTCCGCCCACTGATGCCGGGCCCGCGTTCTGCCCTGCGCTAAGGGGCCTCGACCGGACCGGTACGCACAGGCGAGGCTGGACGGATGCCACAGACCATCGCCGTACTCTCCGACATCCACGGCGTGCTGCCGGCGCTGGAGGCGGTGCTGGCCGAGCCGGACGTCCGCGCGGCCGACCGGATCGTGCTGACCGGTGACATCGCCGCCGGTCCGCAGCCCGTCGAGACCCTGGACCTCCTGACCGCGCTCGGCGACCGCGCCATCTGGGTACGCGGAAACGCCGACCGCGAGCTGGTCGAGATGCGCGCCGGCAAGGAGCCCTCGATCCCGGACCCGATCGCCCCGTGGGCCGCCGCACAGCTCCGCGACGACCAACTCGACCTGCTGACCTCACTTCCCGAGACGGTCACGTTCCCGGTCGACGGGCTCGGCACGGTGATCTTCTGCCACGCCACCCCGCGCGACGACGAGGAGGTCGTGCTGGTCGACTCCCGCCTCGACCGGTGGACCGAGGTCTTCGACGGGCTGCCCGACGAGGTCGACACGATCGTCTGCGGCCACACCCACATGCCGTACGTCCGGCTCGCCCACCGCCGCCTGGTGGTCAACCCCGGCAGCGTCGGCATGCCGTACGGCCGGTCCGGTGCCCACTGGGCCCTGCTCGGTCCGGGGGTGCAACTACGCCGCACCGCGTACGACATCGAGGCGGCCTGCACCCGCGTCGCCGCCGAGTCGACCTACCCCGACGCCGCCACCTGGGCCGACTACTACCTCCACTCCCGCGCCAGCGACGCCGAGGCGTTGACCGTCTTCGGCCCCCGCGACGGCCGCTGAAGCAAGCAGGACGGTCACCGGTGCCGGATGAGTCGGTCGTTAGCCGCGGGGCACCCGGTGGCGCCATGACTCGGCGAGGTCCCGCCAGCGCCCCCACGTCCGGCGCAGGTAGAGCAGGTAGGCCAAGCCCGAGACGACGCCGATCGCGAGCAGGGCCAGCGGGGTGCCGACACCGGGCAGGCCGTCCGCCGGGTACACCCGCCCGCCGGGGTCGTCGGGGTGGTACACGATCGCTACCGAATCGCCGACCTCCGGCGCCGGATCGGGGCGGGTGGCCGACGCGGTGACGGTCTGCCCGGCGGCGGTGGTGAACCGAACCGTCATGCCGGAGGTCCGTCGGGCCAGACTCACCACCGTGCCGGTGGCTGCCTGGCCGTCCCGCGCGATGCTCACCCGGTTCGCGTTCGCCGATGCCGCGAAAGCGATGTCGGCGGCCATGAAGAGCACGACCAGCACCAGGCTGAGGGCCGGGTGCCGTCGCCAGTAGCCGGGCCGCCACCTGCTCCGGGCGGGTCTTTCCGGCACCGCGTCCGCCGCCCGAGCATCCGGTACGGGTGCGAGGAGCTGCCGTCGGGGTCGCCCACCACCCCGCCTGTCCCGCCTGCCCATTGACGCCTCCCCACCCTCCGCCGTCCCTACATGGCACCACTTCGGAGCAATACACGATCAGAAAAAGTCAGGCTTGACTGTTTGTTTTCCGCGCGGGACGCTGGTGGCGTGTCCGCCGTCACCCGTGTGCCGCAGCAGGAGCGCAGCCGCGCGACCCAGGCCCGGCTGCTCGAAGCCACCGTGGACTGCCTGGTCGAACACGGCTGGTCCGGCACGACCACGACCGTGGTCGCGGCGCGGGCCGGCGTCTCCAGGGGCGCCCAGTTGCACCACTACCCCACCAAGGCCGCCCTGGTGATGGCCGCCGTCGAGCACCTGGCCGAACGGCGGGCGGAGGAGATCCGGGCCGAGGCCGTCGCGCTACCGTCCGGGCCGGATCGACTCGACCGAGTGATCGACATGCTCGCCACCGCGTTCACCGGGCCGCTCTTCGTCGCCGGTTTGGAACTCTGGCTGGCCGCGCGTACGGACCCGGAGTTGCGGGACGCGCTGGTGCCGCTGGAGGCGCGGGTCGGGCGGGAGATGCACCGGCTCACCGTCGAGCTGCTCGGCGCCGACGAGCGCAACCCCGGCGTACGGGAGTCGGTGCAGGCCACCCTGGACCTGCTGCGCGGGCTCGGGGTCGCGAACCTGCTCTCCGACGACTCGGCCCGCCGCGCCCCGCTGCTCGCCGTATGGAAACGCCAGCTCGCCGTCATCGTCAACCCGTAGTGCACCTGAGCACCCGAGCGAATCATCGGAGGCACCGTGGTCGACCTGGGTCAACTGCTGACCGACCTGACCGACGAATCAAGCGAGCTGGACGCGCTGGTCGCCGAGCGGCCGGCGGTCGACTGGGCCGAGCCGACACCCGCACCCGGTTGGACCATCGCCCACCAGATCGCCCACCTGGCCTGGACCGATCATCTGGCACTGCTGGCCGCGACCGACGTACCGGCGTTCTACGCCTGGCTCGAACACGCGGCGACGGATCCGGGCGGCTTTGTCGACCGGGGCGCGAACGAGTTCCTCGACCAGGTGATGGCCGGTGCACCCGACTGCTCGGCCGACCCGGACACCGCTCCGGCCGCCCTGCTCGACCGGTGGCGTACCGGCCGGTCGGCGCTCGTCGACGCCCTCGCCGCCGCCCCCGTCGGGACCAAACTTCCCTGGTACGGCACGAGAATGTCGCCCGCCTCGATGGCCACCGCCCGGCTGATGGAAACCTGGGCACACGGGCAGGACGTGGCGGACACGCTCGGTGTCACGCGTACCCCGAGCGGGCGGCTGCGGCACGTGGCGCACCTGGGCGTCCGTACCCTCGGGCACAGCTTCGCCACCCACGGCCGGGCCACGCCCGACGTGCCGGTCCGGGTCGAACTCCGCGCCCCCGACGGTGACGAGTGGACCTTCGGACCGGCCGACGCCCCCGACCGGGTCGCCGGGCCGGCACTGGACTTCTGCCTCCTGGTCACCCAGCGCCGGCACCGGACCGACCTGTCCCTGGTGGCGACCGGCCAGGTCGCCGACGAGTGGCTGGACCTCGCCCAGGCGTTCGCCGGGCCGCCCGGCGCGGGCCGGGAACCGCGCGCCGGCCGCGACCGGGCCGCCCGCCGCACCGCCGCCGGAACCCACCCATGAGTACGCACACCGCCCCGCCCGTCCTCCGGATCGGCAACGCCTCCGGTTTCTACGGCGACCGGTTCAGCGCCTGGCGGGACATGCTCGACGGTGGGGAACTCGACGTCCTCACCGGCGACTACCTGGCCGAACTGACCATGCTGATCCTCGGCCGGGACCGGCTCAAGAACCCCGATCTCGGCTACGCCAGGACGTTCCTGCGCCAGCTCGAATCGTGTCTCGGCATCGCGGTCGAACGCGGCGTCACCATCGTCACCAACGCCGGTGGGCTGAACCCCGCCGGGCTCGCCGACGCGATCCGCGCCCTCGGCACCCGCCTCGGCATCCCGGTCAGCGTCGGCCACGTCACCGGTGACGCGGTCGACCAACCGGACGCGTTGACCGCCAACGCATACCTGGGCGCGTTCGGCATCGCGCGCTGCCTGACGGGGGGCGCGAACATCGTGGTGACCGGTCGGGTCACCGACGCGTCCCTGGTCGTCGGCCCGGCGATCGCCAGGTTCGGGTGGACGCACGCGGACCTCGACCAGCTCGCCGGGGCGACCGTCGCCGGGCACCTGCTCGAATGCGGCACCCAGGTCACCGGAGGCAACTTCAGCTTCTTCACCGAACTGCCGGACGGCGGGCGCCGACCCGGTTTCCCGGTCGCCGAGCTGCACCACGACGGCTCCTCGGTCATCACCAAACATCCCGGCACCGGTGGTGGGGTGACCCGCGAAACCGTTACCGCGCAACTGCTCTACGAGATCGGCGCCCCGGACTACCTCGGCCCGGACGTGGTGACCCGCCTCGACACGGTGAAGCTCACCGACGACGGCCCGGACCGCGTACGGGTCTGCGGGGTGCGGGGGCTGCCGCCGCCGCCCACCCTCAAGGTGGGTGCCAACTCCCTCGGCGGGTTCCGGAACACCGCCACCTTCGTCCTTTGTGGACTGGATATCGAGACGAAGGCGGAACTGGTCGAGGCCCAGCTCACCGAGGCGGTCGGGGCGACCGGGCTGGAGTTCGTCCTCGCCCGTACGGACCATTCGGACGCGGTCGACACCGAGTCGGCGAGCGCGCTGCTGCACGTACACCTGCGCGACGGTGACGCCAAGCGGGCCGGGCGGTTGTTCTCGGCCGCCGCGGTGGAACTCGCCCTCGCCTCGTACCCCGGTTGCACGCTGACCGGTGTGCCCGGCGACGCCAGCCCGTACGGCGTCTTCACCGCCACCGACCTCCCCCAGGACGCCGCCGCCCACCTGGCCGTCCTCCCCTCCGGCGAACGGATCCCCGTCCCGCCCCCACCCCTCACCGCCACCCCACCATCCCATCCAACCCCACCGACCCCCGTCCCCCACCAGCCCGGACCGACCCGCCGCGCTCCACTGGGGACGGTCGTCGGAGCCCGTTCGGGCGACAAGGGCGGGGACGCCAACCTCGGGGTGTGGGTACGGGCAGCCGACGGCTACGCCTGGTTGCGTGACTGGCTGACCGTGGAACGCCTGCGTGACCTGCTGCCGGAGACGGCGAATCTCGACGTCGAGCGGTACGAGCTACCGAACCTGGCGGCGGTCAACTTCGTCATCCGGGGGCTGCTCGGTGCCGGAGTGGCCGCGTCCACCCGGTTCGACCCGCAGGCGAAGGCCCTCGGCGAACTGCTCCGGGCCCGGATCGTCGACCTGCCGGCGGCCCCGGCCGACAACCGTCCGGCCCCGATCAGCCACTCCACGGCGGGTGCGTCATGACCCCGTCGGCGTGTCCGTCTCGCACACACGTTCGGCCGGTGTCGGTCCGTATCGCCATCGGTGAGCTGCTCGTTACGGAGGTGGCGATGGCCCAGTCCATCGCCTTCGTCATCGCGAAGGGCATGGGAAGCTGACGTGGCCGTTCTGGAGACCGCGGTGCAGCCGCGGCAGCCGGCGTACCAGGGGAACAGGGCGGCGATGCTGGAGCGTCTCGCCGAACTGGACGCCGCCGTCGCCACCGCCCGTGCCGGCGGGGGCGAGAAGTACGTGACCCGCCACCACGCGCGGGGCAAGCTCCTGCCCCGGGAGCGGATCGAACTCCTGGTCGACCGGGACTCACCGGTGCTGGAGCTGTCCCCGGTGGCGGCGTGGGGCACCGACTATCCGGTCGGGGCGAGCGTGGTGACCGCGATCGGTGTGGTCGAGGGTGTCGAGTGCGTGATCGTCGCCAACGACCCGACCGTACGCGGCGGCGCGGTGAACCCGTACACCCTGCGCAAGACCGTACGGGCCGGGGAGATCGCGCTGGCGAACCGGTTGCCGCTGGTCAACCTGGTCGAGTCGGGCGGGGCGGACCTGCCCAGCCAGGCGGAGATCTTCATCCCCGGTGGGCAGGTGTTCCGGGATCTGACCCGGCTCTCGGCCGCCGGCATCCCGACCGTGTCGGTGGTGTTCGGCAACGCGACCGCCGGTGGCGCCTACGTGCCGGGCATGTCCGACTACACGATCATGGTCCGGGGCAGGGCGAAGGTGTTCCTCGCCGGTCCTCCCCTGGTGAAGATGGCCACCGGTGAGGTGACCGACGACGAGTCGCTGGGCGGCGCGGCAATGCACGCCTCCACCTCAGGTCTGGCCGACTGGCTCGCCGAGGACGAACGCGACGGGCTGCGGCTGGCCCGGCAGTGCGTACGCCGGTTCAACTGGCGCAAGCAGGGCCCGGCTCCCCGTACGGCCGTCGCGCCACCACCGAAGTACGACGCCGAGGACCTCCTCGCGATCGCTAGCGCCGATCCCCGTACCCCCTTCGACCCGCGCGAGGTCCTGGGCCGGATCCTCGACGGCTCCGAGTTCGACGAGTTCAAGCCCGGTTACGGCAGCGCCCTGGTCACCGGTTGGGGCGAACTGCACGGCTACCCGGTCGGGGTGCTGGCCAACGCCCGGGGGGTCCTCTTCTCCGAGGAGGCGCAGAAGGCGACGCAGTTCATCCAACTCGCCAACAACGCCGACACCCCGCTGGTCTTCCTCCAGAACACGACCGGTTACATGGTCGGCGCCGAGTACGAACAGGGCGGCATCATCAAACATGGCGCCTTGATGATCAACGCGGTGTCGAACTCGACCGTCCCGCACCTGACGGTGAACCTCGGGGCGTCGTACGGGGCCGGCAACTACGGCATGTGCGGCCGGGCGTACGACCCGAGGTTCCTGTTCATTTGGCCGAACGCGAAGTCGGCGGTGATGGGGCCGACCCAGCTCGCCGGGGTGCTCTCGATCGTGGCGAGGCAGGCGGCGGAGGCGAAGGGCCAGCCGTACGACGAGGACCGGGACCGGGCCATGCGCATGATGGTCGAGGGTCAGGTCGAGTCGGAGTCCGCCGCGCTGTTCCTCTCCGGGCGGCTCCTCGACGACGGGGTGATCGACCCCCGCGACACCCGTACGGTGCTCGGTCTCTGCCTTTCCGCGATCCACAGCGGCCCGGTCGCCTCGTCGCTCCACAGTGCACGAAGCGCCGGCTTCGGCGTCTTCCGGATGTGAGGGAATCCCCAATGATTCGCAGGCTGCTGGTGGCGAACCGGGGCGAGATCGCCCGCCGGATCTTCGCCACCTGCCGGTCGGTCGGCGTCGAGACGGTCGCGGTCTACTCCGACGCCGATGCCGACGCGCCGTACGTCAACGAGGCGGACTTCGCCGTACGCCTGCCCGGCCATGCCCCGGCGGACACCTACCTGCGCGCGGACCTGCTCGTCGCCGCCGCCCGCCGATCGGGGGCGGACGCGGTCCACCCCGGTTACGGCTTCCTGGCCGAGAACGCCAACTTCGCCACCGCAGTCACCGACGCCGGCCTGACCTGGGTCGGCCCGACCGCCAAGGCGATCGCGGTCATGGGTTCGAAGATCGGGGCGAAGGCGTTGCTGGTCGACGCCGGGGTGCCGATGCTGCCCACCGAGACCGAACCGGACCGGGTGACGGACTTCCCGGTCCTGGTCAAGGCGTCGGCCGGGGGCGGCGGGCGGGGGATGCGGGTGGTCCGGGACGCTGCGACCCTGACCGAGGCGGTCGCCTCGGCCCGCCGGGAGGCGGCCAGCGCGTTCGGCGACGGGACCGTTTTCATCGAGCGGTACGTGGAACAGGCCCGGCACGTCGAGGTGCAGATCTTCGCCGACAGCCACGGCACCGTGCTGCCGCTCGGTGAGCGGGAGTGCTCGATCCAGCGCCGGCACCAGAAAATCATCGAGGAGACCCCGTCCACGGCGGTCGGCCCGGAGCTGCGGGCGGCGCTTTTCGACGCGGCGACGGCGGCGGCCCGAGCGGTCGGTTACCTCGGCGCCGGCACGGTCGAGTTCCTGCTCGCCCCGACCGGCGAGTTCTTCTTCCTGGAGATGAACACCCGACTCCAGGTCGAACACCCGGTCACCGAGGCGGTCACCGGCCTGGACCTGGTCCGTTGGCAACTCCTGGTCGCCGAGGGCGGGGCCCTGCCGGTGCCGGGCGAGCCGACCGGTCACTCGATCGAGGTACGACTCTGCGCCGAGGACCCGGCGAACGTCTGGTTGCCGGCGACCGGGACCCTGCACCGGTTCTCGGTGCCGGAGGTGGTGACCGAGTTCGAACCGGTCCCGACCGGTGGCGCCGGCCGGGCCGGGCTCCGCCTCGACGCAGGCGTACGGGACGGGTCGGTGGTCGGGGTGCACTACGACTCGATGCTGGCCAAGCTCGTCGCCTGGGCACCGACCCGCTCCGAGGCCGCCCGACTGCTGGCCAGCGCCCTGTCCCGGGCCGAGTTGCACGGCGTACGCACCAACCGTGACCTGCTCGTACGCGTACTGCGGCACCCGGAGTTCCGTACCGGTGCGATCGACACCGGGTTCCTGGACCGGCATCCGGAACTCTTCGCCCCGCTGCTCTCCTCGGTCGACGCGGTCCGGATCTCCTGCCTCGCCGCCGCGCTCGCCGGTGCCGCCGACCGCCGACGCAACGCCCCGGTCCTCGCCGGCCTCCCGTCCGGTTGGCGCAACGTCCCGGCCGGCGCCCAGACCAGCGTGTACGACGGACCGTCCGGCCCGGTCGAGGTCGGCTACCGGCTGGACCGGACCGGGGCACTCGCCACCTGGTGGGTCCGCCCCGTCGACCCGGACGAACTCGACCTCGCCGGTCTGTACCCGTCCGCTCCCGCCCCGGCCGAGGAGCCGCCCGCGGTGACGATCCTGTCCGCCGCCCCGGACCGGGTGGTGCTCGACGTCGCCGGGGTGCGGACGGCGTTTGCCGTACACCGGGTCGGTTCGGACTCCTTCGTGGACGGCCCGGACGGTTCGGTGACGCTGTCGGAACTCCCCCGCTTCCCCGAGCCGGCAGCCGACCTGGCCGAGGGTTCCCTGGTCGCGCCCCTGCCGGGGGCGGTCAGCCGGGTCCTGGTCGTCCCCGGCCAACGGGTCGCGGCCGGTGAACTCCTGCTCACCCTCGAAGCGATGAAACTCGAACACCCCGTGCACGCCCCCGCCGCCGGAATCGTCGCCGAGCTGCCGGTCACCGCCGGCAGCCAGGTCGAAACCGGCGCTGTGCTCGCGGTACTCACCGACGCGTAAAGGAAGGCCACCCCTCATGGACTTCGATCTCACCTCGGAACAGGAACAGCTCCGCGACGCGGTGCGCGCGTTGGGCCGCCGCTACGGGCACGAGTACTACGTCAAAAAGGCGAAGGCCGGCGAGCACACCACCGAGCTGTGGCAGGAGGCCGGCAGGCTCGGCTACCTCGGCGTCAACATCCCCGAGGAGTACGGCGGCGGTGGCGGCGGCATCACCGAACTGGCGATCGTCTGCGAGGAACTGGCCGCGACCGGCTCCCCCCTCCTGATGATCGTGGTGTCGCCCGCGATCGTGGCCACGGTCATCACCCGGCACGGCACCGAGGAGCAGCGCAAACGCTTCCTCCCCGGCATGGCCGACGGGACCCTGAAAATCGCGTTCGCGATCACCGAGCCGGAGGCCGGATCCAACTCGCACAAGCTCGGCACGATCGCCCGCCGCGACGGCGACGACTGGCTGCTGTCGGGACGCAAGTGCTTCATCTCCGGGGTGGACGACGCCGCGTACGTGCTGGTCGTCGGGCGTACCGAGGACGCCACCACCGGCAAGCTCAAGCCGGCCCTGTTCGTGGTCCCGACCGACGCTCCCGGGTTCACCAAGTCGAAGCTCGACATGGAGATCCTGTCCCCGGAGAGCCAGTGGATGCTCTACCTGGACGACGTCCGGCTGCCCGCCGACGCGTTGATCGGTGGCGGGGTCGACGTCGGACTACAGGCCCTCTTCGCCGGGCTGAACCCCGAACGCATCCTGGTCGCCGCCCTGGCCGCCGGCTCCGGCCGCTACGCGATCGAGCGCGCCTCGTCGTACGCGGCGAACCGGAAGGTCTGGGGTGGCCGGACCATCGGCTCCCACCAGGGGCTTTCGCACCCGCTCGCCCACGCGGCCGTACAGGTCGAACTGGCCCGACTGATGATCGCCAAGGCGGCTGCCCTCTACGACGCCGGCCGCGACCTGGACGCCGGAGTCGCCGCGAACATGGCCAAGTACGCCTCGGCCGAGGCCGCCGCACTCGCCGTCGACACCGCCATCCAGGTCCATGGCGGCAACGGCATGACCACCGAGTACGGCGTGGCCACCCTGCTCGGCACCGTACGCGCGACCCGGATCGCCCCGGTCAGCCGCGAAATGATCCTCAACTTCGTCGCGCAACACGTACTGGGGCAGGAGAAGTCGTACTGAGACTTCTCAACCCGGTCGTTCAGAGTCCGACGAGATAGTTCCTGAGCATCAGCGGGGGCCGTGCCGCGAACAGGATGATGAGGCCCGTGACGAGCCCACCCAAATCTTCGTTCGAGAAGCCGTTGCCGAGGGTGATGAGCGTCCAGATCACCCAGACGAAGAAGGCGAGGCTGACGAGAGCGGGTGTGACCAAGCGCCGGCTGAGCAGGGCTGCCCCGGTGGCCATGACCAGGAGCAGGGAGCTGGTGAATCCCCCCACGCAGGCGAAGAACCTCGGGTCATCTTCACCATGCAGAACATCGCTGAGACTCAGGACGACGCCGACCACGCAAATGGCGCCCGTGACGAGGAAACGAAAGAAGCACAGGACCAGGTAGCGGCGGGCGATCTTGGGGCTGGGTGGGTGGCGGTGAAGAGTAATCATCAGCAGTTGTCACGCTCGTTACCGACCCCCGACATCGCAGCAGCGTACTTCGGCACCGGCATAACCTGCTGCCCCTGATTGCGCGCTCTCGTCGCGCAACGTGTTGTCGGTGTGTGGCGCCGGTGGAGGTAACTTCGGCTGGTGACGACGCTTCCAGGCGACTACACCGCCACGCTGCCGCGCAAGCGCATGGGATCGGCCGTGCTGCTACGTGATCGGGAGGACAGGATCCTGCTGGTCGAGCCGACGTACAAGGACTACTGGGAGTTTCCCGGAGGCTTGGTCGAGGACGACGAGCCGCCGTACCGGGCTGCGGTTCGGGAGGTGGCCGAGGAGTTGGGGCTGTCGGTCGCGCCGGGACGGCTGCTGGTGGTCGACTGGGTTCCGCCGGAGTTGGGGCGTACGGATGGGGTCATGTTCGTCTTCGACGGCGGCCTGCTCGACCCGGTACGCGAAGCGGAGATCAACCTTCCCGCCGACGAACTCCGTAGCTGGGCCTGGTCGACGCCGGAGGAGGCGGAACAACGCCTGCCGCCCCTGCTCGCCCGCCGGGCAACCGCCGCGCTGCTCGCCCTGACCCAGGGAACAACCCTCTACCTGGAAGACGGCAACCCCGTCACCTGACGGTCGCGCGGGCGGCCGGTTGACCCGACCGCCCGCGCGAGCAGAACCAGCTCAGAGCCGGCCGAGCACCGCGAACGGGTCAGCGTCGGTCCCGCTGTCAACGGCGGCGATCCGCCGACGCAGGGTGTACGTCTCCCCCGGTGCGAGCGTCACCTGACGCTGGCTCATCACCCAGTTGTACGCCGCATACGCACCGAACCCGCCCTCGTCGTAGAGCAGTCCGTACGTCTGCCGGTCGGTGCCGGTCATGCCGATCCATGGTGCCGTCGGCGGGTAGTCGGCGGGGTCGCTGGCCTCGATGGTCCCGTGCCCCGCGATGCCACTGCGCTGACCGGCACCATCGTGGTCGAGCGCGTCACCGGCCCAGAAGGTGCTCGGTGTCGTGCCCCGGTTGGTGAAGGCGCTCTCGGCCACCACCCACGGCTCGTTCGGCCGGATCGTGTACGTCGTCACCACCGCGAGATTGGCGACGGTGGTGCTCGCCCCGGTCGCCCGTACGGTCGCGGCCGGGCCGCCCGCCGAGAGCACCTCGATCGAGTCGGTCCGTACGGTCCGCTGCTGCCAGGCGTTACCGCCGCGCGGCTGCGCGGGTGAGGCGTACGGCAGGTTGATCCAATCGAGCTGGTCCAGCCGGCCGACCATCGCCATGTCGAGCGGCTTGCCGACGGCTACCGGGGTCAACTGGGAGTCGTCCGTACCGGCGGAGACGGCCAACGCCACCAGGTCGTTGCTGAGCACGATGTCAGTGGTGGTGGCCGACGCCTGCGGACCGGGCACCGTACGCCCGGTTCCCGCCCTGGTGGCCGCCCGGTCGAGCCGCAGGTCGAGCTTGGCCGGCGTACCGTCGACGACCGTGACCGGGCGACTCGCCGGCTCGTAGCCGACCCCGTTGACCGCGACGGTGTAGTTGCCGGGCGGCGCGAAGGCCAGCACCTCGCCCGACGGGTCGGTGGTGCTCGCCACCAGGCGGCTACCGTCCTCCCGGGTCACGATCACCTCGACGTTCGGCAGGGCCTTCCCGGTCGCCGCGTCGGTGACCTGCCCGACGATCCCGTCCCCGGCGTCGACCCGCTGCGCGCCCGGCTTGCCGTCGCGGACCGCGAAAGCCGCGATCGTGTACGCCGGAGACGCAGCGTCCCGCGCGTCGAGCACGATCCGCAGGTCGGCCCGCCAACGCTTCTCGTTGACGTCGCAGATGACGTAGCCCCGGTAACTTCCGTTGTAGAACTTCACGTGCGGGTTCGCCGCCAGACCCGCCCGTACGTCCGGGTCCCAGCTCGCCCCCGACGAGATCGAGGTGCCGACGAACTCGCTGGCGACGACCATGGCGCGCGGGTCGTCGAAATCGGTTTTCAGGTCGTTGACCCAGTGGGTGTGCCAGTCACCGCCGAGCACGATCGGGTTGCCGATCTGGTGCTTCACGATATGGTTCAGGATCCGGTTGCGCGCCAACGGGTAACCGTCCCACTGGTCCAGGTTGACGATTTTCGTCGGGCCGAGGTCGTAGTCGAACTGGGCCATGATGGTCTGCTGGGCGATGACGTTCCACTGGGCGGTCGACTGGCGCAGCCCGTTGAGCAGCCAACGTTCCTGGTCGGGGCCGGTCATCGTCCTGGCTGGGTCGAAGACCTCACCGGTCGGTTCCTTGCGCCCGTCACCGAGCGCCTGGTCCGATCGGTACTGCCGGGTGTCGAGCACACTGAACTGGGCCAGCTTGCCAAAATCGAACCGGCGATACATCAGCATGTCGGCGCCGTCCGGCTTGTGCATGGGCCGCAGCGGCAGGTGCTCGTAGTACGCCTGGTAGCCGTTGGCCCGACGCTCCAGGAACGGCCGCCCGTCACCGGCGTTCGGCGGGATGTCCCCGGCGTAGTTGTTCTGCACCTCGTGGTCGTCCCAGGTCATGACGAACGGGAACCGGGCGTGCGCGGCCCGCAGGTCGGGCGAGGTCTTGTAGAGGGCGTGCAGCCGACGGAACTCGGTCAAACTCCCGTTGGTGGTTTCGTAGATGTAGTCGCCGAGGTGCACGACAAAGTCCAGCTCCTGGGCGGCCATGTCGCGGTAGGCCGGGTAGGGGCCACCCACCCACGACTGGCAGGACGCGAAGGCGAACCGCATGTGTTCGATGTTCGCGCCGGGCCGGGGGAACGTCCGGGTACGACCGGTGCGGCTGTAGACCCCGTTGGCCTTGAAGCGGTACCAGTACCACCGGTCGGGCGCCAGGTCAGAAACCAGAATGTGTACGGAGTGCGCCGACGCCGGGTCCGTCATCCGCCGACCCGACTGCACCACCCGCCGGAACTCCGGATCGGTGGCGACCTCGAAGTTCACCGCTACCGGCTCCGCCGGCATGCCACCGTCCACGGTGTTGAGCGGATCCGCCACCAGCCTCGTCCAGAGCACCACACTGTGGTCGTCGGGCTCACCCGAGGCGACCCCGAGGGTGAACGGCGCCGGGTCCATCTCGTCCGCGTACGCCGGGGGAAGTTGCGCGATCAGTTGGCTCACGGCGACCGCACCCGCGGTCCCTCCGGCCAGGGTCAGGAAATGTCGACGGCTGATCGGGGAAGCGTCCGACACGGGGCACACCTGCTTCGGGTAGGCACAGAGTTGTGCCAGACACCCTGTTCACCCCGCCTGCCCACCACCTGAAGCCAACATGAAGCCCGCCCGTACGCCAGGAGTCAAGATCCCCGTACGCGCATGCCTCGGGGCGGGTTAGCCTCCACTGGTAACGATGGTTCCGGGCGACTGCAGCGCCACATCGCCTCGCAATGCACGGGCTTGGCCGCGCTGCCACGTGACCCAGACGGCCGAATTCTGCTGGTCGAGCCGGTATACACGCCGAGAACTGCCCGGAGGCGTGCTCGAGGCTGACGAGTCGCCGTACCGGGAGGTGACTGAAGAGGTGGAGTCTCGTCTCCAACTCTGCTCACCCGCCGCGCCCCGGCCACGCTACTTGCCCTTACAGAGGGAACGACCCTGCACCCCAAAGACCCAGCCGCGATGGATCGCAAGATCGTCGAATCGGTGAAAAGCAAACACCGCATACCGCTTGCGACCTGCTCGCCTATTGGGAACAGCGCCGAGCCGAGCAGCACGCGGCACTCGAAGCCACCGCTCAACCTTAAGGACAAAGGAGATTTGAGATTGCACCCCAACTACGGCGCGTAGCGCAAGGCGCATTCGGTTTCGCCGCAAGTGCCCGACAGGGGAGGATTTACTACTACTTCGGGCTCGACCCTTCTCCTGGCATCGTCTTCAATCTCCCTCTTCCGTATATTTATCAAGGAGCTCAGCGGCAACAGCCGGCGGAAGAATGGTCGACCAGATAATTTCACCGGGCTCCGGCGCCAATCCAACGACCCCGCCAGGCTCAGCTAGCCACGCATCCCTATCTATACCCGGCACAGCATCCAAGATTACTGCGAAGATCTTTGGATCTGCGATATTTTCCGTACCGACCGCCAAGTATGTCTCGCCATCCGCAGCTCGCGCCAACACCGTTATGCTATAGCCCTGAAAAGCAGCCTGATATGAGTGTCCGGTCCGGAGCGAACGCACGATCAACTCGCAGACAATCCTACGGACCTCCCAAACCCATGCGGTCGCGTGTTCAAGCTCGAGACGCTTCCAGTCCCATTCATCTGGCAACCAGCGATCAGAAGACACGCCCTCCTGATGCTTACCATCTCGCCGTGCTGCAGCAGCCATGGACGCATAGAAGTCCGAAGGATCGCCATCTCTTCGGTAGCCCGCAGCGCCCAACCACCAGGGAGCCAACTGAACCTGGGGTTCCCCTGGAGGTTGATCACCATCGGACAGGCGAATTGCCGCCCCCCGCCACCGACCCGCCTTTACCTTGAACCAGACTCGATCAGCAAGGGCGAGAATGCGCTCCACACCACCGGCCGCATGGGTGTCGGGCAGCCGCTGCGCTTCCTTGATCAAGAGGTGGTCAAGGTCAGACATGCGCACGTCGAGGCTCGGGATCGGCAGGTCGAGTGCTCGCGCGCACGAACGAGTTGGTCGAACAGGCAGGGGCTCATCGTTCATTCCGATGAGCCTAAGGTCCTAAGACAACTAAATCCAGACGTGACAAATCAGTTCGTCTCAGGCATCCCGCCATATTGATCAAGCTCGTCTGCGGGCACCCCCGTTAGCAACGACACGGCAGCTTGCGGCGAACCGTCTAGCTGACGCAGCGCCGCCCGCACGCCTTCATTGATCTCAGCCCGATGCGCATCGATATATTCGCGCACAGCGGCGTCAACGACTTCCTTCTTTGCCTTACCTAGGAAGTGAGCAGCGTGCGAGATGAGTTGGTCAGTATCAACATCAACTTTGATGGGAGCGGACGTAGCGGCCATATGAGCCCCCTTCCAGCAACCAGAGTACCGTGGTACCAAAGTACCCGACAACACCGATCTCTAACCCGGCACACTACAGGCCCCACGCGCCGACCAGCAGAGATAGGGCCAATTTGGGTGTTTTGTCCCTTTTTTCCCGACTACATCTCACACCTAGCGGAACGATCGCGGGAAGCGCACGTGATGCGAATCACGAATTACTCGGCGTGTCGCTGACTTCTGGTGACCACGGCGTTGCTAGGCTGCCGCGCTAGCTTTGCTGTTCAGCGCGGCAGCC